>NZ_JBVKDQ010000003.1:370617-505202 GCF_055633755.1 Amycolatopsis sp. NPDC114484 | reverse complement strand
CCGAGCCGAGCCGAGCCGAGCCGAGCCGAGCCGAGCCGAGCCGAGCCGAGCCGAGCCGAGCCGAGCCGAGCCGAGCCGAGCCGAGCCGAGCCGAGCCGAGCTTCAGCCCGCGGCCAACTGGCCGCCCCGCTCCAACTCCAGCAACCTCCGCTTGCACTCCACCCCAGCCGCGTAGCCGGTCAGCGATCCGTCGCTGCCCAGCACCCGGTGGCACGGCACCACGATGCCGATGGGGTTCCGGCCGTTCGCCAGGCCGACCGCACGGGACGCCGTCGGGCGGCCGATCGACTCCGCCAGCTCCCGGTAGGTCGTCGTCTCGCCGTACGGGATCTGCAGGAGCGCCCGCCACACCGTCTCTTGGAAAGGAGTGCCACTGAAAGCTAACGGAAGGTCGAACTCGACCCGGCCACCGGCGAAGTACTCGTGCAGCTGACGCGTCGCCGCGACGAACGGGCGGTCGTCCCGGTCGCCGAAGACCGCGCGTGGCGGGCGGTACTGCGCGTCGCCGATGTACAGGCCGGCCAAGCCGCCGTCGCGGGCCATGAGGGTCAGCAGGCCTTCGGGACTGTCGATGACCGTGTGCACCACGATCATGCCGACACCGCGGGAATCCGGTTGATCGGATGGTCACCGGTCGCCCAGAGGTGCTGGACCGCGTACGCGCGCCACGGCTGCCATCGGCTGGCGTGCGCGATCAACGCGGCCGGACTCGTTGGCAGGCCTAGGGTTTCGGCGGCGATCTTCACGCCCAAGTCGGTCGCGACGAAGGCGTCCGGATCGCCGAGGGCGCGCATGGCGATGCTCTCCACTGTCCACGGGCCGAAACCCGGCAGCGCGGCCAGTTGTGCGCGAGCGTGGACCCAATCGCCGCCTGCGGTCAGGTCGACGTCGCCGGAAACCAGCGCCGACACCAGACCCAGCAGGGTCGCGCGGCGGGACTTCGGCATCGCCAGCGTTTCCGGGTCCAGTTCCGCCATTGCCTCGGGCGAGGGGAACAGGTGGGTCAGGCCGCCTTCCCGGTCCTCGATCGGGGTGCCGTGCGCCAAGACCAGACGCGCTGCGTGAGTACGGGCGGCCGCGGTCGAGACCTGCTGACCGAGAACGGCCCGCACGGCGAACTCGGCCGCGTCGGTCGTGCGCGGGACGCGCCTGCCCGGAGCGGCGGCGACCAGGGGCGCGAGAGTCGGGTCCGAGGCGAGTTGCTCGTCGACTGCCACCGGGTCGGCGTCCAGGTCCAGCAGCCAGCGGCAGCGGCTGATCGCGGCGGACAGGTCGCGCAGGTCGGTGAGGCTCAGGCGGCACGCGACGTTGTCCGGCTCCGGACGAAGGGACACGACGCCGTGGCCGTGCGGCAGGCGCAGGGTGCGGCGGTAAGCACCGTCGTGCCATTCCTCGACGCCCGGGACCGCAGTCGCGATCAGGTGCCCGAACAGGTTGTCCGGGCACAGCGGCCGGCGGAACGGGAGCCGCAGCGACAGCACGCCCGGCGACTTGGCTCGCTTGCCGCCGCGTACGCGCGAACGCAGTTCGCTCGGCGTCAGGGCGAAGACGGCCCGCACGGTTTCGTTGAACGTCCGGATGCTGGAGAACCCTGCGGCGTGCGCGATATCGCTCATCGGCATCGTGGTGGTTTCGATCAGCAGCCGGGCGGTTTCGGCGCGCTGGGCCCGGGCGAGTGCGAGCGGGCCCGCGCCGAGTTCGGCCTGTACCTGGCGTTCGACCTGCCGCACGCTGTACCCGAGCCGCGCGGCGAGCCCCTGCACGCCTTCCCGGTCGACGACTCCGTCGCCGATCAGGCGCATCGCGCGCGCCACGACGTCGGCGCGTTCGTTCCACAGCGGCGAACCGGGCGACGCGTCGGGCCGGCAGCGTTTGCAGGCGCGGAATCCGGCGGCCTGCGCGGCGGCCGCGCTCGGGTAGAAGCGCATGTTCTCGACCTTGGGCGGCACCACCGGACAACTTGGCCGGCAGTAGATCCGCGTGGTCAGCACCGCGGTGAAGAACCACCCGTCGAACCGGTCGTCTTTCGACTGCACCGCGCGGACACAGCGTTCGGTCTCCTCGTACACGTCGACCAGTCTGCCCCGCCGCGCGCACGAAACCTCGCGAAAAAACGACATCACCCTGGCGGGGCAACCGGCTCCCGGACCGCTGCTCGCGTATCGACGACGGACAACCGGCACACCAGTCCGGTCAGGCCCCGATGTCCCCGGGTGAAGACCATGAACACCAGATGCGCCAGCAGCCACAGCGACGTCCACCCGGAGTCCAAGCCGACCATAATGAAATAGCCGCCCGACCCGATCAGGAACCGGACGATCGTCTGCAGCACCGACGGCGGCCTCCCGTCCGCACGCACCACCGTCAGCAGAACCGCGCGCTGACCAGGCGTCGCGCCGTTGCCCGCCAGCGGCACGATCAGCAGCAGAACCGCAGTGGGCACCCACCGGCCGAGGACGTCGTCGATCAGCGTGTTGTTCTGCAGCGTGCCCTTCGTGACGTACTGCACCGCGAGCGCGATCATGCTCAGCACGACGCCCACCAGCGTGACCGAGATCAGATCGAGCACCATGCCCAGCAGCCGCCGCCGGGCGAGGACCGGACGCGGTTCGTCGGCCGGACGCAGCCGTCCGGAGCGGCGCAGCACAGGAGCGAGAAGCGCGCCGACCCCCGCGCCGACGGTGTTCGCCAGCAGGTCGCCGGTGTCGAACAGCCGGTACGGGCACTCCATCAGGAACCACACGCCGGTCAGCTGAGTCGTCTCGATGGCGAGCGACACGAAGAACCCGCTGACGATCGCGAACCCGATGCTCCGCCCGAACAACCGCCGCAGGAACACGCCCCACGGCACGAAGAACGCGACGTTGAACAACACCTGCCGCAGCGCCGGATTATCCAGCAGCCCGGTGTTGAACTGTTTCATGTCGTCAAGGAACTGAAGCGGATTCCATACTGGTTGCCGCAGCGATTCGTGCGCCGCGCAGTACGCCGCGTCGACGTTCGGCAGGGGCAGCAGCGTGTAGGTGACCAGCGCGAAGCAGTACACGAGGAACGCCGGCGCGGCGATCGCGCGCAGCATCCCCAGTTCGCCGCGTTTCCGATAGCTGACCGCCACGTACGGCACTACCAGAACGAACGCCAGCCCGAATCCGGCGAACACGGCGATCAGCGTGGGACCGCTCCACTGAGTCATCGTTCCTCCACCCGGCGTGAGCGCACAGGCTAGCGGGCGGCAGTAACCTGGGCACGCGGAAAGGAGGAGCAGTGGACGACGACATCGAAGACAACGCCGACACCGGCGTGCTGGATCCCGAAGACACCTTGGAGGACGGCGACCCTTACGACGAGGGGTATTCGCCGCCGGAACGTCCACTCGCGACTCGCGACTGGGGCACCACCGCCGCCGAAGAGGCCGCCGGGGAAAGCTGGGCCGGCCGCCTGGCCCGCGAACTCCCGGAGATCCGCGCGACCGACGGCGACGGCCTCGGCGACACTGACGACACCGACGGCGAGCTGGTCGACGACGAGGTCGGCGACTTCCGCGCGGGCCGCCTGGTTGCCTCCAACGCGGGCTTCGGCCCCGACACCGAGGCGGAGCTGTATGCGTCGGACGTGGGCATCGACGGCGGTGCGGCGTCGGCCGAGGAAGCCGCCGTGCACGTCGTCGATCCGCGGGATCAGTGACTCCTTCGCGGGGCGGATGCTCTCGGTAAGCCAGCCAGGATCCGCCGAAACAGCGGCCGGGAGTGCAGTACGTGTGCTGCTGCGGCGGGACTAGTCCGCCGGATCACCGATCCAGACTGACGCCGGAAGCACGTACGGCCGCAGCAGTTTGACCAGTTCCGCGTCCCCGTCGCCGTGCAGGGTTTCCTCGGTCAGCCGCCGGGCGACTCCGGCCAGGAAATCGGCGATCTGGACCCGCGGTTGCGATCTCGAGTCGACGAATCGCCACCGCGGTGGCAGGTTGAGCAGTTGGGAGAGCCGGGCCGGGGTGAGGGACGGCTGCTCGTCGTGGATGACGTTTTCCGGCCGCCAGAACGCGATCGTGTCGGCGAGGGCGGGCATCAACGGGTCGAGCGGCGGGACGAGGCCCGGGTTCGCGAGGAGTTCGTCGCGCAGGGCGGTCACCTGCGGGCGGGCCGCGACCAGATCGCCGAGGACGTCGGTCTGGGCGAAGAATTCGTCGGGACTGATCGCGGGAAGGCGGCGATTCGAGGTGCGCAACAGTCCGGTGAACGAGCGCAGGAATTCGGTCCAGCGGCGGGGTCCGTGGAGGCGGGGACCGTCTCGATGCAGGGCACGGGCTCGGGCATCCGGACGGGTTCGCAGGCATTCCGGGTAGGGGGTCTGGTCGACGAGCAGGTCGACGATTTTGCCCGCGAGGAACAACGCCTTGTCGACGAGCACCACACTGGCGGCGTCGGCGAGGGGTTCGGTGAGCAGCCACTCCAAGGCGGCGCGGTTTTTGGCGCGCAGGAGGTGGTTGGCTTTGTACTCGAGCGCGGGGGAACCGATGAGTTCCCGCAGCCGCGCAACGCATTCAGCGGCGTCCTCGGGTTCCAGCCGGACGGCGGCGTGCGCGAATACCGCGGTGTTCGCGCCGATCAGGTTCACGCCCTCCGAGCCGGACTCGTCGCACGCGATCGTCTGCGGCCGCACAGGGCCCGATCCTGCCAGGTCCGCGAGGCGAGGGCGACCCCCTTTCTCCAGGGGACCCCTGAGGTGGATTCCCGGATGTGCCAGCGGCCCCGGACGTTTCACCATGAAGGGGACGGAGGGAGCCGGTCATGGTGCTCGTCGAGGAGGACGTACACGCACTGGACGACGTCCGGCGCGGGCTGGTGGTGGTCCGCAACGGGTTCGCCGGGGCCGCGGAATGCTACCTGTGGTCGGTCGGCGGGCGGGTCCCGCTGTGGGAAACGCAGGCGATGGACCGCCTGCGCCGCCGGGGCCTGGTGAGAATCGCCCGCCGCAGGGGAGCCCCGGCGAGCCCGGTGGTCTTGACGGACCTCGGAGCGGCCGCTGCTTGAGTCCTTTGTGGACGGTTGGGGTGTTCGGGCGCTCGCGCGACAAGGTCGGACGCAGCGAAGGCAGCAGAGGCGGGCGCAGGTAAGGCAGCAAAGGCGGGTGCAGGTAAGGCAGCAAGGTCGGGCGCGGCTAAGTGTGTGGCCCGGGATTTGTGCCGAGCCGCCATGCTTTGCCGAGCCACTGTGCTGTGCCGAGCCACTGTGCTGTGCCGAGCCACTGTGCTGTGCCGAGCCACTGTGCTGTGCCGAGCCACTGTGCTGTGCCGAGCCACTGGGCTGTGCCGAGCCACTGTGCTGTGCCGAGCCACTGGGCTGTCGAGGCCGCCACGGCTCAGCGGACTCCGGTCAGCGACCATCGTGGCGTTGGCAAGAGCCGATCCGGTGCGATGGCCGCAGGCACCGGGGCGGCCACGACCCAGGAAGCGACAACCGAGCACGTCCGCGAACTGGCCGCGCTGGCGATGCCTGCTCGTCGTCCAGACGAGAGTCACCGCAGCTGCTTGAGCCGGAATGTCCCGGAGCAAAGGAAGCCCGAACTCCAGCTGAATCCGCCCGGGCAGCGCACCTCGCTACCGGCATGCTCATTGGACGGCCGGGAGCGAAACGGTCCCAAGGTTGCCCCGGAGCCGCCGGGAGGGCGGTGTGCGCAGCGCTCCCGGCGGCTCCAGGGCGGTCGGGCGGCCGGGACGGTGATCCCAGTGCACGGCACCGGCGTGCGCCGACCTGGTGAGCAAGCCTTCCGGCTGGATCGATTTCGAACTTAGCCCAGGTCCGGGGCCCGCAGGCGGCGCGTTCCCCGATCGTGTCGGCGGAACCACGCTGGTGGGCGGGTATCGATCGGGGAAGCGGCGCCCCAATTCAGAAGCAATTGCGGAAAGAGAACGACCGCGGCGAAGAAGCCGCGCCGCGAAGCAACACCGCACCGGTGCGGGACAATCGGCCTCGATCGGGAGGATGATCGGGGCATGGCCGGGTTCAGGGCCCGTCACCGGCGGGCGGTTGCGGACGAGGCGCTGGTCCGCGCGCTTTTCGAGGAGCACGGGCGTGCGATGCTCGCCTACGCCACCCGGCTGCTCGGCGACCGCGCGGCGGCGGAGGACGTGGTGCAGGAGGCGCTGGTCCGCGCGTGGCGCAGTCCGGACAGCCTGGTCAACGGGCGCGGGTCGGTGCGCGGCTGGTTGCTCACCGTGGTGCGGAACCTCGTGATCGACCGTTTCCGGGCCAAGGAGGCGCGGCCGCAGGAGGTGGCCGAGTCCCCGGCGGGCGGGCCGGTCGAGCGGGATCACGCCGACCAGGTCGTCGACTCGATGGTGGTGCTCGCCGCGCTGGACGGGCTTTCCCCGGAGCATCGCGAGGTGCTCGAGCAGATGTATCTGCAGGGGCGGAGCGTCGCGGAAGCGGCTGAGCGGCTCGGGATTCCTCCGGGCACGGTGAAGTCCCGCTCGTATTACGGGTTGCGGGCGTTGCGGGAAGAGTTCCGGCGAGCGGAAGGAGTGGCCGGATGAACACTGCCGACGAACACGTCGACCTGGCGGGATACCTGACCGGTCAGCTCGCCTCGGGCGAGCAGCGCGACGTCGAGGCGCATCTGGACGGCTGCGAGCGGTGCCGGGCCGAGGCCGCGTCCCTGCGCGAGGTGCAGAGTTTCCTCGGCGAGTTGCCGCCGGAGGCGTTGCTGGAAGGGCCGCCGGTGGGCGCGGACCTGGTGATGCGGCGGACCGTCGACCGGGTTCGCGCGGAGTCGCGCGCTCAGGCCGGGCGGGGGCGGTCGATGGCGGTCGCCGCGGCGGTCGTGGTGGCCGCGGTCGCGGTGGGCGTCGGGGTGCTGGTGGGGCGCAGCTGGTCCGGGCCCGCGGTGGCGGTGCCGACCACGCCGCCGCCGTCGACCAGCGTGGTTCCTGGCACGAAGGTCGTTTCCGGCGCGGACGCGAGCGGGCAGACCCGGCTCACCGCGAACATCGTGCCGGAGACCGGATGGGTGCGCGTGGACGGCTCGGTGACCGGCATTCCGGCCGGGCAGAAATGCCTGCTCGTCGTCCTCAGCAAGAACGGCCAGCGCCAGGTCGCGGGCGGCTGGATGGTGTCGGAGCGGGCGGCGCGGGACGGCGCGTACCTCTACGGCACGGCGGTCGTCGACCCGGCGCAGGTGGCGGCGGTGGTCATCGAGAACACCGCCGGGCATCGGTTTGTGGAGGCGGACGTCAGCTGAACCGCCGGCCGAGCCATTCGCGGACGGGCCGCCACGGCTCGTCGGCCGGGTCGATCAGGCGGAAGTGGTCGACGCCGGGGAGTTCGACGTAGTCCACGTCGTCGCCAGCCGCCTTCGCCGCGGCCACGTAGTCGCGGCTGTGCGCCACCGGGACCCGGACGTCGGCGTCGCCTTGGACGACCAGTTGCGGGCAGCCGACCGGGAGTTGCCGGATTGGCGAGGCCGCCGGGTCGTCGCCGGTCAGGAACAGGCCGGCGGCGCCTTCGCCCAATTCCTCAGCTCGCGCTCGGGGGACGTCGGTGATCGGGGCCAGTGCGACGACACCGGAGAGCGCGCCGCCGGCCAGCAGGGCCAGGTGTCCGCCCGCGGAGTGTCCGATCGCGACTGTCGGAAGTGCGGCGGGGCGTTCGACAGCGGAGATCGCGGCGAGCACGTCGTCCAGGGTTTGCGGCCAGCCGCCGGTGTCGCCGTCGACGCGCCGGTACTCGAGGTTCGCCACGTACCAGCCCGCGGCGACGAGGTCGGCCGCCATCGGGTCGAGCTGGTGCAGGTCGTGCCGGGCGCGCCACCATCCGCCGTGCAACAGGATCGCCGTGCCCCGCCCGCCCGGAGTCCCGTGGAGCTCGACGAACTGGCTGGGCTCGTTGCCGTAGCGGAGGGTTTCCATGCTGGCCATTAGATCACCATCGCGCCAGCCGTTCGTGCACTCTCGCGAGCCCTTCGTGCGCCGCGCGATACGCCTCGTACAGGCCGGTCAAGTCGGTCTCTGGGGCGAAGGTTCGCTCCACGGCGACGGTCGTGGCTGCGGCGGTTTCGATGTCCGGGTATAGGCCCGCGCCGACCGCACCGAGCAGGGCGGCTCCGAGTGCGGCGCTGTCGTGCACGCGGAGGCGTTCGACGGGGCGGCACAGGACGTCGGCGTGGAGCTGGGTCCAGAGGTCGCTGCGTGCGCCGCCGCCGGAGAACGTCACCGACGGGAGGGGTTCGCCGCAGGCTTCCTCGACGGTTTCCAGTACGTGCCGCGCCGAGAACGCCACTCCGGTCAGTACGGCTCGCGACAGGTCCGCGGTGCTCGTGGACGAGGTCAGGCCGAGGAAACTGCCGCGCAGGTCTGGATCCCACAGCGGCGCGCGTTCGCCTTGCAGATGCGGCAGGAACACCACGCCGGGCTTGCCTTCCGCGGCGGAGGCGAACACCTCTGGCACGGACAGTCCGGACACCCGGCTCCACCAGCGCACCGCGTCGCCGGCGGCTTGCGTGGGCCCGGCGTGCACGACGACGTCGCCTCGTGGCGGGAAGGTGACCAGGCCGCGGACCGGTTCGTTCCGGCGCGAGGCGGCTGCGACTACCAACGATGTCCCGCAGGTGACCATCGCGCGGCCCGGTTCTGTGGTGCGCGTGCCGAAAACCGCGCCGAACGCGTCCATGGTTCCCACGACGACCGGGGCATCGCCCAGCACGGCGGCGTGGCCGAGGGTTTCCTCGGGGGCGAGTAGTTCCGGCAGGCGGTCGCCGAGTCCGTCCACCAGGGCGACCGCTTCGGGCAGGTAGCCGGAAGCGCCCGCGATGCGCACGCCGGACAGTAGATCGGTCGCGACCCGGCCGGTGAGCCGGGCACCGATGAAGTCCTTGGGGCTCAGCATCCAGCGCGCGCGGGACCACTGCTCCGGTTGTTCGCGGGCGAACCACGCCGCCCGGGCACCGGCGAACGACGCATCCAGCACGATCGGGCCGCCCCAGATGCGTTTCTTGTCGTCGTCGGTGAAGCGTGCGTCGAGTTCCGCGGCGATCTCCGCGCAGCGCTGGTCCTGCCAGATCACTGCGGGAGTGAGCGGCCGCAGGTCGTGGTCGACGAGAAGATGGGTGTTGACCTGGCTGACGATCCCGGCAGCGCGCACCGAACCGGCGGGAAGTCCGGAAAGGACGGTGCGCAGCGCGGTTTCCGTTGCCTTCCACCAGTCTTCCGGATCCTGCCCGACCCAGCCGGGCCTCGGCCGCGCGATCGGGTAGGGCACCGAACGCGCCGCGAGTTCCCGGCCGTCCGGCGCGAACGCCGCGACTTTCACCGCGGTCGTGCCGACGTCGATGCCGAGCAGAGCTTCTTCGTCCATGCCACAGGGGTACCAGGAATTCGCTACCTTCGGAGCATGACCTCCGCCGCGGAGAATTACCTGCGCGAGTACCACGATCGCAAACCGGACGCGATGTCCGTGCTGATCGAGTCCGGCCGGGTGACCGGGGACGGCCGGACGAGTTACGAGGTGCTGGCCGAGCGCGTCGCGCCCGTGCGCCGGGTCCTCGATCTCGGCTGCGGCGACGGTGCGTTGCTGGCCGCTTTCGCCCATGACGGCGCGGAAAAGCTCGCCGGCGTCGACTTGTCGGCGGGGCAGCTCGCGCTTGCTCGGCAGCGGCCCGAGCTGACCGGTGCGCAACTGCGTCACGGGCGGGCGCAGGAACTGCCGTTCGAGGACGACAGCTTCGACGCGGTCGTGTCGCACATGGCGTTCATGCTCATGGACAACCCCGAGGTGGTCGCTGCCGAGGTCGCCAGGGTGCTGGCTTCGCGCGGGAAGTTCGCAGTGGTCGTCAGTGGTCCCGAATCGACCGGCGCGACTCCGGTGTTCCTGGAATTGGCCCGGCCGTTGTTCCGGGAGGTGCCGGAGGAACGACGGGCCACCTACACCGCCGAACGGCGCACGTCGCATCGCGAGGGGATCGACGAGGTGCTCGCTCCGGCCGGGTTCGCCCCGGTTTCCTGGGAGCCGTACGAGATCGACCTGACCGCCGCGCCGGACGAGGTGTGGACGCTGTGCTGTGAATCGTATTACTCGACCGACACTCTCGACGACGCACAGCTGGCCCGGCTGCGCTCGGCCTTCTTTGCCGAAACCGAGCGGTTGCGCACCGCGGACGGTCGGCTTCCGGCCGGGCTGTGCGTCAACCTGGCCAAAACGGAGCTGCTGAAGTGACCGTTCGCGCTACCGTCACGGGCATGATGACGCCCGCCGAAGAGTTCCTGCGCGACTTTCACGACCGGAACCCGGCAGCTGCGTCCGAACTGGCCGAGCGGGGCCGCGTCGACGGACGCTCGGTGTATGAGGCGTTCGCTGACCACGTGGGCCGGCCGGGCAGCGTGCTCGACCTCGGCTGCGGGGACGGCGCACTGCTGGCCGTGCTCGCCGGCCGCGGTACTGAAAAGCTCGCTGGCATCGACCTTTCCGCCAAACAGCTGGACGTCGCCCGCGGCCGGGCCGGGCTCGCCGACGCGGACCTGCGGCCAGGCCGCGCGCAGGAGTTGCCGTTCGAGGACGACAGCTACGACGCGGTCGTGTCGCACATGGCGTTGATGCTCATGTCCGACGTCGAGAAGGTGATCGCCGGGACCGCCCGCGTACTGCGGCCCGGCGGCACCTTCGTGATCGGCGTCGGCGGCGGCGGGACGGACGCCCTGGAGGTGTTCTTGAAGGTCGCCCGTCCGCTCTTCGCGGTGGTCGCCGAGGACCGGCAGGTGCCGACCTCCGGCGACCCGCGCAGCCGCACCCGCGAAGGCCTGGACGCACTTCTCGGCCCGGCCGGGTTCGCGCCGGTCGCGTGGCACCAGCTGCTGGTGGACCTGTCCGGCCCGCCGGATTCGGTCTGGCAGACCTGCCACGACACCTACTACCAGGTCGACGCCCTCGACGAGACGCAGCTGATGGGGCTGCGGACCGCGTTCAAGGTGGCGTCCCGGTCGCTGGTGGCCCCGGACGGCACGCTGCCGGCCGGGGCGCTCATCAACGTGGCGACGACACGGCTGACCTGACCGGTGCGCCGAACCACTGGGTGAGAGCGGCTTGGAGTGCCTCGACGTCTGGTTCGGCGTCGGTGGAGGACCAGGCGACGTAACCGTCCGGTCGGATGAGCAGTGCGGTGGGCGCGTCGCCCGTCGCGGTGGTGGACACGGTGGTCACGCGGTCGAGCCAGGGCGCGGCCACGTCGGCGAGCACGGCGTCGCGAGTCAGGTCGAGCAGTACCGGGCGCGCGGCTTGGTAGGCGGCGGTCAGCGGGCCTGGGTCGGCGAGCGGCAGGTCGGGAGCCCAGCGGCCGGTGTTCGGGTCGGCGCCGTAGTGGATGTCGGCCCCGGACATCAGGTCGGCGACGTGCTGCCGGGCATCCGGATAGGCCAGCAGTTCGGTGAAGAATTCGCGCAGCGCGGTGACTTCCGGCCCGGGCGCGACGAGCGCGCTCTGCGCCTGGGTGTGCATCACCACGCGCTCGCTCACTGGGCGGCGTTCGGCCTCGTAGCTGTCGAGCAGCCCCGGCGGAGCCCAGCCTTGGACCTCCGCGGCGAGCTTCCACCCGAGGTTCGCCGCGTCCTGCAGGCCGAGGTTCAGCCCCGGTCCGCCGATCGCGGAGTGCACGTGGGCCGCGTCGCCGACCAGCAGCACCCGGCCTCGCCGGTAGGTCTCGGCGATTCGGGTGTTGCCGCCGGTCAGCCTGCGCAGCAGGAACGGGCCGGGGCCGGACGGCGGTTCGAGCGGCAGGTCGACGCCAAGTACCCGTTGTACGCTCGCGCGCAATTCTTCCATGGTCAGCGGATCGTCCTCGGCGAAATCCGCCGCACCGTCGCGTTCGTTGGTCGACAGTGCCGGGTTCGCCGGATCGAACGGCGCGAACACGAACAACCCGGTTTCCGTGCGGTGGTGCTGGAACGGCGGGATGACGCCGGTCTCCAGCTTCAGTCCGCCGGTCGCGGGGTCGACGAACGACTGCGGGATCCGGACGTTCGCGCTGCGGGCCACCGTCTCGTCCCACGTGACGCCGGGGAAGTCGATTCCGGCCAGCTTGCGCACCGTGCTGCGTCCGCCGTCCGCGCCGACGAGGTATTCGGCGGCGAGTTCGTAGGGCCCGTCCGGTCCTCGCACCTGCACGGTCACTGAGGTTTCGTCCTGGGTGAAGCCGGTGATTTGGTGGCCGCGGCGGAGTTCGGCGCCGAGTTCGCGGACGTGCTCGATCAGGGTTTGCTCAAGTTCGTGTTGCGGCTTCGGCAGGAGATACATCGGGTTTCTGGGCAGATCGGCGAATTCGATCGGGAAAGCGCCGAAGACGAACCGCGGGGCCGGAGTGGGTTCCAGGGCGCCGGTGAGTCTCTTGAACAGCCCGCGCCGGTGCAGCAGCGACACGACCTGGCCGACGAGACCGTTGGCACGGCGCAACCCGTCGGGTTCGGCGAGCCGCTCCAGGACGGTGGGGCGGACTCCGGCAAGGCAGAGTTCGGCGGCGAGCATCAGGCCGTTCGGCCCGGCGCCCGCGATGACGACGGCGGACATGGGGATCTCCTTGCGGGATCAGGGAAGCACCTCGGCGAGGGTGTCGAACGCCTGGTGCACGATGTCGGTCAGATCGGCGGGAGGGGAGGCGCGCAGCCATTCCTGGATGACTGCGCGCAGCACGCCGCCCGCCGTGGTGGCGATGAGCTGGACGCGGAGGTCGTGGACGTCCGCGCCGAGGCGTTCCGCGATCGCTTCGGCCAATGCTTCTTCGGCCGCGGCGTTGGCTTTGAGGAATTCGCCCGCCAGCGCGGGTTCCGCGATCATGACCCGGACCCCGGCTGTCCATTGTGGATCCGATGCGCCGCCGGGAGCGGTGTCGCGGTCGGCGTTGAGCTGCATCAGCGAGGCTTCCCGCAGCGCGGTCCACAGCGGTTCCGTCGCCGGGCGCGCACGGAGGTGATCAGCGATCCCGCGAGCTCGGTCCTGGTGCCGCGCGACGATCGCTTCGGCTTTGCTGGAGAAGTAATTGTTGACTGTGCGCGGCGAAACTCCGGCCGCGCGGGCGATTTCCTCGATTGTCACGTTCGACAGACCGCGCTCGACTGTGAGCCGTACTGCCGCCCAGGAGATGTCGACCCGGGTCTCTTGGCGGCGGCGGTCTCGCAGGTTCGGGCGCTCGGTCATGTGCCCACCCTAGCCTACTGCTTGCGCGTCACGCAAAGTTTGCGCGTCACGCAAGTTTGCTGGCAGGGAAGAAGCCCGGGGCGAGGTGCCCCGGGCTTCTCGGCGACGCGCGTCCGGTCAGTCCTTGGTGCTCTTGAACGCGTCCTTCACCTTGTCCGCAGCCTGCTTGAGGTTGCTCTTGCCCTGCTCTGCCTTGCCTTCGGCCTGCCACTGCTCGTTGTCCGTGGCGTTGCCGACGGCCTCCTTGGCGCGACCCTTAAGTTCTTCGGCCTTGTTCTCGGCTTTGTCGTTCACTGTGGGTCCTCCCTTCTAGCCCCTCGCAGTTCGGCTACCCGCTCTCCGGCGCGGCAAACCTGCGAAGACGCCGGGCTTAGTTCGCGGGCACGGCGGAGTGACTGTGTCCGCCCTTGGTGGCCACCGCCGCGGCTCGCGGCAGCGAACCGCGAAATTTCCCTTTCCGGTGGCCGTGTTCTGTTTCACCGGGTTCAAGCCCGGCGTCTGTCCACTCGAAACGGGTCGAGGGAGGCGGCTAAGGGAGCACCCGGCACAACGCGGCGAGCGCGCCCGACCACGCGCTCGCCGACGGCGTGCTGAAACCGATCACCAGCGCGTCGCGGTCCGCGGGTGCGTCGGGATGCCGGAACGCGCCGATTCCGTGCATGGCCAGCCCCTGCCACGCGGACCCTTGCACCACCGCGTTTTCCTCGCCGGAGGGGACGTCCACGAGCACCTGCAACCCGGCCGACAGCCCGGTCACCCGCGTGTTCGGCGCGTGTTCGGCCAGCGCCGCGACGAGCTGGTCGCGCCGGCGGCGGTAGTGCAGCCGCATCGCGCGGATGTGCCGGTCGTAGCTGCCCGAAGTGATGAACTCGGCCATCGTGAGCTGGTCGAGCACGCCGGAATGCGGGTCGCGTTCGCCCTTGACTTCGGCGGCGGCCCTGGCGATCCGCGGCGGCAGCACCATCCAGCCGAGCCGCAGGCCCGGGGCGAGCGCTTTGCTGGTGGTGCCAAGGTAAATCACGTGCTCCGGGTCGAGTCCCTGCATCGCGCCGACCGGGCTGCGGTCGTAGCGGAACTCGCCGTCGTAGTCGTCCTCCAGCACCAGGCCGCCAGTCCGGCGCGCCCAGTCCACGACCGCGGCGCGGCGGTCCGGATGCAGCGCGACGCCGGTGGGGAACTGGTGCGACGGCGTCAGCAGCACCGCGCCGACGTCGGGCAGGTCGTTGAGCCGTTCGACCATCGCGCCGTCGGCGTCCACCGGCAGCTGCGGGGTCTCCAGGCCGACCTTGTCGAGATGCGCGCGATGCACCTGCAAGCCGTACGCCTCTACGGCGACCGCCGCAGCTTCTCGCTGCTTCAGTGCTTCGGCGAGGACGATGAGACTGTGCGACGTACCCGTGCAGATCATGATCTGGTCCGGGTGCGCGCGTACGCCGCGAGTGCGGGCGAGATACTCAGCCAGGGCTTCGCGCAGCTCCGGGCGGCCGTACGGACCGCCGTAGCCGAACGCGTCGTCGGGCGCGACGGCCAGTGCGCGCCGCGCGGCCTTAAGCCAGTCTGCCCGGGGGAACGCGGACAGGTCCGGTTGACCGGGGCGCAGGTCGTGCACGATCCGGTGGCGCGACGCAGGCTTCGGCATGGTCGGTGCGGGCGCGATTTCGGCGCGCGGGGCAACCCGGGTTGCCGCGCCTTGCCGCGCGGTGAGCCAGCCTTCGGCGACGAGTTCCGCATACGCTTGCGCCACGGTGTTCCGGGCGATTCCGAGATCCGTGCCGAGCGTGCGGCTGGACGGCAGTTTCGCACCTGGCGCGAGACGACCGGTGCGGATGGCGTCGCGCAGCGCCTCCATCAGGCCGTCGCGCAGGCGAGGCCCGCGCAGGTCGAGGTGGAGGTCTTCACTCAGCGAACTGGCCCACTCCGCGCGCACGGAAATGGACCATAACAGAGTGCCAATCGCTCGTAGGGTCGATGTCATGACCACGACAGAACGACTTCCGGTGCAACCGCCTCGCCTCAACATGGCGGAGCTGGCACCCGAGGCATACAAGGCGATGATCCGCTTCGACGCCGCGACTCGCCACGGCTTCGACCCGATGCTGCGGCAGCTGGTGCTGATCCGGGCGTCGCAGCTCAACCACTGCGCCTTCTGCATCGACATGCACTCGAAGGACGCGCTGGCCGCCGGCGAAACGACCGAACGCGTCATCCAGCTCTCGGCGTGGCAGGAGTCGAAGCACTTCTACACGGCGAAGGAGGTCGCCGCGCTGGAGCTGACCGAAGCGGTCACCGTGCTCACCGACGGCTTCGTGCCCGACGAGGTCTTCGCCCGTGCGGCCGAGCAGTTCGAGGAGGCCGAGCTGGCTCAGCTGATCGCGACGATCACGGTGATCAACGCGTGGAACCGGTTCGCCGTCACGACGCGGATGGTGCCCGGCGAATACGTTCCGGGGAAGCAGTGACCTGGTGGTCTGGACCACTATGTGAGCGGGATCGCGGGCGGCCATACCGTCGGTTTGACCGGGGAATGGAAAAAGGGCACCCGGGTTTTCGGGCGCCCTTTTCCGCGACTGGTGACTTAACCGATCCAGGGTGATTACTGAGTGTGCTTGCCGTCCTCGGTTTATCCGGATTCAGCTAAGTAAGCAGCCGCTTAAAACCGTGGTGGACGGTCGTTTGGTGTCTTCTTGACGGCCTGTGACGGCGACTACTGACGGTGAGTTTTACCCGCGAGGGTGAGGTTGCCCCCGGATTCCGCGGTTAGCGTGGTCGGCGCGATCCAGATGCAGTTTCCGGATCGCGTCCGCTCTCGCTGAAATGGAGTTCCGTGATGACCCGGGGTGACGCACCGGTGGTCTGGCTGATTGCCGGAACCCGGCCGGAGGCGATCAAAATGGCGCCGGTCGTGCAGGAGATGCGCCGGTCCGGACGGCTGGACCCGGTGCTCGTCGCGACCGGGCAGCATCCCGAGCTGGTCGACCAGGTGCTCGCGGCGTTCTCGCTGACCCCGGACCTGCGGCTCGCTCTGAACCGGGTCAACGGCGGTCAGCCGGAGTTGTTCTCGCAGCTCGTCACCGGTCTCGAGGCGCTCGCCCCGCCCCGCCCGCCCGCGGCGGTGCTCGTGCAGGGCGACACGACGTCCACTGTGGCCGGTGCGCTGGTCGCGTTCTGGCGCAAGATTCCCGTGGTGCACTTGGAAGCCGGGCTGCGTTCGTTCGATCTGCAGTCTCCGTTCCCGGAGGAGCTGAACCGGCGGCTGGTCACGCAGACCGCGAGCCTGCACCTGGCTCCGACGCCGATGGCCGCGCAGAACCTGCGTGCGGAAAGCATCGACGACGGCGTTGTGCTGGTCACCGGAAACACTGTGGTGGACGCGATTTCCCGGGTGACTGACCGGGGAGTGTCCTTTGCCGGCAGTGCGGTCGCCGACGTGATCGAGTCGGCGACACGGGGTGAGTGCCGGTTGGTTCTGGTGACTGCGCATCGCCGGGAGTCCTGGGGCGAGCCGCTGACCCGCATTCTGTCCGCTGTGGACACTCTGCTGGCCCGCCATCCAGACGTTCGCGCATTGCTGCCGATGCACCCGAATCCGACTGTGCGGGAGGCGGTCACCGCGGCGCTCGCCGGGAATCCGCGCGTGGTGCTTACTCCGGCGCTGCCTTACGAACAGACCGCGGCGGCGATCGCGGCGAGTTCGCTCGTGCTGTCCGATTCCGGTGGCATCCAAGAGGAAGCTCCGACGTTCAAGGTGCCGGTTCTGGTGCTGCGGGACACCACGGAACGGATGGAAGCCGTGAACGCCGGTTGCGCGATGCTCGTCGGCACCGACGCCGATCTGATCGTGGAGACCGCGTCGAGGCTGTTGACCGATCCGGCGCAGCGGTCGGCGATGAACGCGCGCACTAATCCGTTTGGGGACGGCCGGGCCGCGGAGCGCACGGAGCACGCTGTGGCTTGGCTGCTCGGCCTGACCGCTGAAGCGCCGGAGCCGTTCGTCCCGGAGTCGGTCGAGGTCGTGCAGTGAAGCAACGGTTCCCGGCGTGGTTGCGGCTCGGGATCATTGTCGTCGCGGTGGTCAGCTTGGTGGGCGGGATCGTCGTGGTGGTCTCGGACAACGGCTCCGGTTCGGAAGCGGCCTCGCCGATCGAACCGGTGCTGCGGCAACCGAAAATCGGCCTGGCCGGTCCTGGCGGTCGTGACGACCGGCGCACGTTGGTGCTCTTCGATGACGGGCGGCGGTTGCGGCCGAGCCCGCCCGCGACGCAGGTCGCCGAGGAGGCGCAGGCCAACGCGATCCAGACGGCGAACCTGGTGTCCCGTTCCACCGCTTGGCGAATGCTGCCCGCCGCCGACTACCGGCCCGGCGAGCTGAACGAGTACCAGGCGGTCGTCTACGTCGGGACGGTTTACGACGCGCAGCTGCCGCCCGCGTTGCTGGACGACGTGAGCCGGACCCGGCTGCCGGTGGTGTGGATCGGCAGCAACATCTGGCAGCTGTTCGACCGCACGCCGACACTTGCCGGAAAGTGGGGCTGGACCTGGGCTCCGTTCCGGGAGGACAAGGTCACGACGGTGTCCTATCGGGACACTGACCTGCGGCGCGATCCCAATTCGGGGATCGACGTCGTGGGAGTGCGGGTGACCTCTGCGAAGGCGAAAGTGCTGGCGCAGGCGAAGTCTGCTGACGGCGCGACGTCGCCGTGGGCGGTCCACAGTGGATCCTTCACCTACCTCGCCGAAGTGCCGTATTCCTATGTCGGTGCCGGTGACCGCTATTTGGCAGCTGCGGACATCCTGCTCGGCGTGCTCGCGCCGGACGCTCCGGAACGGCGACGTGCGCTCGTGCGGATCGAGGACATTGGCCCGCGTACGCCGCCTGCTGAAGTGCGAGCGGTTACTGACTACCTCAGCGGGCGCGGAGTGCCGTTCTCGCTGGCGGTGTACCCGTATTACGCGGATCCGCGCGGGGAAGCGAATGGCGGCAAGCCGACGTTCGCGAGGCTGGTGGACAGCCCGGAACTCGTTGCGGCACTGCGAGACGCCGTCGCGCGGGGCGGGACCTTGGTGATGCACGGTTACAGCCATCAGTACGGCGAGGCGGACAACCCGTACTCGGGAACCAGTGCCGCTGACTACGAATTCTACCGCGCGACCGTTGACCACAAGGACAATGTGCGGCTCAGCGGCCCGGTTCCGGAGGACTCGCCGGAGTGGTTCCGCAGCCGCATCGCGACTGGTCTCGCCGAATTCGACCGGGTCGGCTTGCCGCGGCCGGACGCATTCGAGTTCCCGCATTACGGCGGTTCCGCGGTGGACTATCAGGAGGCGGGCCGGATCTTCCCGATGCGGTACGACCGGGGAAGCTACTACGCCGGACAGTGCGACGGCGGCCAATGTGGACTGACCGACGTGTCCTATCGCGAGGTATACGGCCAGTTCTTCCCGTATCCGGTCCGAGACGTCTACGGGACTGTCGTGGTGCCGGAGAACGTCGGCAACGTCGCCCCGGTCAAGTTCAACCAGCACGCCGCGCGCACCGCCGACGACATCCTGGCCGACGCGAAAACCCATCGTGTGGTGACCGACAGCGTCGTCAGCTTCTACTATCACCCGTTTCTTGGCATCGGCGACCTTCGAAGGGTGGTCGAGGGCATCGAGGGGCTCGGCTATCGCTTTGTGGCTCCTGCCGCCGTTGCTGCCTGAGTTTCTTCTGGAAGGAAAAGAAATGTCTGTCACCCGGGTCGCTCCCGCGGTCGTGTCCGCCGCCGCGATCGGTGTCGCGCCGTTCCACGGGGTGCTGTGGTTTGTCCTGTCCGCGGTCGGATTCGTCGCGATGGCGTTCACGGTCCGCTCGGTTCGGCTGCGTACCAGCGGATCCCGGGGCCGGCACGCGGCATGACGCAGCCGTGGTGGTTCGTGCTGCTGCTGTGCTGGTGGCCGGTGCACAACCTGGTGCTGGCGGCCTTCGCCTGGCGTGCGCCTCGGCCTGCCTCGGAACGCTCGTCAAGGCCCTTGCTGTTCTGGATTGTCATTCCGGCGCTGAACGAAGAACGCGTCATCGCCAACACGGTGCGGAACGCGTTACGGCTGGGCAGTCCTGAAACTCCGGTGCGAGTGCTGGTCATCGATGACGGATCCGATGACGGCACGCCGGAGATTGTCGCGGGCATCGCCGATGACCGGCTGCATGTTCTGCGGCGTGACTTGCCTCAGGCGCGGCGGGGCAAGGGCGAGGCTCTCAACGCGGGTTACCGCTACATCGACGCCATTGCCGAGCGCGAGGGCTCGGTCTCGCAGACCGTCGTGGGCATCATTGACGGTGACGGGCGCGGCAGTGCCGGGTTGCTCACCGAGGTAGCGGCGATGCTGCGGAGCCGTGGCGTCGGCGCGGTGCAGTGCCGGGTGCGAATCCACAATAGACACCGGTTGCTGGCGTTGTTGCAGGACTTGGAGTTCGGCGCGATCGCGGATGCCTCACAGTCGTTGCGGGATGTGCTCGGCAGCGTCGGGATGGGCGGCAATGGGCAGTTCACGAGACTGTCGGTGCT
Organism: Amycolatopsis sp. NPDC114484; assembly: GCF_055633755.1. Classification (NCBI taxonomy): domain Bacteria; kingdom Bacillati; phylum Actinomycetota; class Actinomycetes; order Pseudonocardiales; family Pseudonocardiaceae; genus Amycolatopsis; species Amycolatopsis sp. NPDC114484. The sequence continues at coordinate 485,485 of NZ_JBVKDQ010000003.1, read as the reverse complement.
GCGGAAGTTCGGGCCGTCGCCGTGGAGCGACTGCCTGGTCGAGGACCTTGAACTGGGTCTGCGGCTGCATCTGGCCGGAGTGCGGATCCGGTACACGCAACGGGCTTGGGTGACTCAGCAAGGGTTGGAAGACGTGCGGCGCCTGCTGCGCCAGCGGACTCGCTGGGCACAAGGAAACCTCCAGTGCTCACGGCATTTGCGCGGTCTCGCGACCTCGCGATTCATTGCCGGGACCGGATTGTTCGACTTCCTGGTCTATCTCGTGGTGCCCTGGCTGACTGTTCCGCTGTCGTTGCTCGCGGCGGCGCTGCTGGTGATCGTGCCGGTGGCGTTGCTGACCGGAAACTCGTTCGGCGGTTTGGTCGCGGAGACCGGGAATCTGTCGCAAGCCGTTGCGTTGTGGCTGGCCGCGTTGCTGCTGCCCGGAATCATGTGGGCGATCGTCTACTTTGTCCGGTTGCGCGACGAACCCCTGCATCGGGCGTTGCTGGCCGGGCTGTGTTACCCGGCCTTCCTCTTGCTGGGCGTGCTGGCGACGTGGCGAGCCGTGTTCCGGATTGTCTTGAAGCGGAATGTGTGGGCGAAAACGGAAAGGCTGGCAGAGTTGCCAGCCTGACCGTCTTCACAGGGTGCGCAGCAGCCGTACGGGGTTTTCCATGCAGTCGGCGACGAAGCGGAGGAACCCGCCCGCGGTGCCGCCGTCGCAGACGCGGTGGTCGAAGGCCAGCGTCAGTTCGGTGATTTTGCGTGCGGTGACCTGACCGTCCACAATCCACGGCCGGTCGATGATCCGGCCGACGCCGAGGATCGCGACCTCCGGGTAGTTGATGATGGCGGCCGAACCGTCCACGCCGAACACACCGTAGTTGTTCACAGTGAACGTGCCGCCAGTGAGGTCGGCCGGAGCGAGCCGTCCGGAGCGGGCTTGTTCGGTGCGGTCGGCGAGGGCGGCGGACAGATCTTCCAGCGGGCGCTGGTGTGCGTTCTGGACCACCGGGACGACCAGGCCACGGTCGGTCTGCGCGGCGAAACCCAAGTGGACGGCGGACGGGATGACGATCTCGTCGCCGTCCAGATGCGCGTTCAGTTCGGGGAAACGGCGCAGGCCCGCGACGGCGAACCGGGCGATGAGTGCGAGCAGGCTGAGTTTCGGGGCGTGCGGGTCGCTGTTGAGTTCGGTGCGCAGCCGCAGCAGTTCGGTCGCGTCGACGTCCACCCAGACGGTCGCCTCGGGGATCTCGCGGCGGGAGCGGGTGAGTTTGTCGGCGACGGTTTTGCGCAGGCCGCGCAAGGGGATTCGTTGCTCGTCCGGGGTTGCCGCCAGGGCCGCGGAGGTCGCCGGGGTCGCCGGGATTGCCGAGGTCGCTGGGGTCGCGATCGCGCGTTCTACATCGGCGCGGCTCACGATGCCGTCGGTTCCCGTGCCGGTGAGCGCGTGAAGGTCCACTCCGGACTCACGCGCGAGACGGCGGACCAGCGGCGACACTACGCGGATTCGGTCCGAAGTGGACTTCGCTGTCACAACGGGCGCTGACGCTGGTGCTTTGCTGCCGCGCGGTCGCCTCGCGCGCCGGGTGCGGGTTTGGCTGGTGCCATAGCCGATCAGGACGTTCCCACTGCCCTCCGGCGTCACGACGCCAGGCTCGGTGAAGTCCGCGGCACTGTCCACAGTGATCAATGGGCTGCCGACGGTTAGTACTTCGCCCGCTGCTCCGTGCAGCGTCGCGACCCGGCCCGCGAACGGCACCGGGACCTCGACGCTCGCCTTCGCCGTCTCGACTTCCACGACGGTCTGGTCCACGGTCACGGTGTCGCCGACCGCCACGTGCCACGCGACGATTTCCGCCTCGGTCAGACCTTCGCCGAGGTCGGGCAGTTTGAAGACAGCCATCACTTCTCCCCGTCGAGCGGTGCCGCGTCGTCCCACTGGAGCCGTTCGATGGCGTCCAGGATCCGGTCGACGCCCGGCAGGTGGTGCTGTTCCAAATTCGGCGCGGGATAAGGAATGTCGAACCCGGCGACGCGCAATACCGGCGCTTCCAAGTAATGGAAACAGTGCTCGGACAACTGCGCGGCGACTTCGGCACCGTAGCCGCAGAATCGGCTGGCCTCGTGCACCACGACTGCGCGCCCGGTGCGCCGAACGGACGCGGCGACCGTTTCCAGATCGAAGGGCGCGAGGCTGCGCAAGTCGATCACTTCGGCGTTGTAACCCTCTTCGGCGGCGGCTTCGGCTGCTTCGAGCGTGGTGCCGAGTGCTCCGCCGTAAGAAATGAGGGTGACGTCGCTGCCTTCGCGGCGAATCACCGCTTTGTCGAGACCGGGCGAACGGTGTTGCGGGTCAACGGTTCCCTTTTCCCAGTACCGGCGCTTGGGCTCGAGGAAAATGACCGGGTCCGGACTGTCGATCGCCTCGCGCAGCAGGGTGTAGGCGTCGTCCGGCGTGGCCGGGGTGACGACGCGCAGGCCGGCCGTGTGCGTGTAGTAGACCTCGGACGAATCGCAGTGGTGCTCGACGCCGCCGATGCCGCCGCCGTAGGGCACCCGGATCACCACGGGCAGTTCGACCTGGCCCTTGGTGCGGTTGCGGAGTTTGGCGAGGTGGCTGGTGATCTGCTCGAACGCGGGGTAGGCGAACGCGTCGAACTGCATCTCGATCACCGGGCGCAGGCCGTTCATCGCCATCCCGATCGCGGTGCCGACGATGCCGGATTCGGCGAGCGGCGAATCGAAGACGCGGGCGTCGCCGAAGCGTGCGGCGAGTCCGTCGGTGACGCGGAAGACGCCGCCGAGCGTCCCGACGTCCTCGCCGAAGACGAGCACGCGCTCGTCCTCGGCAAGTGCGTCGGCGAGGGCGCGGTTCAATGCGCCGGCGAGGGACAGCGTCGTGTCCAAAGTGGCGGTCATGCCTGGTCCTCGGTGTTCTCGTGGTTCTCGCGCGCCAGTTCGGCGGCCTGCTGCCGCAACGCGGCGGTCGGTTCGGCGTAGACGTGCCGGAACAGATCCGCTGGGTCGAGTTGGGTGTCGACGTTCATCCGCTCACGCAACGCGGCTGCTTCCTCTTCGGCACGCGCGTCGATCTCTTGCTGCGCCTTGTCGTCGAGGAGGCCACGGTCGGTGAGGTACTGCTTGAGGCGGCTGATCGGGTCGCGCGTGAGCCACTGCTCCACTTCGGCCTTGTCGCGGTAGCGCGTCGCGTCGTCGGCGTTGGTGTGGGACTCCATGCGGTAGGTGATGGCTTCGATGAGCGTCGGCCCTTCGCTCGCGGCGGCGCGCTCGACAGCCTGCTCGACGACAGCGTGTACGGCGGCCGCGTCGTTGCCGTCAACGAGTACAGACGGCATGCCGTAGCCGACACCCTTGTACGCGAGCGAAGGCGCAGCAGTCTGTTTCTCGAGCGGGACGCTGATGGCGTAGCCGTTGTTCTGTACGAGGAAGACGACCGGTGCCTTCCAGACGGCGGCGAAGTTCAACGCTTCGTGCGTGTCGCCTTCGCTGGTGGCACCGTCACCGACGAGAACGAGCGAGACCGTGTCCTCGCCCTTCACGCGCGCAGCGTGCGCGAAGCCGACCGCGTGCAGCGTATTGGTGGCGAGCGGCGTGCACTGCGGCGCGACGTTGGCGCGGTACGGGTCGTAGCCGCAGTGCCAGTCGCCGCGCAGCAGGGTGAGCACCTCGACCGGGTCGACGCCGCGAGCGACGACGGCCATCGAGTCGCGGTAGGTGGGGAAAAGCCAGTCCTGCGGGCGAAGCGCGAGGATCGAGCCGATCTCGGCGGCCTCTTGCCCGCGCGCCGACGGGTACACCGCGAGCCGGCCCTGTTTGGTGAGCGCGGTGGCCTGGGTGTCGAAGCGGCGTCCGGAAACCATGCCGCGGTAGAGGCGGAGGAGGACGTCGTCCGCGGGCATCACGAGCACCGGGTCGGGCATCGGCGCGCCGTCGGCGGTCACGAGGCCGAGCGGCTCGTCGCTGGGCAGGAAATAGGACGCGGCAGCGCGTTCCGTGGTGGTCACCGACAGCTCCCATCGACAAAGACGAGTAGGCCCTGATACTCGCTGTCTGGCGATCAAGGATCCAGACTTGCTCGGGAAATGTGGAATGATGGCCGGGTTGCGGAATCTTGATTGGATGATTGGCTTGGGAGGTGGCGCGGATGTCCCAGCCGGGTGGACAAATGGCAGCGGCGCTCGACGAGGTCGACCTGAAACTGATCGCCGAGCTGAAGAAAGACGGCCGCGCCTCGATGCGCGCCCTCGCCGAACGCGCGCATATTTCGCGGGCCGGTTGCTACACGCGCGTGGAGCGCTTGCACCGCGAGGGAGTGATCACGGGGTACGCGGCCGTCACCGACCCGCGCCGGATGGGGCAGGGGCTGGCGGCGTACGTGTACTTGAAGGTCACGCAGAACTCGTGGCGCACGGTGAGCGCGGAACTCAAGCACATCCCGGAAATCGAACACGGCGGCCTGGTGTCCGGGGACAACGACCTGATCCTGTTCGTGCGGACCCGCGACGCGGACAGCCTGCGGGACTTGGTGTTCGAACGGCTGCAGTCCATGCCGGACGTGCTCTCGACGCACACCGTGCTGGTCTTCGACGAGCTGTGAGCCTTCGTCAGGCCGGTTTGACCAGGTAGACCGCGAGCTGGAGCACCCCGGTCGCCTCGAACGGCATCGGCGTGCGGCGGTAACCGGCCCGTTCGTAGAGGGCGATGTTGCGTTCGCTGGACGCGCCAGTGAAGAGGACGTACTGCTTCGTCTCCGGCGGAGCGTGGCGCTCGGCGTGTTCAAGAAGGACTCGTCCGAGACCGCGCCCCGCCAGATCCGGCGCGACCATCAGACGGCCGATTTCCCAGCCGTCGTCCTCGACCGTGCGGGCGCGGACCGCGCCGACGAGCCGGTGTCCCTGCCGGACGACCCAGCTGCGCCAGGTTTTGATCGACTCGCGGACCTCGGCGAGGTCTTCGGTCAGCGCGGGATGCTCCAGGGTGTTGTTGAGCAGGGCTTCCTGGACCCAACAGCACCGCTGGAGCACCATCAGCTCGGCGGCGTCGTCGGAGGTCGCTGGGCGCAGGGTCGCGCCGGGGAGGGTTTCGAGGTCCACCTGTCCTGTTGTAGCACCGGGCCGAGGGCGATGGAGTCGGTTCAGGAGCCCAGAACGAACTCCGTGCCAAACGGATCGCGGACGGTCACCATCCGCCCGTACGGGCTGTCCCGCGCTTCGACAACCTCGCCGCCGTGCTCGACCGCCCGGGTGCCAGCCGCGTCAGCGTCGGTGACGAGGAACAGCGTGCCCCACGCCGACGCGGTGGCGGACGGGTCGCCGACGATGCCGCCGATTTCGTGGTCGTCCGGGCGGCGGAGGAAGGTGAAGTCGACGCCGGGGAGGTCGTCGTTGCCATCGAGGGTGAAGGCGAAGACCTCGCAGTAGAAGTCGCGCGCCGGGTTGGGCGCTGGCGTGACGAGGTCGTTGCGCAGCAGAGTGCCGGGTTCGTTGACGAGCCGGGCACCGGGGAGCTCGCGGCCTTGCCAGATCCCGAACCGCGCCCCGGCCGGGTCTTCCGCGACGGCGACACGGGCGAGGTCTTCGTCGTTGTGCGGATGGTCGAGGAGCTTGCCGCCAGCGGAGGTGACGGCTTTCGCGGTGACGTCGCAGTCGTCGGTGGCGAAGTAGACGGTCCAGGCTGGTCGGGGGTTGGTTGCCTGCCGCAGGCCAGCGACGGGGAGGCCGCGCAGCAGGCAGTGGTCGCCGTCGAAGGTCCAGCCGAGGACGGCGCGGTAGAAGCGTCGCGCGCGGTCCAGATCCGGTACGGCGAGGTCGATCCAGGTCGGGGTGCCGAGCGGCTGGTTGTGGTCGACGGCGCTCATCAAGATCCCTTCGTCGGTGATGGCGGCGACGTTATGGCGGATTGCGGACAGCCGCGGTCCTCGGCTGCTCAGCATGTGGGAGGCGGTGGCCGGGTCCGGTTCGGCGCACGCATTCTTGACCGGGCACCCCGGATCGGAATGGCAGGCGAGAATGAGCACGTCCCCGCTCGAAAACCCCGCTTGGGCCGCGTTGAGCGGCCCGCACGCGTCGTTCGCGGAGCAGAAGGGGCAGGTGCTGCGGTATCCGGTGGACGTCTCTCCGTTCCTCGCCGTGCCGGACCAGCCGGACGAGCGGGTGTGGCACGACATCGCCGACCTCATCGGTCCGGGCGCGTCGACGGTCGTGGTGGGCCGGGGCGGGACGCCGCCGCCCGCGGACTGGACGGTGGAGGCCGAGATAGCCGGGGTGCAGATGGACGGTTCGGCCGCCCCGGCGGTCGCCGACGCGGAGGCGGTGCGGCTGACCGAGGCGGACGTGCCGGAGATGCTCGATCTGGTGTCCCGGACGAAGCCCGGCCCGTTTCTGCCCCGGACGATCACCTTGGGCGCCTACCTGGGCATTCGCCGTGACGGGGCGCTGGTGGCGATGGCGGGCGAGCGGATGCACCCGCCGGGGTGGACGGAGATCAGTGCGGTGTGCACGGACCCGGCGTTCCAGGGGCAGGGATTGGCGGCCCGGCTGGTGCTGGCGGTGGCCGCGGGGATCCGGGAGCGCGGGGAACGGCCGTTTCTCCACGCCGCCGGGACGAACACCGGCGCGATCCGGCTGTACGAGAAGCTGGGGTTCCGGCTCGCCCGGCAGATTCAGTTCGGCGCTTACCGGGCTCCTTCGCGGTAATCGGCGGTTCCGGCGAGAATTTCGGCTAGGCCTGTCGGGCGCAGCAGCGGGTCGGGGTGGCAGGCGGACGTAGCTGTGTGGGATTCCGCCCCACGCCGCTGGGTCTTCGGTGCCGGTGCCGGTGGCGCTGTGGCCGGACGGGACCGTGCTCCCTTACCCGGCGGACGGTTTCGGCGACGTGCGCGACGTTGTCGGCGTGCGTGACGCCAGCCGTTGGCGATGGCTCTTCGGCGAAGGCCGCGCGGTCTTGGGTCTGGTAGGCGGCGGTGTCGTGGCCGGGAGGTCGACGGCGAGGCTGCGGTGGCCGCGCAGGGCTAGTTCGCGTTGGGGCGCGGTTAAGCAGCGCCCGGAGGCGTGGGAGCCGGGCACGAGGACGAACGTTGGCTGCACGCGAGGGAATCCTTCGGTCTAGGGGTTCGGGCGTGACTGTCCATTGTGGATCTAGGGGGAGTTAGGGGTCGTTGCGCGTGGTGGACGCGGTTACCGTGGGTCGGCGAAGAAGGATCCGTGGCCGGGTCGTCCCGGCGCAGACGTCGGAAAGGCGGTGGGACGACATGACGGGTAGCGCGAATTCCGACGAGGACAGCTGGTTTCGCCGCTTTCACACGTCGCCCGAGGCGAAGGCAAGGCTGGTGTGCCTGCCGCACGCCGGAGGTTCGGCTCCGTTCTACTTCCCGGTTTCGCGGGCGCTGACGCCGGACATCGAGGTGCTGGCGGTGCAGTACCCGGGCCGTCAGGACCGGCGGCACGAGCCGTTCCTCACCACTGTCGACGCGCTGGCCGACCGGATCGCCGAACTGCTGCGCGGGCGCGACGACCTGCCGCTCGCGCTGTTCGGCCACAGCATGGGCGCGATGATCGCCTTCGAGGTGACGCGCCGGCTGGAGGCCGCGGGCACCACGGTGGACACGCTCTTCGTGTCCGGCCGCCGGGCACCGTCACGGCATCGCGACGAGAACGTGCACACCCGCACCGACGACGGCGTGATCGACGAACTGCGCCGGTTGAGCGGTACCGAAATGGACCTGCTCGGCGACGACGACGTCGTGCGGATGATCCTTCCCGTGGTGCGCAACGACTATCGCGCCGTGGAGACCTACCGGTACCAGCCGGGCGCGCCGCTGACGGCCCCGGTGATCGCGTTCACCGGCACCGACGACCCGGTCGCCTCGGTCGACGAGGTCCGGTCGTGGGGCGACCACACTTCGGCGGGCTTCGAGCTGGTCCCGCTCGCCGGCGGGCATTTCTTCCTGACCCGCCACCAGGACGTGATTCTCCGGTACCTGACCGATCGGCTTGTCGACAAGGGGCGTGCACATGTCTGAGGCACTGGCGGTCGGATTCGACAGCAGACTCGAAGAACTGCGGGAGATCAAGGAGGCCGCGCGCCGCGGTCCCGACGACGCCGCGACCGCCCGGCAGCACGACCGCGGCAAGCTGACCGCGCACGAACGCATCGAACTCCTTCTCGACCCGGGTTCGTTCACCGAGATCGAGTCCCTGCGCCGGCACCGCGCGACGGCCTTCGGCCTCGAACACCGGAAGCCGTATTCGGACGGCGTGGTGTGCGGCTGGGGAACGGTCTACGGGCGCACGGTTTTCGTGTACGCCCACGACTTCCGCATTTTCGGCGGCGCGCTGGGCGAGGCGCACGCGCAGAAGATCCACAAGGTGATGGATCTCGCCGCGGCGGCCGGTGCGCCGTTGGTATCGCTGAATGACGGTGCCGGTGCGCGGATTCAGGAGGGCGTGACGGCGCTCGCCGGATACGGCGGGATCTTCCAGCGCAACACCCGGTCTTCGGGAGTCATCCCGCAGATCTCGGTGATGCTCGGCCCGTGCGCCGGCGGTGCCGCGTACTCGCCCGCGTTGACGGATTTCGTGTTCATGGTGCGCGAAACCTCGCAGATGTTCATCACCGGCCCGGATGTGGTGCACGCGGTGACCGGCGAGGAGATCACCCAGAACGGCCTTGGCGGCGCGGACGTGCATGCTTCGACGTCGGGGGTCGCCGCGTTTGTCTACGACGACGAACCCAGCTGTCTTGAGGACGTGCGGTACCTGATTTCGTTGTTGCCCTCCAACAACAACGAGGTGCCGCCGGTGGAGCCGACGGCCGATCCGGCGGACCGCCGTACGGACAAGTTGCTCGAGGTGGTGCCGACGGACTCGGCCCGCGCGTACGACATGTGCGCGGTGATCGAGGAGATCGTCGATGACGGCGAGTTCCTCCAGGTGCACGCCGGTTGGGCGACGAACGTGGTGTGCGCCTTGGCGCGGCTGGACGGGCACGTGGTCGGGATCGTGGCGAACCAGCCGGCGACGCTCGCCGGGGTCCTCGACATCGAGGCGAGCGAGAAGGCCGCGCGGTTCGTGCAGACGTGCGACGCGTTCAATATTCCGCTGGTGACGCTGGTCGACGTGCCGGGCTTCCTGCCCGGGGTGGACCAGGAACACGGCGGCATCATCCGGCACGGCGCGAAGCTGCTCTACTCCTACTGCAACGCGACGGTGCCGCGAGTGCAGATGATCCTGCGGAAGGCCTACGGCGGCGCGTACATCGTGATGGACTCGCGTTCGATCGGCGCGGACGTTTCGCTGGCGTGGCCGACGAACGAGATCGCGGTGATGGGTGCCGAGGGCGCGGCGAACGTGATCTTCCGGCGCGAGATCAACGCGGCCGACGACCCGGAGGCGGTGCGGCGGCAGAAGATCAAGGAATACAAGACCGAGCTGATGCACCCGTACTACGCGGCCGAGCGCGGTCTGGTCGACGACGTGATCGAGCCCGGCCGGACGCGGGAGATGCTGATCCGGTCGCTGACGATGTTGCGGGCCAAGCACGCCGACGTCCCGGCGCGCAAGCACGGGAACCCGCCGATGTGATGGCGGTCCGGATGGCGCGGCGGAGAACGGGGGATGCGATGGGATCGGCTGGGGTGGTGGCGGATCCGGGGACGGGTGCGGGGGTTCTTGCCGCGGCCGGGGAGCCGGATGGGGCGGCATGGTCTGCTGCGCGGGACGGGGCGGCTGGGGACAATTCGCTTGCTGCGGTCGGTGGGGCGGGGTTGTCTGCTGCGCAGGGCGGGTTGTCTGGGAAGGATTCGCCTGCCGTGGTCGGAGAGCCTGGTGGGGTGGGGTTGTCTGCCGCGCGGGGCGGGTCGGTTGGGGAGAATTCTCCTGCCGCAGTCGGTGGGCCGGGTGAGGTGGGGTTGTCTGCTGCGCCGGGCGGGTCGGCTGGGGAGAATTCTCCTGCCGCAGTCGGGGAGCTGGGCGGGGTGGACTGGTCTGCTGCGCCGGGCGGACCGGCTGGGGAGAACTCGACTGCCGCGCAGGCAGAATCGGCCGGAGCGTCAGCCGATTCGACTGCGGCCATGGCGGGACTTCCCGCGGAGAAGGGAAATCTTGCTCGCCGGGATCCCAGCGGGACGCGTCGTCAACGGCGCGATGCGGTGGTAGCGGTCGCGGGCGCGACATCTGCCGCGCTGGAGGACTCGGCTGACGGTGAATCTGCCGGGCGTCCTGCGATGGCAGCGGGCGCGACCTCTGCCGTGCTAGAGGATTCAGCTGACGGTGAAGCTGCCGGGGTGCGTGGTGAACAGCGTGCTGCGGTGGCAACGCCCGCAGTACGTGTGGTGCGCGGGAATCCGGATGACGTCGAGGTGGCTGCGTTGTTGGTGGCGTTGGCCGCAGCGAGTCAAGTGGCGGGGTCTGGGCGCGAAGAAACTGCTGTGCCGTCACCTCGGCAACCGTCGACAAGGTTTGTTCCGGCGACGAGTTGGCGGGCGCGGTAGCTGGATCCTGAGCTCGGTCCGGCAATGCAGCGAAGGAGCGGGGCCCGCATCGGCGTAGGGCGATGCGGGTTTTCCGCAGTACGGCGGTTCCGGCTTGGGCAGCCGCGCGGAGCGCAGGTCTTCGAGATCGCCACGGCGAGCGGAGTGCCGGTCTCGAGGTAAATAGAGACCGCATCGAACGTCGGTGGGTAGCGGAAGTGTTGCGCCACAAGAGAACAACTACATCGTCCACAACGGACGACACGGGGACAGGTCCAAGATCCATATCCCCAAGCTACCGCCGCTGGTCGAACATCTGCACGGTATCGATCCGGTGAATCAAATGTGCGCGGCGGATCAGGCGTGCACAGCAGTACTATCGAGATAGGTCAGCACCGCGCGGATGCGGCGGTTCTGGTCCCGGCTGGCCTCCAGGCCGAGCTTCGCGAAGATGTTGCTGATGTGGTTCTCCACCGCGCCCTGCGTCACGACCAAAGCCTTGGCGATGGCGGCGTTCGACAGACCCTGCGCCATCTGTGCCAGCACCTCGGTCTCCCTCGCCGTCAACGCCTCCAACGGATCCCTGCTGCGGGACAGCATCTGCGCGACCACGTCCGGGTCGATGGCCGATCCGCCGCCGGCGACGCGGCGGACCGCTTCCAGGAAGTCCGCGACGTCGGCGACTCGTTCCTTCAGCAGGTACCCGACGCCGGAAGTGCCTTCCGCGATCAGGTCTACCGCATAACTTCCTTCGACGTACTGCGACACCACCAGCACCGGCAAACCAGGGATTTCCTTACGGGCGGCCAAAGTCGCGCGCAGGCCCTCGTCGGTGAAGGTCGGGGGCATCCGGACGTCGGCGATGACCAGGTCGGGACGGTGGTCTCGGATGGCGACCAGCAGGTCGTCGCCGTTGTCGACCGCGGCGGCGGTTTCGATGCCGACGTCCGCGAGCAGGCTTTGCACCCCGGCGCGCAACAGCACCGAGTCTTCCGCGATCACGACGCGCATTTTCCTAGCCTCCACAACAGGATTCACCAGCGGACAGGCAGATCGGCCCGCACGACGGTGGGGCCGCCGACAGGGCTGACGACGGTGAGCACGCCGTCGATCGTGGCGGCGCGGTCGGCCAGTCCGGCCAGGCCGCCGCCGGGGCGCATCGAGGCGCCGCCGTGGCCGTTGTCGGTGATTTCGACGACCACGGTGTCGTCGTCGCGGGTCACTCGCACGGACGCGCGGTCGGCGCCGGAATGTTTGGTCACGTTGGTGAGCGTTTCGCTCACGATGAAGTACGTCGTCGTCTCGACAGGTGCGGGAGGCCGGGGTTGTACGGTAACCTCGACCTCAATAGGGATAGGCATTCTTGCGGTAAGAGAAGACAACGCGGCGTCCAGGCCGCGATCCTGGAGCACCGGCGGATAGATCCCGCGTGCCAGGTCGCGCAATTCCGAAACGGCGAGTTTCGCGTCGGCGTGCGCGGCTCCGATGAGTTCGCGGACCGCGGTCGGGTCGTCGAGATCGAGTTTGAGCTGGGCGCGGCCCAGGCTCATCGCGACGGACACCAGCCGCTGCTGTGCGCCGTCGTGCAAATCGCGTTCGATCCGGCGTCGCTCGGCTTCCACCGCGTCGACTCCGCGTGCTCGCGAGTTCTGCAGCTGCACCGTGCGCGCTTCCAGTTGCGCGGTGCGGTTCGGGCCGAGGAACGACGCCGCCAGTTCGCCGTGCATCGCCCCGATGCGCGGCGCCACGAAAATTCCGAAAGGAGGTACCGCGGTGGACACGACGCCCGCCACGAATTCCACGATGCCCAGCGGAAAAGCGATCAGCACGAAGGCGAACTCGCGCCAGGTGGCGGGGTCGAGCAGCCGCGCCTGCCACACCGCGAGCATGCCCGGGCCTGCCGGACGGCGGCGGACGGGTTCGGCGATGGCGACGCCGAGCATCTGGCGCGCCCAGCGTCGTTCGAAGGCACAGTACGAACGCATCAGCGAGGTCGCGACCAGCAGGATCGGGATGCCGATCCACAGCATCGTCGTCCCGACGCCGACCAGCATCGTCACCAGGATCAGCACGAACGCGGCGAGCCGGATCGGGAGGCTCAGCACGAGAAACCCGATCGTGCGCATGGTCGGCGGCCGCGTCATGGGCACAGCGCGATCCGTTCCAGCTCCGGCACGAGGTCGTCGAGAGTGGGCGTCGCCAGCATCTCGTCCCGCACCTCGAGCGCACAGTCCCGAAAGGACGGTTCTTCCAGCAGCCGGCACACTCCGTCGCGGACGCTCGCGGGCGTCACGTCCTCGAGGTCCACCAGCAAACCGTTGCCGCGCTTCACCTGAGCCACCGCGGAGCCGCGTTCGCTCCACGTGGTGCCCGGGATGACCAGCTGCGGGACGCCGTTCACCACCGCGTTGCCGATCGTCGCGCCGCCGCCCTGGTGCACGATCGCCGAGCACGAGGCGAGGAGTTCGTTCATCGGCACGAAGTCGACCGCGCGGACGTTGTCCGGGATCGCGCGCACGGACGCGAGCTGTTCCGCGTTGAGCGTGGCGATCACTTCGATGTCGAGGTCGGCGAGCCCGTCCAGCAGGTCCCCGACGGAGGTCTCCTCGACGCCGAGCGTCTGCCGGTTGGAGATCCCGAGGGTGAGCATCACTCGCGGCCGCTCCGGCCGGTCCAGCACCCAGGAAGGGATCGCCATCGGCTTGTTCTGCGGCACGAACCGGGCCGGGAGGTAGTCGACGTCCACGCCGTCGTAGCGCAGATACGACGGATGACAGTCGATGGTCCGCACGCCGTAGCGGAGGGCTTCGTCGTAGTCGGCTCCGAACCGGCCGACCTCGGCGGACATCCACGTCTCGAACGGGTCCGGCGAGCTGTCCTCGGGGCGGCTGGCTCTGAGGTCGCGGTACTGCGCGCCGATGCGGGCGGTCTGGTCGGCGGCGTACATCATCCGCAGGTGCGGCACGCCCATGGCGTGCGCGACGATCGGCGCGGCGTAGATCAGCGGGTCCCACACCACGAGGTCCGGCTGCCAGTGCCGGGCGAAGCGGATGAGTTCGTCGAGCAGCAGGTCCGGCGTGGTCCAGCGGAACACGTCGACCCAGTGCTCGTACACGTTGCGCACGTACTCGTCGGTGTAGCGCTCGGGACGGCTTTCCGAGAGCCGGAATTCGCCGTGCATCGCGTTGTTGCCGTCGACCTGTTGCTGCCGGTGGCGGGCGATGTCGAGTTCGTCGCCGAACCACATGGCGTCCAGTCCGGTTTCGGTGAACGGCGCGACCTCGCGCGGGTTGCGCTGTCCGACGAAGCGCACCTCGTGCCCGGCCGCGGCCAGCGCCCAGCCCACCGGAGCCATGCTGTAAACGTGCGTCCTCGTCGGGAAGACCATCAGCATCACGCGCATCGCGGCAGCTCCGGGTTCGTAGTCATAGGAGAACAAGGGAAACGGTAGGGCCGCACCAGGCCCGGGCCCACCCGGTAGGGGACCCCTGAATCCGGCACGGGCAAGGAGGATTTGGCTCGGCTTTAGATGCCCCTTAGGGGCTAGTGGCGCGCGGGCCGCGACGGATAGACAGGTAACCGGATCCGGCCGCGCTGTGCCGGAGACGGACGAGGGAGGCGAACGAGGTGATGAGCATGGCCGTGGCGCCCACCGCGAAAGGCTGGGTCCCGTTCGGCGAGCACCGCACCTGGTACCGGGTCACCGGGCGACCGGGGGGAGCGGCGCCCACTGTGGTCGTGGTGCACGGCGGGCCGGGCAGCACGCACGACTACCTGCTGAGCCTGACCGAATTCGCCGGGCACGGATTCCCGGTCGTGCACTACGACCAGCTCGGCAGCGGCGGGTCCACCCGGCTGCCGGACGCCGGGCCGGGGTTCTGGAATCCGGAGCTGTTCGGCGACGAGCTGGACAATCTGGTGCACCGGCTCGGCATCGAGGACAACTACGTCCTTTATGGACAGTCCTGGGGCGGCTTGGTCGTCGCGCGGCACGCCGCCGAGCGTCCGGACGGCCTGCGCGGGCTGGTGATCGCCAACTCGCCGGCGTCGTACGAGCTGTGGCGCAGCGAGATGGACCGGCTGCGCGCGCTGCTGCCGCCCGGGGTCGACGAAGGCCTGCGGGCGCACGAAGCCGCGGGCACCACGGACACGCAGGAGTACTTCGACCTCATGCGCGTCTTCTACGACCGGCACGTCTGCCGCGTGCTGCCGTGGCCGGCCGACTATGTCGCGTCGTTCATGGAGATGGCCGACAACAACACCGTCTACTCGGTGATGAACGGCCCCAGCGAGTTCACCGTCACCGGCACGCTCGCGGACTATTCGGTGATCGACCGTCTCGACGACATCGAGGTGCCGACCCTGCTCATCTCCGGCGCGCACGACGAGGCCACCCCGGCCACCGTGCAGCCGTACTACGACCGGATCCACGACGTGCGCTGGGAGATCCTCCCGGAATCGAGCCACGTCCCGCATCTCGAGGAACCGCAGCGGTTCCGCGAAATCCTGCTGGGATTCCTGCAGGAAGTCCATTCCCCCGCCGAGAGAGAGGTCGCCAGTCATGGATGAGGCCAGCCAGGCCGGATCGGCGGTCGTGTTCCCCGGGATGAGCCCGTGCCGGTTCGTCGACTTCGGCAAGTTCCTGCTCATCAACCCGTTCGCGCGCAGGCTCATCAAGGACGCCGACGACCGGCTGGGCTACTCGCTGGTCGACCGTTTCCGCGAGGCCGAGGGCGACTACTCCGAGTACGCCCAGGTCGGGTTCATGCTCACCTGCGTCGCGCTCGCCGAATGGGCCGAACAGGAGTACGGGATGAGCCCGGACTACTGCACCGGCCCGAGTTTCGGCGAGAAACCGGCCAGCGTGTACGCCGGTTCGCTGACTTTCCCGGACGCGGTGTGGATGACCGCGAAGCTCGCGCAGTGCCTCGACGAGTTCTTCGCGACCGAGCACACCGACGTCGTCACGCACTCGTTCGTCCGCACCCCGGAAGAGAAACTGCGCGACGCGCTGACGGAACTCGACGGGCGCGGCGAATGGGCCGACATCTCCTGCTACATCGACCACGACTTCTACATGGTCTCGGTGCGGGAGCGGAACCTCGACTGGCTCAAGCAGACCGTGCGGAGCATGGGCGGGCTGTCGCTGTACACGATGCGTCCTCCGCTGCATTCGCGCGCGTTCGGCGCGTTGCGGCGCAAGGCCGAGGACGAGGTGCTCGGCGGCCTCGACTTCCATGATCCCCTCCTTCCGATCATCGCCGACCAGGACGGTTCGGTGCTGCGGTCCGGCGAGCAGGTCCGGAAGATGCTGCTGGACAGCATCGTCGAGCCGCTGCGCTGGCCGGACGTCGTCTCGTCGCTCGAACAGCTCGGCGTGCGCAAGCTGTGGGTGGCCGGGCCGGACACGCTGTTCGGCCGTGTCCGGGCCACTACCAGCCGGTTCGAGGTGACCACGGTGAACCCGCGGCTCGCGCTGCAGCCGCGGCGGCGCGGCGCGGGTCCCTCGCGGGTCAGCTAGCCGGCTGCAGCTTCGACAGCGTCGTCCAGAGGCGTCCGGGGTTCTCGAACGTCTCCAGGTTCAGCGCGTCGTCGGAGAACCGGACGTTGTACTTCTCCTCCAGCACCGCCAGCAGTTCCACCGTGGCGAGCGAGTCGAGGCCGTACTCCTTGAGCGGGGTCTCGGCGGTCAGCGCCTCGTCGGCGGGCAGGAACGGGAGGTACGGGCGGAGGGCTTCGTCGAAAGAGCTGTCCCACATGGCTACTCCGGTGGCTGGGTCGGGCACTTCACCAGGCAGGGAAACCGACCGCCCGGTTCGGTTTTGAACTTTACCCCGCGCCGCCGCTCCCGAGCGACGCGCCGGCACCCCTATTACCAATCCGACCAAAGCAGGCCGACCCCCCACCCGGCACGGAACCGTTGCTGCGAAGCCATGAGGCCGTGACTGTGGTCGGGTTGGCAGGGATCGGCACAGTACGCGGAGGACCACGATGGACACGACGACCACCTCGGGACTGCACGCTCGGTTTCTGCGCGGGCTGGCCCTTTCGGAGTCCCGGCCGGCGGTCAGCGTCGGCGGGCAGACGCTGACCTACGGCGAGCTGCACGAGCGGGCGTTGCTGTGGGGCGGTGCGCTGGCGGAGTCCGGCGCCCGCACGGTAGGGGTGCTGGCCGGGAAGGGAGTTACCGCCTACGCCGGGATTCTGGCCGGGCTCTACGCGGGAGCGACGGTCGTCCCGCTGCGCCCGGACTTCCCGGCGGCCCGGACCGCGCAGATGGTGGAGGCCGCGGAGGTGGACGCGCTCGTCGCCGACGAACGCGGTCTGACCGTCGCTCCGCCGGTGAAGACCCTGCTGGCCCCGGAGGTCAGCCAGCCGGGACTGTGGCAACCGAAAACGGCGCTCAGCGAGCCCATGGACGCGCGGCCTGAGGACTCCGCGTACGTGCTGTTCACCTCGGGCTCCACGGGACGGCCGAAGGGAGTCCGGATCGGCCACGGCTCCACCGAGCATTACTTCGGCCTGCTCGACGCGCGGTACGACTTCACGCCGGACGACGTCTTCTCCCAGACGTTCGACCTGAACTTCGACTGCGCGATGTTCGACCTCTTCTGCGCGTGGGGCGCGGGCGCGGAAGCGGTGGTCCTGCCGGGAGCGGCGTACCGGAACGTGCCGGCGTTCGTCGAAGAGCGCGGGCTCACCGTGTGGTTCTCCACACCGAGCGCGATCGACCTGGTGCGCCGCACCGGACGTCTTACTCCGGGTGCGATGCCGGGTCTGCGGTGGAGCTTCTTCGCCGGGGAAGCGCTGACCGTCCGCGACACCGCGGATTGGCGGGCGGCGGCGGGCAATTCCGTCACTGAAAACCTCTACGGCCCCACGGAGCTGACGATCACCGTCGCCGGGTACCGGTGGGACGACGAGGAAACCCCGCACGTGGCAGTGAACGGCGTGGTGCCGATCGGCGCGGTGCACGACGGCCACGAGTACCTGCTGATCGACGAGAACGAGGCGGGGGAGGGCGAACTCGCCATCGCCGGACCGCAGCTGACGCCGGGGTACCTCGACCCGGCCGACGAGAAGGGCCGGTTCCTCGACCGCGACGGGCACCGGTTCTACCGCACCGGCGACCGGGTGCGTCGGCTCGGCGGGGACGATCTGGCGTACCTCGGGCGGCTCGATTCGCAGGTGCAGGTCCTCGGCTGGCGCGTGGAGCTCACCGAGGTGGAACACGCGCTGCAGGAGTGCGGAGTGCAGGCGGTGGCGCTCGGTGTCCAGGGCGAGAGCGGGACCGAGCTGTTCGTCTTCTATACGGGACCGCGGCGGCCGGTGATCGAGCTGGTGCGGGCTTTGCGGGCGGTGCTGCCCGAGGGCGTGATCCCGCGGCGGTACGAGCACGTCGAGGAGTTCCCGCTGAATTCCAACCGCAAGATCGACCGGAAGACCCTCGGCGCGCGGGCCGCGGAGATCCTCAGTCCGGTGCCCGCTTAACGTCGGCAGACTGCCAGCTAGGGGCCGTTAGGGGTGTGGATCACCGCCTGCGCGCGGATAACTTTCCGACGTCGGGGAGCTATCCCGCGCAGGCACGGTGATTCTACGAATCCTTTCGGGAGTGGCAGTCGTGAACGAATCCGGTTCTCTCGTCCATGCCCTGCTCGACGCGGCGGTGGCCAGTGCGCCGGACGCCGCCGCGGTGCGCGACCGGGCGGGGGTGTGGACGTATGCCGAGATGGCCGCTTGGAGTCACGCGGTGGAGGCGGTCCTCGCGCGGCGCGGGGTCGGGCGCGGCGATCGCGTGGTGGTGCAACTGCCGACGGACCGGGCGCTGGTCGCGCTCTTCCACGGTACTTCGCGCCGGGGCGCGGTGTTCGTGCCGATCAACCCGGCGATGAAGAAGTTCCACTTCGATTCCGTCGTCGAGAACGCCGAACCGGTGCTGATCGTCCAGCCGGAACAAATAGCTCCATTGTGGACTGAAGTCGAGGAAGCCTACCGCGAGCAGACCCGCGTCGAGCCGACCGAAGTGGATCTGGACGACGTCGCGGTCCTCGTGTACACCTCCGGCAGCACGGCCGCGCCCAAGGGCGTCATCGGGCCGCACCGGCAGGTCACCTTCGCGGCCGGCGCGATCCAGGCGGTACTCGGCTACCGCCAGGACGACGTCGTTTTCTGCCGGTTCCCGATGTCCTGGGACTACGGCCTGTACAAAGTCCTCCTCTCGACGCTCGGCCGCAGCGAAATCGTGCTCGCCGACGCCGAGTCCGATCTTCGCCTGCTGCAACGGATGCGCGAGGTCGGCGCGACTGTCGTTCCGATCGTGCCCTCGCTCGCGACCATGATCGCTACCCTCGCCGAGCGTGACCAGGCAGAACCGGCTCCGGTGCGGCTCTTCACCAACACCGGTGCGGCGCTGCCTGATTCGACGATCGAGAAGCTCCGCAACGCTTTCCCCGGCGTCCGCGTCGTCCGGCAGTTCGGGCAGACCGAGTGCAAGCGGATCACCGTGATGCCGCCCGAGCAAGACGCCGAGCGTCCGGGTTCGTCGGGCCTTCCGCTCCCCGGCACGACCGTGCACATCCTCGCCGCTGACGGAAAGCCGTTGCCCGCTGGGGAAATCGGCGAGATCGTGGCTGCTGGCCCGCACGTGATGCCTGGTTACTGGCGCGCCCCGGAGCTGTCCGCGCGAGCGTTCCGCCGCGACGAGGCCACCGGCGAGCTCCGGCTGCACACCGGCGATTACGGCCGGCTTGACGAGGACGGCTACCTCTACTTCGAGGGCCGCCGCGACGACATGTTCAAGCGCAAGGGAATCCGGATGTCCACTTTGGAGATCGAGGCGGCCGCGATGGACATCCCCGGCGTGCGCGCGGCGGGTGCGATCCCGCCGAGCGAGACGCGCGACCTGGCGATCTGCGTGGAAAGCGACTTGCCGCCGACCACGGTGCTCAAGGAACTGGCGCAGCGGCTGGAGCCGCAGAAGGTGCCCGCGCTGTGCCACGTCGTGGACGAGTTCCCGCTCACCGCGCACGGCAAGAACGCGACGAAGGAACTCGCCCTGCTGGTGGAAGGTGCCCGCAAATGAGCAAGTACGACGAGTTGGCCGCCCGGTTCGGCACGCCGGCTTACGTGTACGACCTGGACGTGACCGCCCAGTCGCGCGATCAGCTGTTCAGCCTGCTGCCCGAGGGGTTCGCGGTCTATTACGCGCTGAAGGCCAACCCGCATCCGGAAATCGCCCGCGAGCTCCGCGAGGGTGGTTGCCGTGCGGAGATCAGCTCGACCGGCGAGCTGGCCAACGCGCTGACCGCCGGGTTCGCTCCGGAGGACATCCTCTACACCGGCCCGGGCAAAACCGACGGCGAGCTGGACGCAGCCATCACGGCGGGTGTCCGGCTGTTCTCCGTCGAATCTCTGACTGACCTGCAGCACGTCGGTGCCGCCGCGGAACGGCAGGACACCGTCGCGCGTTGTCTGCTGCGGGTGAACACCACGCAAGGCAGCGCGTCGACCGGGATCCGGATGATGGGCCGCCCGTCGCAGTTCGGCGTTGACGCCGAGACGTTGCCGGAGCTGATGCCGCTGCTCAAGGCGGTCACTGGGGCCGAGATCGTCGGTGCGCATTTCTTCACCATGAGCAACGCCCAGGACGAAGACGCGCTCCTCGGCGAGTACGAGTTCGTCCTGCAGTCGGCCGCGCAGCTGCGCCAGGAAACGGGACTGCCGTTGGAACTGCTCGACATCGGCGGCGGATTCTCGTCACCGTACGCGGTTCCCGGCGAGCGCACTGACTACCCGAAGCTGCGCAACGGTTTGGAGCAGCTGCTCGACCTCTACCTGCCCGAGTGGCGCAGCGGCGAGGTTGAGCTGGCCTGCGAATCCGGCCGGTATCTCTCCGGTACTTGCGGGACGCTGCTGGCCGGTGTCGTGAACGTGAAGGAGAGCCGGGGGCACCGGTTCGTCATTCTCGACGCCGGGATCAACGTGGTCGGCGGCCTTTCCGGGATCGGACGGCTGCTGCCCGCCGCGGTCGGCGTGGAGCAGGTCGGGGACAACCCGGGGCAGCTCGTCGGTCCACTGTGTACTCCCGGTGACTCGCTCTCGAAAGCCGCGAAGCTGCCTGACCTGGCGGCCGGAGACCTGCTGACCGTGCCGAATGTGGGTGCGTACGGCGTCACCGCGAGTCTGATCAGCTTCCTCGGCCGTCCCGCGCCGACCGAGGTCGTGGTCCGCGGCGACGAGGTCATCTCAGTGTCGCGATTGGACTATCAGCGAGCTTATGAGGTGTCGCCATGAGCGAGGAAGTCCGCGCTTACGGCGGCAGCATCGTCGAAGAACCCAGCGGGCGCACGGTGATCGTGAGCAGCATGGCGTCGGATTCGCACACCTGGAACCTCGTCTACCTCGAACTTCTGGTGGGGGAACTCGGTTTCGACGTCGTGAACCTCGGCGCGTGCGTGCCGGACGAGCTGCTGGAGTCCGAATGCGTCAGCCGCCGTCCGGCGATGCTGGTCCTGAGCAGCGTCAACGGCCACGGCTACCAGGACGGGCTCCGGGTCGTGCAGCGGCTGCGGGCGCTCCCCGAGCTGCGTCGGCTGCCGATCGTCATCGGCGGAAAACTCGGCACTGGCGGCCCGCTTTCCGACGAACAGACCGCGGAACTGCTGTTCGCCGGGTTCGACGGGGTCTTCGACGAGCAGAACGCCGCCGCTTTCCGGCACTTCGCGGCCACGCTTCCCGGCGGGGTCAGCCAGTTGGAGGGAGCGTGAGCTTCGAGCGGTTCGTAGCGCAGCGGCACGCGGCCGGGGAACTGGTCGTGCAGCCGCGCATGGGCTTCGACAGTCCGGCCGCGATGCGTGCCGGGCTGGTCGCGACCAAGCTCGCGAACGCCGCGACCGTCGGCACGCTCACGCTCGACAGCTACACCCGCGTCCGCGACACCGATTCCGCGGAACACGCGCTGCGCAATGGAATACCGCTCAACGGCTACCCGATCGTCAACCATCCGCCCGAGGTGACCCGGGCGATGCTCGACGGTCTCGAAGGCCCGGATTTCCCCGTGCAGGTCCGGCACGGTTCGGCGCGGCCGGCGGACATCTTCCGCGCGATGATCGCCGCCGGTCTGCACGCTACCGAAGGCGGCCCGATTTCCTACTGCCTGCCCTACAGCCGCACGCCGCTCGACGAGTCTGTGCGAAATTGGGCGTACTGCTGCGATCTGCTGGTCGACGCGGAACATCCAGGCGGTCGTCCGCATCTGGAGACGTTCGGCGGCTGCATGCTCGGACAGCTGTGCCCGCCAAGCGAGCTGGTCGCGATCAGCGTGCTGGAGGCGTTGTTCTTCTACCGCAAGGGTGTGCGCAGCATTTCGGTGAGCTACGCGCAGCAGACGAACCTCCAGCAGGACCGGGAAGCCGTCGCCGCGCTGCGCCGGTTGTGCGCCGAGTTCTTGCCGGAAGCGACCTGGCACGTGGTGATCTACGCCTACATGGGCCTCTTCCCGCGCACGCCCGACGGCGCGATGTTGTTGCTGGGCAAGGCCGCCGAGCTGGCGATGAGCACCGGTTCGGAGCGGCTGATCGTCAAGACCGCCGCCGAAGCCCACCGGATCCCGACCGTCGCGGAGAACGTGACCGCGCTCGAACACGCGGCGGCGTCGGCAAAAGGCATTAAGGCCATTGTGGACGAAGACAACCAGGTTTACCGCGAGGCCTATGCCTTGGTCGACGCGGTCCTCAACAGCCACGCCGATCTCGATCGCGCGCTCGTGGTCGCTTTCAAACGCGGTCTGCTCGACGTGCCGTACTGCCTGCATCCGGACAACGCGGGCCAGGCGCGCAGCACGCTCGGCGCGGACGGCCGGCTCGGCTGGTCCGAGCTCGGTTCGCTGCCGTTGCGCGGGATCGCCGAACGCGCGCCGAGCGGCCGGATCACCTCGTCGACGCTGATGTCGGCGCTGTCCTACGTCCAGCACACCCATGACACCCAGGCATTGGAGCAGCCGATGACCGCGATCGGAGGGGAACCGCGATGAGCACTCGCCGGACTGTCCGGGCGTATCCGTTCGACATGCACGAGACGTCCGTTTCCGAGACCTACCACCAGTTGCAGCGCGACGAGCCGATGAGCCGGGTGCAGCTGCCGTTCGGCGAGCAGGCCTGGCTGGCGACGAAGTACGCCGACGTCAAGCTGGTGACCGCCGACCCGCGGTTCAGCCGCGAGCTGGCACAGGGCCTCGACCAGCCGAGGATGCGCCGCCAGCAGATGGGCGACGGCATCATGGGCATGGACCCGCCGGACCACACCCGGCTGCGCCGCCTGGTGATGAAGGCGTTCACCGCGCGCCGGCTGGAGGCGATGCGCGAGAGCGTCCGTACCCTGACGCACGAGCTGATCGACGCGATGATCGAGAACGGTGCGCCCGGCGACGTCGTGGAGGACCTCGCGCGGCCGCTGCCGGTCACGGTGATCTGCAATCTGCTCGGCGTGCCCAAGGAAGACCACACGATCTTCCGCGAGTGGACCCAGGCGCTGGTCAGCGACGCCACGGCGAAGGGCGACGTGCTCGACGTCTACGGCGACCAGTTGGACAACTACGTGGCGCAGTTGGTCGCGCAACGCCGTGAGGACCCGACGGACGACCTCCTCGGCGCACTCGTCTACGCCCGCGACGCCGGTGACAAGCTCAGCGAGAACGAGCTGATCTCGATCGCCGGCGCGGGCCTGCTCACCGGTGGCGTGGAGACGGTTTCCTCGGCGCTGCCGAGCTTCATCTTCACCCTCCTGACGCAGCCGGAGCTCCTCGCGCAACTGCGGGCGCAGCCGGAGATCCTGCCGACCGCGGTGGAAGAACTGCTGCGGTGGGTGCCGATCAACACCGCGGCGATGTTCGCCCGGTATCCCCGCGAGGACGTCCGGATCGGCGACGTCGTGGTGCGGGCGGGCGATCCGGTGCTGCCCGCGCTGCACGCGGCGAACCGCGATCCGGAGGTGTTCGCGAACCCGGACGTCATCGACCTGACCCGCAGCCCGAACCCGCACGTCGCGTTCGGGCACGGTCCGCACCACTGCATCGGGGCGCAGCTGGCCCGGCTGGAACTGCAGGAGGCGCTGAAAGCGATTCTGGAGCGGTTTCCGGAATTGCGGCTCGCGGACGGGCGCGACGGCGTGAAATGGGAGTACGGGGTGATCGTGCGCGGCCCGTCGCTGCTGCGCGTCGCCTGGTGAGTTCCCGCCCCTAACGACGTTTTCTGGGGATCCGGCGCGGCCCGAGCCCGCCTTACGATCCGATCGACGACCCATGAATGCTGCCTGGCTACCGCGGTGGAGTGCGCAATGCGTGAGAGTGAGAAGAATCGGGAATCCGGCTTCGCGGAGCGGCTGACGCTTCTGCCGCCGGCGGACCGCGCGGGGTTCCTCGCCGGCGTGGTCCACGACGCGACGCGGGCGGCGCTGCAGGCCGCGCTGCCCGAGGTGCCAGCCGTCCTCGACCCGGAGAAAGCGTTCTCCGACCACGGTTTCGACTCGCTCGCCGCGGTGGAGCTGCACGCGCAGCTCACCGACGCGACCGGGTTGGAGCTGCCGGTGACGCTGGCCTTCGACTATCCGACCCCGGCCGCGGTCGCCCGTTTCCTGCACACCGAGGTGTTCGGCGCGGAGGAGTCCGCCGCGGCGCTGGCAGCCGGGACGGCAAACGACGAGCCGATCGCGATCGTCGGCATCGGCTGCCGCTACCCGGGCGGCGCGGTGTCGCCGGAAGCGTTGTGGGAGCTGGTTTCCGACGAGGTGCACACCATCTCCGGTTTCCCGGAGGACCGCGGCTGGGACTTCGACAGCCTGTATGACCCGGACCCGGACAAGCCGGGCAGCAGCTACGTCACCTCGGGCGGATTCCTGCCCGGAGCCGGGGATTTCGACGCCGGGTTCTTCGGTATCGCACCTCGCGAGGCGTCCGCAATGGACCCGCAGCAGCGGCTCGTTCTGGAGACCGCGTGGGAAGCGTTGGAGCGGGCCAAGATCGATCCGTCCACTTTGCGCGGAACTCCGGGCGGCGTGTTCATCGGTGCCGAGGCGCAGGAGTACGGCCCGCGGCTGCACGAAGCTCCCGACGGGCTCGACGGTTACCTCCTCACCGGTAACGCGCCCAGCGTCGTCTCTGGTCGCGTCGCTTACGCGCTCGGTCTGGAAGGGCCGACGCTGACCGTTGACACCGCGTGCTCCGGTTCGCTGGTCGCTTTGCACTTGGCGGTGCAGGCGTTGCGACGTGGGGAAACTCAGCTCGCGTTGGCCGGTGGCGTTGCGGTGATGGGCGCGCCGGGTACGTTCACTGCCTTCAGCCGTCAGCGCGGTCTCGCGGAAGACGGTCGTTGCAAGGCTTTCGCGGCCGCCGCAGATGGCACTGGGTTCGCCGAGGGCGTCGGTGTCCTCGTGCTGGAAAGGCTTTCTGACGCAGTCGCGAGTGGACACACGGTGCTCGCCGTGGTCCGTGGCTCCGCGATCAACTCCGATGGTGCCTCGAACGGCCTTACCGCGCCGAACGGTCCGTCGCAGCAGCGTGTGATCAAGCGCGCGCTGGCCGACGCTGGCCTGGAAGCGTCCGATGTGGACGCTGTCGAGGCGCACGGCACCGGCACCCGGCTCGGCGACCCGATCGAGGCGCAGGCGCTGCTGTCCACCTATGGCCAGGACCGCGAGACGCCGCTGCTGCTCGGGTCGATCAAGTCGAACATCGGCCACACTCAGGCCGCGGCGGGGGTCGCGGGCATCATCAAGATGGTCGAGGCGATCCGGCACGGCGTGCTGCCGAAGACGCTGCACGTGGACGAGCCGACGCCGCACGTCGACTGGACCGCGGGTGCCGTCGAACTGCTGACCGAGCAGCGGGAATGGCCGGAGAACGAACGTCCGCGCCGCGCTGGCGTTTCGTCGTTCGGCGTGAGCGGCACCAACGCCCACGTCATCATCGAGCAGGCTCCGTCCGTCGAGACGGCGGAAACCGCGAGTGACGAGCTGCCGGTCGTGCCGCTGGTCGTTTCGGCGCGCAGCGAAGAAGCGCTGAAGGCACAGGCCGCAGCGCTGGTGTCCACTGTGGAAAGCAACAACCTGACTGACCTCGGCTTCTCCCTCGCTACCACGCGTGCCGCGCACGACCAGCGCGCCGTAGTCGTCGCGGAGGACATCGCTGACGCGGTGCGCGGGCTGCAGGCGCTGGCGTCGGGGGAGCAAGACCCGAACGTCGTCATCGGCGAGCGCGCTCCGGGCAAGCTCGCGATGCTGTTCACCGGCCAGGGTTCGCAGCGCCTTGCGATGGGGCGTGAGCTGTACCTGGCGTACCCGAAGTTCGCCGAGGTCTTCGACGAGGCTGTCGACCATCTCGACGTCCAGATGGAGACCCCGCTGCGCGACGTCCTCTTCGGCGACGACGCTGCGGAGTTGAACGAGACGCAGTACACCCAGTGCGCGCTGTTCGCGGTCGAGGTCGCTCTGGCGCGGCTGCTCGAATCGTGGGGCGTGCGGCCGGACATCCTGCTCGGCCACTCGATCGGCGAGCTGGCCGCCGCGCACATCGCGGGCGTGTGGTCGCTCGCCGACGCGTGCCTGGTCGTCGCCGCTCGCGGACGGCTGATGCAGGCGTTGCCGGAAGGTGGCTCGATGGTCGCCATCGCGGCGACCGAGGACGAGGTTCAGCCGCTGCTGGGCGACCAGGTCAGCCTGGCCGCGGTGAACGGTCCGACATCGGTCGTCGTCTCCGGCGAACGCGAAGCGGTGGAAGCCGTCGTGTCGGTGTTCCGCATGCAGGGCCGCAAGATCAGCGAACTGCGCGTCTCGCACGCGTTCCACTCGCCGCTGATGGAGCCGATGCTGGCCGAGTTCCGCGAGATCCTCGAGGTGGTCGACTACGCGGCCCCGGCGATCCCGGTCGTCTCGAACGTGACCGGCCGGATCGCGACCGCTGAAGAACTCTGCTCGCCGGGGTACTGGATGTGGCACGTCCGCCGCGCGGTGCGGTTCGCCGACGGGGTCCAGGCGCTGGTCGACGCCGGTGTGACGACCGCGATCGAGGTCGGCCCGGACGCCGTGCTGTCGGCGATGGCCGCCGGCACCAGCGACGCCATCGCGTTCACCCCCGCGCAGCGCCGCGACCGGCCCGAGGTCACCACCCTCGCCGCCGCGCTCGGCCGCCTGCACACCCGTGGCGTGGCGATCGACTGGACGGCGTTCTTCGGCCCGGCTCAAGTGGTCGACTTGCCGACGTATGCCTTCCAGCACAAGCACTACTGGCTCACCGCGCCGACCGGACACGGCGACGCGGCGGACTTCGGCCAGCTGGCCTCCGGGCACCCGCTGCTCGCCGCCGAGATCGGTCTGGCGGGCGACGACGGCCTGGTCCTCACCGGTCGCGTCGCGCTGCGGTCGCACCCGTGGCTGGCTGACCACGCGATCGCGGGAACCCCGGTGCT
Source organism: Amycolatopsis sp. NPDC114484 (assembly GCF_055633755.1). Classification (NCBI taxonomy): domain Bacteria; kingdom Bacillati; phylum Actinomycetota; class Actinomycetes; order Pseudonocardiales; family Pseudonocardiaceae; genus Amycolatopsis; species Amycolatopsis sp. NPDC114484. The sequence continues at coordinate 458,551 of NZ_JBVKDQ010000003.1, read as the reverse complement.
GCCGGGCACCGCGTTCGTCGAGATGGCTCTGCACGCCGCCGCCCAGGTCGGCTACGGCGTGGTCGACGAGCTGACCCTGCAGGCCCCGCTCGCGCTCCCGGAGACGGGCGGCGTCGCGCTGCAGACGCTGGTCGGCCCGGATGCCGACGGCCGCCGCACCATTGAGTTCCACTCCCGGCCCGACAACGACGCCGACGCGGCCTGGACCCGGCACGCCGTCGGTGTCCTCGCTGCTGGCCCGGTGGTCGAGCCCGCCCCGCGCGACGAATGGCCGCCCGCCGGTGCGGAGGTCGTGGCCACCTCGGAGCTGTACACCGAACTGGCCGGGCAGGGTTACGGCTACGGCCCGCTGTTCCAGGGCCTGCGCACCGCGTGGAAGCGCGATGACGTCGTGTTCGCCGAGGTCGCGCTGCCCGCGACGGGGCGCGACGCGGCGTTCGGCGTCCACCCGGCGCTGCTGGACGCGGTCCTGCACGCCACCGACTTCGCCCCGGGCGAGGCGCGGGAGCCGGACGAGATCCGCCTGCCGTTCGCGTGGACTGGCGTGCGGTTGCACGCTTCCGGCGCGACCGAGGTCCGGGTGCGGATCACGTCGCCGGCCACCGGCGGTGTCTCGATCGACGTGACGGACGTGGCGGGTACGCCGGTGCTGTCCGTCGAGTCGTTCCGCTCGCGGCCGGTCCGCGAGGCCGACCTCCGGACCCAGGCGCGCGACCTGCTGTACACCGTCGAATGGACGCCGGTCACCGGTTCGTTCGAGCTGCCGACGCTCGCCTCGCTGGGTTCGGTCAGCGGTTTCGACGTTCCGGTGGTCGACTCGCTGGTGTCGCTGGTCGACGTGCCCGAGGTCGTGCTGCTGCCGGTTTCCGTGCCGGGCAAGAACATCGCCGCCGCTGCCAAGCAGACCGCGCACCGCGTGCGGACTGTGCTGCAGCAGTGGCTGGAAGGCGACCGCTACGGCTCGTCGCGGTTGGTCGTGCTGACTCGCGGCACGCTCGCTGACTCCGCTGTCCGCGGCTTGGTGCGTTCGGCGCAGGCCGAGCACCCCGGCCGGGTCGTCCTGGTCGAGGGCGCTGTCACTGCGGCGACCCTGGCGACCGCGCTCGGCTCGGACGAGCCGGAGCTGCGCATCGACGGCGAGACAGTGTCGGCCGGTCGGATGGTCCGGTTGGCCGCCGAAGGCGGGGAGCCGACCTGGCGCACTGACGGCACCGTGCTGATCACCGGCGGCACCGGCGGTCTCGGTGCCCAGGTCGCGAAGCACCTCGTCACGAAGCACGGCGTCCGCAGCCTGCTGCTGCTCAGCCGTCGCGGTCTTAACGCGCCGGGTGCGGCCGAACTGGTCGAAGAGCTGGCGGAGCTGGGCGCGACCGCGAAGGTGGTCGCCTCGGACGTCAGCAAGAAGCGTTCGCTGTCGGCGGCGATCAAGAAGGCGGAGCACCCGCTGTCCGCCGTCGTGCACACCGCGGGCGTGCTCGACAACGCGATGATCGGCTCGCTGACCGCCGAGCAGCTCGACGCAGTGCTGGCCCCGAAGCTCGACGCGGCGTGGGCGCTGCACGAGCTGACCGCCGAGCTGGACCTGTCGGCGTTCGTCCTGTTCTCCTCCTCGGCGGGTCTCGCCGACGGTGCCGGACAGGCGAACTACGCCGCTGGCAACACCTTCCTCGACGCACTGGCCGAGCACCGGCACGCCGCTGGCTTGCCCGCGACGTCGCTGGCCTGGGGCCTCTGGGCTCCGGACGCCGGTCAGGCGATCGGCATGGGCGCGACACTGTCCGAAGTGGACCGTAATCGCATCGCGCGGCTGGGCCTGGCTCCGCTGACCGTGTCGGAAAGCCTTGCCGCCCTTGACGCTGCGCTCGGCACCGGCGTTCCGACGGTCGTGCCGACCCGGGTCGACCGCGCCGCCCTGCGGTCGCGTGGCGAGGACGTTCCGGCCGTGCTGCGCGGGCTCGTCCCCGCCGGTCGCCGCCGGATCGCCGTCGCCAGCGGCGAAGTGACCCCCGAGCAGCAGTTCGCCGAGCGCTTCGCGCACCTCGCCGAGGCCGACCGGGATCGCGCGCTGCTCGACCTCGTGCGCACGCACGTCGCGGCTGTTCTCGGCCACGACAGCGCCGACGCGATCAGCCCGGCCCGCCCGTTCGGCGAGATCGGGTTCGACTCGCTGGCCGCGGTGGAACTGCGCAACATCCTCGACTCGGTCACCGGCATGCGACTGCCCGCGACGCTGGTGTTCGACTACCCGACGCCGCGCGCGCTCGCCGAGTACCTGGCGTCGCGGCTGGCCGGGCTGGCTCCGACGCGTGCGATCACTCCGGTGACCAGTGTGGACCCGGAAGAGCCGATCGCCATCGTCGGCATCGCTTGCCGCTACCCGGGTGGCGTCGCGACGCCGGAGGATCTGTGGCGGCTGGTGTCCGAGGGCGAGGAAGCGCTGTCCGGCTTCCCGGTCGATCGCGGCTGGAACGTCGACTCGCTGTATGACCCGGAGCCCGGCAAGCCCGGCCACTCCTACGTCAAGCACGGTGCCTTCCTGCACGAAGCGGCCGAGTTCGATGCGGACTTCTTCGAGATCAGCCCGCGCGAGGCGGCGGCGATGGACCCGCAGCAGCGGCTGCTGCTGGAGGTGTCCTGGGAGGCGTTCGAGCGGGCCGGGATCGACCCAGTTTCTTTGCGTGGCAGCGCGACTGGTGTCTTCGCCGGCGTGATGTACCACGACTGGGGCACCCGGCTTGGCACGGTATCGGACGACATCGCGGGCTACCTCGGCAATGGCAGCCTCGCTAGCGTCGTGTCCGGTCGCGTGTCGTACGCGCTGGGTCTGGAAGGCCCGACGGTCACTGTGGACACTGCGTGCTCGTCGTCGCTGGTCGCGCTGCACTGGGCGGTGCAGGCGCTGCGTCGTGGCGAGTGCACGCTGGCGCTGGCCGGCGGTGTCACCGTGATGTCCACTCCGGACACTTTCATCGACTTCAGCCGTCAGCGCGGGCTTTCCGCCGACGGCCGGTGCAAGGCGTTCGCCGAAGCGGCGGACGGCACTGGCTGGGGTGAGGGCGCGGGCATGCTGCTCGTCGAGCGACTGTCCGACGCTCGCCGCAACGGCCACCCGGTGCTCGCGGTCCTCCGCGGTTCCGCAGTGAACCACGACGGCGCGTCGAACGGCCTTACCGCGCCGAACGGTCCTTCGCAGCAGCGGGTGATCGCCAAGGCGCTGGCTGACGCTGGCCTGCAGCCGTCCGAAGTGGACGCTGTCGAAGGCCATGGCACCGGCACCACGCTGGGCGACCCGATCGAGGCGCAGGCGTTGCTGGCCACCTACGGTCAGGACCGCGAAGAGCCGTTGTGGCTCGGGTCGATCAAGTCGAACATCGGTCACACCCAGGCCGCGGCGGGCGTAGCGGGCATCATCAAGATGGTCATGGCGATGCAGCACGGCCAGTTGCCGCAGACCCTGCACGTCGACCGTCCGTCCACTGTGGTCGATTGGGAGACCGGCGCGGTCCGGCTGCTGACCGAATCGCGGGAGTGGCAGGTCGATCGGCCGCGTCGCGCTGCGGTTTCGTCGTTCGGCATCAGCGGCACTAACGCGCACGTCATCCTGGAGCAAGCTCCGGCGATCCCGATCGAGCGGCCCTCCGAGACGCAGACGATCGTCCCGGTCGCGCTGTCCGGCCGGTCCGCCGCTGCGGTGCGCGGACAGGCGGCGCGACTGCGTTCTTGGCTCGCTGAAGGCGTTTCCGTAGCGGAGATCGCGCGTTCGCTGGCTGCGACGCGAGCCTCGCTGGAGCACCGCGCGGTGGTTGTCGCCGAGACTGCGGCCGAACTCGCCGACGGACTCGACGCGTTGGCTGGCGGCGACGCGCCGACCGGCCAGGTGGTGGATGGGAAGCTCGCCTTCCTGTTCTCCGGCCAGGGCGCGCAGCGGGTCGGAATGGGACGTGAGCTGTACGACGCGTACCCGGCCTTCGCGACGGCGTTCGACGCGGTGTGCGCGGCGATCGACCCGTTGGTCGACGTGCCGCTGCGGGACGTCGTGTTCGGCACCACCGAACTCGCCGACCGTGGCCTGCTCGATCAGACGCAGTACACCCAGACCGGGCTTTTCGCGGTCGAGGTCGCGCTGTTCCGGCTCGCCGAGTCGTGGGGCTTCCGGCCCGACGCACTCGCCGGGCACTCGATCGGCGAGCTGGCGGCGGCCCACGTCGCGGGTGTGCTTTCCCTGGAGGACGCGGCGAAACTGGTCACCGCGCGCGGCCGGTTGATGGGTGCGCTGAACGACCGTCGCGGCGCGATGGTCTCGTTCTCCGCGACCGAAGAGACGGTCCGCGATCTGCTGCAGGGCCACGAGGACGCGGTCAGCGTCGCAGCGGTGAACGGCCCGGCCGCCGTGGTTGTCTCGGGGGACGCGGACGTGGTCGCCGAGATCGAGCGGGCTGCCGAAGGTGTCCAAACGCGGCGGTTGCGCGTGAGCCACGCGTTCCACTCGCCGCTGATGACGCCGATGCTGGACGAGTTCCGCGAGATCGCCGCTGGGTTGTCCTATGCGGCACCGAAGATCCCGATTGTCTCGACGGTCACCGGGAAACTCGCCACCGACGACGAGCTGCGTTCGCCGGAGTACTGGGTCACCCACGTCCGCGAGACCGTCCGTTTCGGCGCTGCGGTCACGACTTTGGCGGAGAGCGGCGTCCAGACGTTCCTGGAGATCGGACCGGACAGCGTGCTGTCCGCGCTCGGCCCGCAGAGTGTCGAAGCGGAGTTCGTCCCGTTTGGACGGCGCGATCAGGACGAGGTGCGCACCGCGCTCACCGCGGCCGGTCGTCTGCACATTCGCGGCGCGGCGAAGCTCGGCCCGCTGCTCGGCGACGGTCCGGTCCGGCTCGACCTGCCGACGTATGCCTTCCAGCACAAGCGTTACTGGCTCGACGCGACCCCGTCCAGCGATGTCGCTTCGGTCGGTCAGCAGCCGCTGGCGCACCCGATGCTGGGCGCGGTCGTGGCACTGTCCGGTTCGGACACCACTGTCCTCACCGGACGGTTGTCTGCCTCGTCGGTGCCGTGGGTCGCGGACCACGTGGTCAAGGGCGCGATCCTGGTGCCCGGCACTGGGTTCGTCGAGCTGGCGGTCGCCGCTGGTGACCAGGTGGGGCACCCGACGGTCGAGGAGCTGACGCTGCAAGCGCCGCTCATCCTGCCGCCGGACGGCGCGGTCGCGCTGCAGGTCGTGGTCGGTCCCGCGAACGGCGACCGTCGCCCGGTCACCGTGTTCTCCCGCCCGGTCGAATCGGACGGCGACTGGACCCAGCACGCGCTGGGCACCCTGTCCGCCACCGCGCGGCCGGAACCCGCTGGCCTCACCGAATGGCCGCCGGCGGGCGCGACCCCGATCCCGGTCGAGGGCGCGTACGAACTGCTCAACGAGCGTGGCTACGGCTACGGGCCGGCGTTCCAGGGTCTCCAGGCCGCGTGGCGACGGGGCAACGAGGTGTTCGCCGAGGTCGCGCTGCCGGAACCGGCGGCGTCCACGGCGGGCTCGTACGGCCTGCACCCGGCGCTGCTCGACACCGCGATGCACGCCGACCTCCTCGGCGACCCAAGCGGTTCGACGCTGCTTCCGTTCGTGTGGAACGGCGTCACGCTGCACGCGGTCGGCGCTTCGGTGCTGCGAGTGCGGATCGTGCGCCTGGACGGCGACGAGCTGTCCTCGATCGAGGTCGCGGACGGCGAAGGCAATCCGGTCGCTTCGGTCGAGTCGCTGGTCTCGCGGCCGGTGCGGACCGAACTGGCCGCACCGGCGGAGACCACCGACGGTTCGCTGCTCAAGATCGGCTGGCAGTCCGTGCCGGTCCCGGCCGCGGAGCCGGGCGACGTCGTCGCGATCGGCCGTGGCCGGGTCGGCGTGGCCGCCACCTACAGCGGCTTCGCGGACCTGCTCGGTGCCGTTGACCGCGGTGAGCCGGTGCCGGGTCTCGTGACTCTGTCGGTGCCTGCTGCGGAGGGCGCTGTGCCGGAAGCAGCGCGGGCCAACGTGACGTGGCTGCTCGCCGAGATCCAGGCGTGGCTGAACGAATCGCGGCTGACCGACACGAAACTCGCCATCGTCACGCAGTCGGCGGTTCCGGCTGGTGAGTCCACTGTGGACGTCACGCAGGGTCTGCTGTGGGGCCTCGCCCGGGCAGCGCAGGCCGAACACCCCGGACGCGTGTTCCTGATCGACGCGGACGCGGACACGAAGGTCGAGACGATCGCCGCGGTGGTCGCCTCGGGTGAGCCGGAAGCGGCGATCCGCGCTGGTTCGGTGCTCGCCCCGCGCTACACCCGCACCGAATCGACCGGCACGACCTCGTGGGACGGCACAGTCCTGATCACCGGCGGCACCGGCGGTCTCGGCAGTCTGCTGGCGCGCTACCTGGTGGCCGAGCACGACGTGCAGAGCCTGGTTCTCACCAGTCGTCGCGGTCTCGACGCTCCGGGTGCCGCGCAGCTGGTCGAAGAGCTGACTGACCTGGGCGCGAACGTCCAGGTGGCGGCGTGCGACGTCGCAGACCGTGCGGCGGTCGAACAACTGGTCAACGGCCTGCCGGACCTCGGCGCGGTGGTGCACGCCGCCGGTACCGCCGACAGCGGTGTCTTCGATTCCCTCACCGCAGAGCAGCTCGCTGCGGTGCTGCGACCGAAGGTCGACGCGGCCTGGCACCTGCATGAACTGACCGCTGACCGGCAGCTGTCCGCGTTCGTCATGTTCTCCTCGGCGGGCGGCCAGGTGCTTCCTGCCGGACAGGCGAACTACGCCGCGGCCAACGCGTTCCTCGACGGACTCGCCGAACACCGGCGTGCGGCCGGGCTTCCGGCTACCGCGCTGGCGTGGGGTCTGTGGGCGGAGAACACCGGACTCGGCGGCGACCTCGCCGAAGCCGACCTCGCCCGGATGGCCCGCCTCGGCCTGCCCGCAGTCACCGCCGAGCAGGGGCTGGCCCTGTTCGACGCCGCCGTGGCCACCGAAGACGCGGTCATCGCGCCGCTTCGCGTGGACGTCCCGGCGCTGCGGGCTCGTGCCGACGACCTGCCCGCACTGCTGCGTGGTTTCGTGCCGCCGAAGGCACGTCGCGTGGCGAAGACGGCCAAGGCGGCGGACAACGCGCTCGCCGACGAACTGGCCGCCTTGGTGGAGAGCGAGCGGGACCGAGTGCTGCTCGACCTCGTCCGCACCCAGGTGGCCACCGTGCTCGGCTACGCGGACAAGTCCGAAGTGGACGGAAGCAGGGCGTTCAAGGAGCTGGGCTTCGACTCGCTCGCCGCGGTCGAACTCCGCAACCTCCTCGGCACCGCGACCGGTCTGACGCTCCCCGCGACGCTGATCTTCGACCACCCGACCGCCAAGGCCGTCGCGGACTTCGTGAAGGGCAAGCTGCTCGGCGCGGTCGCGAAGGTGCCGGCGACGACCGCCCGGACGAACGCGTCGATGCAGGAACCGATCGCGATCGTCGGCATGGCCTGCCGCTACCCCGGCGGCGTCCGGTCGCCGGAGGACCTGTGGCGGCTGCTGGTCGACGAGGTCGACGCGGTCTCCGGCTTCCCGACCAACCGCGGCTGGGACACCGAAGGCATCTACGACCCGGAACGCGGCAAACGCGGCAAGACCTACGCCAACCAGGGCGGCTTCCTGCACGACGCGGCGGAGTTCGACCCGGCGTTCTTCGGGATCGGCCCGCGCGAGGCGATGGCGATGGACCCGCAGCAGCGGCTCCTGCTGGAAACCGCGTGGGAGGCCATCGAGCGCGCCGGGATCGACCCGACCGTGCTGCGCGGCAGCCTGACCGGCGTCTTCACCGGCGCCATGTACGACGACTACGGCAGCCGCGCCCCGGGCGCCCCGGCCGACGTCGCCGCCTACATCCCGAACGGCAGCTCCGGCGCGGTCGTTTCCGGTCGCATCTCGTACCTGCTCGGCCTTGAGGGCCCGAGCATGACGGTGGACACCGCGTGCTCGTCCTCGCTGGTCACGCTGCATCTCGCGGTGCAGGCGCTGCGGGCGGGGGAGTGCGGGCTGGCGCTGGCCGGCGGGGTCACGGTGCTGTCGCAGTCGGATCTGTTCGTCGACTCCAGCCGCCAGGGCGTGCTTTCGCCCAACGGCCGGTCGAAGTCGTTCTCCGCGGCTTCCGACGGTGTCGGTTGGGCTGAGGGCGCGGGTCTGCTGCTGCTGGAGCGGCTGTCCGACGCGCAGCGCAACGGCCATGAGGTGCTCGCGGTCGTCCGGTCGAGCGCGGTCAACCAGGACGGTGCGTCCAACGGCCTCACCGCCCCGAACGGCCCGTCGCAGGAACGCGTGATCCACGCGGCTCTCGCGGCTGGTGGGCTGCAACCGTCCGATGTGGACGCTGTCGAGGCACACGGTTCGGGCACGAAGCTGGGCGACCCGATCGAGGCGCAGGCGCTGCTGGCCACCTACGGCCAGGACCGCGACCGGCCGCTGTACCTGGGTTCGGTGAAGTCGAACATCGGGCACGCGCAGGCATCGGGCGGTGCGGCCGGCGTGATGAAGGTCGTGCAAGCGTTGCGGCACAACATGTTGCCGAAGACGATGCACGTCGACGCGCCGTCGCCGGTCGTCGACTGGACCACGGGCAACATCGAGCTGCTCACCGAACCGCGGCCGTGGCTGCGCAACGGTCACCCGCGTCGCGCTGGCGTCTCGTCCTTCGGCATCAGCGGAACCAACGCGCACATCATCATCGAGGAGGCACCGCCCGCCCCGGCCGACGAAACCCGGCGCACCGCACCGGAACTCCCGGCGATCCCGTTGCCGCTGGCTGGTTCGGTCGCGCAGGCTCTCGCCGACCAGGCCGCCCGGCTGGCCGCGCACCTGCGGGCCAACCCGGACGTCAGCCTGACCGACATCGGCTACTCGCTGGCGACCGGCCGCGCCGCGCTCGACCACCGCGCGGTGGTCCTGGCGGCGGACCGCGAAGCGGCGCTGAAGGCGCTCGACGGACTGGCCGACGGCCGGACCCCGGCGGGCACTGTGGCCGGCACGGTCAGCGCGGCCGACCTGACGGCGTTCCTGTTCACCGGACAGGGCGCGCAGCAGCCGGACATGGGACGCGGGCTGTACGAGGCGTTCCCGGCCTTCGCCGGAGCGTTCGACGAGATCTGCGGACTCTTCGACGCCGAGCTGGACACCCCGCTCAAACAGGTGATCTGGGAAGACTCGCCGCTGCTCAACCAGACCGCGTACACGCAATGCGCGCTGTTCGCGATCGAGGTCGCGCTGTACCGGCTGGTCGAATCCTGGGGCGTCACCCCGGATTACGTCGCCGGGCACTCGATCGGCGAACTGGCCGCCGCGCACGTCTCCGGCGTGTTCTCGCTGGCCGACGCCTGCTCGCTGGTCGTCGCTCGCGGCCGGCTCATGCAGGCGCTGCCGACCGGGGGCACGATGGCGGCGATCGCGGCGACCGAGGACGAGGTCCGGGCTTCGCTGCCGGACGGGGTGGACATCGCAGCGGTGAACGGGCCGCGGTCGGTGGTCATCTCCGGGCCGGAAGAGGCGGTCGTCGCTGCCATGGCGACGTTCTCCGACGCCGGTCGCCGGACGAAGCAGCTGGTCGTGTCGCACGCGTTCCACTCGTCGCTGATGGAGCCGATGCTGGCCGAATTCGCGGTGGTGGCGGAGAAACTGACCTACTCCGCGCCGTCGATCCCGGTGGTGTCGAACGTGACCGGCAAGATCGCGACCGCCGCCGAACTGTGCTCGCCGCAGTACTGGGTGGGCCACGTGCGGGAGGCAGTCCGGTTCGCCGACGGGGTCAGCACTTTGCTCGCCTCGGGGGTGACCCGGTTCGTCGAGCTGGGTCCGGACGCGGTGCTCACCGGGATGGCTCGCGAATGCGACACCGCGGTGGCCAACCGACCGGACCGCGTCGTCCAGGTGCCCGCGATGCGGCGCGGCCGGGCCGAGGTACCGACCGTGTTCACCGCGCTGGCGACGCTGTTCTCCCGGGGCGCGAAGATCGACTGGAAGGCGCTGTTCGCCGGCCAGGGTGCGTCCACTGTGGACCTGCCGACGTACGCGTTCCAGAACAAGTCTTACTGGCTCGACGCGACGAAGCCGACCGGTGACGTCAGCACCCTCGGCGCCCAGTCCGCCGGACACCCGCTGCTGGGTGCCCTGGTGGAACTGCCGGACGGCGGCGCGGTGCTGACCGGACGGCTGTCGGTCGCGACGCAACCGTGGCTGGCCGACCACGTGGTGATGGGGCGGACGATGCTGCCCGGCACCGCGTATGTCGAGCTGGCAGTGCACGCCGGTCACCAGGTCGGTTGCAACCTCCTGGAGGAGCTGACGCAACAGGCGCCGTTGCTGCTGCCGGAAGACGGGGTCGACCTGCGCGTGGTCATCAGCGCGCCGGACGGCAGCGGACGCCGGGAGCTGTCGGTGCACTCGCGGACCGAGGCTGGCTGGGTCCAGCACGCCGCGGGCACGCTGGCCAATGGCGAGGCAGCGGAATTCTCGCTGAGTGAGTGGCCGCCATCGGGAGCGGAACAGGTTGACCTGACCGGGTTGTACGACGACCTGGCCGGGCTCGGCTTCGGCTACGGGCCGACGTTCCGCAACCTGCGGGCGATCTGGCTCCGCGAAGGCGAGGTGTACGCCGAGGTCGCGCTGCCGGAAGGCACTGCGGCGAACGAATTCGGCCTGCACCCGGGCCTGCTCGACTCGGCGCTCGGCGCGACGGACTTCCTGATCCCGGGCGGGCCGAAGGCGTTGACCGAGACGACCATCCCGTTCGCGTGGAACTCGGTGTCGCTGCAAGCCAGCGGCGCGACCGCGCTGCGGGTGCGGGTCCGGAAGACCGACAGCGGTTCGTCGCTCGACCTGGCGGACGCTGCGGGTGCCCCGGTGGCGCAGATCGCTTCGCTGGTCACGCGGCCGGTGTCGGAAGGCCAGCTCGGCACGAAGGTGCCGGACTCGCTGTACCGGATCGAATGGCAGCCCGCTTCGGGCGTTCGGCTGGTGCCTTCGCTGGACGGCTGGGCCGTGCTCGGCACCGACGACCTCGGTCTCGGCGTGCCGTCGAAGGCAGAGCCGGTCGACGCGGAGGTGCTGGTGCTGCCGGTCGGTTCCGGTTCCGGTGATGTTCCGGCGCAGGTGCACCAGATCGTCCAGGAAACGTTGCGGCACTTGCAGAACTGGCTGTCCACTGGGGACGGCAAGCTGGTCGTGGTCACTCGCGACGAGCTGGCGCAGGCTCCGGTCTGGGGTCTGGTGCGGGCCGCGCAGGCGGAGAACCCCGGCCGGATCCAGGTCGTGGACCTCGACGCTTCGGCCGAGTCGGCCCGGGCGCTGCCCGCGGTCGTCGCGTCCGGCGAACCGGAAGCCCGGGTGCGCGACGGCGAGGTGCGCGTGCCGCGGCTGACCCGGGTCACCGAGGTCGGCGAGACGGTCGAGTGGGATCCGGACGGCACGGTGCTGATCACCGGCGGCGCTGGCCTGCTCGGCGGACTGCTGGCCCGGCATCTGGTCGCTCGCGGTGCCCGTGACCTGGTCCTGACCAGCCGCCGCGGGCTCGACGCAGCGGGGGCGCGGGAACTGGTCGACGAACTGGCCAGCGAAGGCGCGAAGGTGACTGTCGCCGCGTGCGACGTCACTGATCGGGACGCGCTGGCGAAGCTGCTCGACACGCTGCCGCGGCTGACGGCTGTGGTGCACGCGGCCGGGCAGATGGACAGTGCGGTGCTGAGTGCCTTGACGCCGGAGCAGGTCGAGAATGTGTTGCGGCCCAAGGTGGACGCGGCCTGGAACCTGCACGAGCTGACGGCTGCTCGGGAGCTGGCGGCGTTCGTTCTCTACTCCTCGGCGGGCGGCCTGCTGCTCGCGGCGGGACAGGCGAACTACGCGGCGGGGAACGTGTTCCTGGACGCGCTGGCCGAGCACCGTGCTTCGCTTGGCCTCCCGGCGACCTCGCTTGCGTGGGGTCCGTGGGAAGGCACCGACGGCGAGGTGGACCTGGCGCACATCGCCCGGTCCGGTGTCGCGGAGCTGTCCGCGACCGAGGGGCTGGAGCTGTTCGATGCCGCGCTGGCTGCTTCGTCGGCGGCGTTGGTGCCGGTGAAGCTCGACCTCAAGGACGCTGACCGCGCGTCGGCGCTCCTGAAGGGTCTCGTCACGGCCGGACCTCGACGGGCAGCTGTTGCCTCGTCTGCTGCGGCGCCGGAAGCCGGGTTCGCCGACAAGCTCGCCACGCTCCCGGCGGACGAGCGGGATTCGGCGGCACTGAACCTGGTGCGCGAGCACACGGCGGCAGTCCTCGGATACGACGACGCTTCGGCGATCGGGGTCGAAAAGGGCTTCACCGACCTGGGCATCGACTCGCTCGCCGCGCTGGAGCTGCGCAACCGGCTCGGCGCCGCGACCGGGCTGCGGCTGCCCGCGACGCTGATCTTCGACTACCCGAGCCCGCTGCCGCTGGCCCGGCACCTGCTGACCGAGCTGGCGCCCGAGCCGGTGGTTTCGGTCGAGGAACTGAACGGCACCGACGACGCGGCGGCGGCAGTCGCCTCGATGGACCTGGCCGACCTGGTCCGCTCCGCGATGGGCGGCACCGACGAACGGGGTGAATCCCAGTGACCGACAAGTCCGCTCCTTCGACCGAGCAGATCGTCGCCGCGCTGCGGCAGTCCATGACGGACAACGAACGGCTCCGTGCGGACAACCAGCGGCTGGCCGCGCGGCAGTCCGAGCCGATCGCGATCATCGGCATGGGCTGCCGGTATCCCGGCGGGGTCACCACGCCCGCGCAGCTGTGGGATCTGGTGGCCGGCGGCGTCGACGCGATCGGCGAGTTCCCGGCCGACCGCGGCTGGGACACCGCCGCCCTGCACGACCCGACCGGCACCCGGTCCGGCACGACGTATTCGAACGAAGGCGGTTTCCTTTACGAAGCCGCCGATTTCGAGCCGGAGTTCTTCGGCATCAGCCCGCGCGAGGCGGTCACGCTGGACCCGCAGCAGCGGTTGCTGCTCGAGACCGCGTGGGAAGCCGTCGAGCGCGCCGGGATTGTGCCGTCGACCTTGCGGGGCAGCGCGACCGGGGTGTTCACCGGCGTCATGTACCACGATTACGGCGCGGGCAGCAGCGACGGCAGCCTGATCTCCGGGCGCGTCTCGTACACGCTCGGACTCGAAGGCCCGTCCGTGTCGGTGGACACCGCGTGCTCGTCCTCGCTGGTCGCGATGCACCTTGCCGCGCAAGCACTTCGGCGCGGGGAGTGCTCGCTCGCGCTGGCGGGCGGGGTGACGGTGATGGTCACGCCGGACATGTTCGTGTACTTCAGCGAACAGCACGGCCTTTCTTCGGACGGCCGGTGCAAGGCCTTCGGCAGCGGCGCGGACGGCGTCGGGTGTTCTGAGGGTGCCGGAATGCTTTTGCTGGAAAGGCTTTCCGACGCTCGGCGCAACGGGCACCACGTGCTCGCGGTGCTGCGCGGCAGTGCGGTGAACTCGGACGGCGCTTCGAGCGGGATCACTGTGCCCAATGGCCCGGCTCAGCAGCGGGTGATCCGGGCGGCCTTGGCTGACGCCGCTTTGGAACTGTCCGATGTGGACGCTGTGGAGGCGCACGGCACTGGCACCAAGCTGGGGGACCCGATCGAGGCGCAGGCCCTGATCTCCACCTACGGCAAGGTCGCTACTCCCTCGCGACCGTTGTATGTCGGTTCTTTCAAGTCGAACGTCGGGCACACCCAGGCTGCCGCTGGGGTCGGCGGGGTCATCAAGATGGTCGAGGCTCTCCGGCGGGGGGTGCTGCCGCCGACGTTGCACGCGGATGAGCCTTCGCCGCACGTTGACTGGGCGGACGGCACTGTCGCGCTGCTGAACGAATCGACGCCTTGGCCGTCGGCCGACCGTCCTCGGCGGGCTGCGGTGTCGTCGTTCGGCATCAGCGGGACGAACGCGCATGTGATCGTCGAACAAGGCGATCCGGCTCCCGCGCCTTCCGCTTCCTCTGGGCCGGTTGCCTGGTTGCTCTCGGCTTCTTCTCCGGAGGCTTTGCGGGCTCAAGCTTCTCAGCTGGCTGACTTTGCTGCTTCGGGTTCTCCGGCGGACGTCGGGCTTTCCCTTGTCACTACGCGAACCCTCAGCGAGCATCGGGCCGGGGTGGTGGCTGCTGATCGGGAGGCTGCTGCTCGCGCTCTGGGGGATTATGCGGCAGGTCGCGCTTCTTCCGCGGTGGTCGAGGGTGTGGCTTCTCCGCGGCGGACGGCTTTCCTCTTCGCCGGGCAGGGCGCTCAACGCGCTGGCATGGGCCTGGACCTTGCTGCCGCGTACCCGGTCTTCGCCGCCGTTCTGGACGAGGTCGGTGCTGCGCTGGACCTCGATGTTCCCCTGCGTTCCCTGCTCGCCGACGCTGATCGGCTCGACCAGACCGGCTACACGCAACCTGCGCTGTTCGCGGTCGAAGTCGCCCTTTACCGGCTCCTGGAGTCGTGGGGCATCGAGCCTTCTTACTTGCTGGGCCACTCCGTCGGGGAGATCGCCGCCGCCCACGTCGCCGGGGTGTTTTCCCTTGCCGACGCCGGAAAATTGGTGGTCGCCCGGGCCCGGCTGATGCAAGCGCTGCCCGCCGGCGGGGCGATGGTCGCGGTGCAGGCTACCGAGGACGAGGTCCTTCCGCTACTAACCGATGGTGTGGGAATCGCCGCGGTGAACGGTCCCCGATCGGTGGTAGTGTCGGGGGTAGAAGAAGAAGTACTTGCGGTTGCTGGGAAATTTGATCGAACTTCGCGGTTGCGGGTGTCGCACGCGTTCCATTCGCCGCTCATGGACCCGATGCTGGACGAGTTCGCCGCGGTGGCGCGCACGCTGACGTACTCCGCTCCTTCGGTGCCGGTTATGTCCACAGTGGACATTTTGGCGGAGGTGGCTACGCCGGACTACTGGGTGCGCCAGGTGCGTTCGGCAGTGCGGTTCGCGGACGGCGTGCGGGCGCTGGCCGGTGCCGGGGTGGACACGTTCGTCGAAGTCGGCCCGAGCGCGGTGCTGACCGCGATGGGGCAGAGCTGCGCCGATGGTGCTGTGGTGGGTGGGGTGGGCGGGGCGGGTGGTTCCGCCGGTGGTTCCGCCAACACAAACGCCGACGCCGCCAGCCTTGCCGACGCTGCCAGCCTGGCCAACGCCACCAACGCTGCCACTCTCGCCCACGCCACCTTCGTCCCCGTCCTGCGCAAGGACCGAGCCGAAGCGGAGTCGGCCGCCGCCGCGGTCGCGACTCTGTTCACGCTCGGCGGGGCCGTCGACTGGGACGCGTTCTACTCCGGCGCGCACGTGGTCGAGCTGCCGACCTATGCTTTCCAGCGCAAGCGTTACTGGCTGGACAACCCAACCGGTGCGCGGGCTCGCGGCGTAGCCGAGGTCGGGCAGCGGGAAGCCGCGCACCCGCTGCTCGGCGCGGTGGTCGGCACGGCGGGCTCCGGCGGCGTCGTCCTCACCGGACGGCTCTCGCTGGCCGCGCAGCCGTGGCTGGCCGACCACGTCGTCCAGGGCAACGCGCTGTTCCCCGGCACGGCGTTCGTCGAGCTGGCGGTGCGCGCGGGCGACGAGGTCGGCTGCGGGCGAGTCGACGAGCTCACCCTGGCCGCGCCGTTGATCCTGCCTGAGCAGGGCGCGGTGCGGCTGCAGGTGACCGTTGGCGCGGAGGAGGACGACGGCACCCGCGCGCTCGGGATCTTCTCCCAGGCTGAGGACGCCGACGAGTGGGTCCAGCACGGCAGCGGCCGGCTCTCCCCAGCCGGTTCGCCGTCCGCGCCGTCCGCGGAATGGCCGCCGGCCGGAGCCACGGAGATCGACGTGACCTCGCGGTATGACGAGCTGGCCGCACAAGGCTTCGACTACGGCCCGGTTTTCGCCGGACTGCGCCGAGCCTGGCAGGCGGGCGACGTGCTGGCCGCCGAGGTCGCGCTGCCCGAGCACGCCGACGGCAGCGCGTTCGGCCTGCACCCCGCGTTGCTGGACGCTGCCCTGCACACGATCGGCCTCGCCGGGCCGACCGAGGACAAACCAGTCCTGCCGTTCGCGTGGTCCGGTGTCTCGCTTTACGCGGGCGGCGCGGCGACCCTGCGCGTGCTGATCTCGTCGGACGTCGAAAACACCGTCTCGCTCACCTCAACGGACGCGTCCGGCGCACCCGTGCTGCGCGTGGACTCGCTGGCGCTGCGTCCCATCGCGGACGACGCGTTCGCCTCCGCCGCGCGCTCGGCCGTGGACGATTCGCTGTTCCGCGTCGACTGGATCCCGTGGCAGGGCGACGATGTCACCGCAGTAACCACCGCGATCCTGGGCAACGACGCCTTCGACCTCGGCGGAGAGTCCTATGTGGACCTCAAAGCGCTGCTGGCGGCTATCCACCACGGCGCCTTAGTGCCGGACGTCGTCTACGTGCCCTTCGCCGCCCCGGAAACGGGCACCCCGGAAGACGCTCGCGCAGCCGTCCACAACCTCCTTTCGCTGGCCCAAGCCTGGGTCGCCGAGGACGTACTGGCCGCTTCGCGCTTGGTCGTCGTCGCCTCCGGGGCGATCGCCACTCGTCCGGACGAGGGCGCACCTGACCTCACCCACGCCGCGCTGTGGGGCGTGATCCGCACCGCGCAACTCGAGTACCCAGACCGATTCATGGTGGTAGACCTCGACAACGGCCCACTGCCGATCGGCTCGGTGCTCGGCGCGATGTATGCCGACGAACCTGGCGTCGCAGTCCGCGACGGCGCGGTTCTGGTGCACCGCCTGGCAAAGTACGTTCCCTCCGGCACTGTCGCCTTCGACCCGGACGGCACCGTCCTCGTCACCGGTGGCACCGGCGTGCTCGGCCAGTTGATCGCCCGGCACCTGGTCACCGAGCACGGCGTCCGCCGCCTGCTCATCACGAGCCGCCGCGGCCCCGCCGCTCCAGGAGCCGACGAGTTCGTCGCGTCCCTGACCGAGCTGGGTGCTTCAGTCTCCCTGGTGGCCTGCGACCTGGCCTCCCGAGACGCTGTCGCAGCCCTCATCGCCGACGTTCCGTCCGACCACCCGCTGACCGCGGTAATCCACACCGCCGGCGTCGTTGACGACGGCGTGCTGCTGTCGCTGACGCCGGAACGGATGGACGCCGTGCTCCGCCCGAAGGTCGACGCCGCGTGGCATCTGCACGAACTGACCGCGTCCCTGGACCTGGCCGCCTTCGTGCTGTACTCCTCGGCAGGCGGAACCCTCGGCGCCGCAGGTCAAGCCAACTACTCCGCGGCGAACGTCTTCCTGGACGCCCTCGCGCACCACCGTGCGGCACAAGGCTTGCCAGCCGTGTCGCTCGCCTGGGGCCTGTGGACGGAAGGCGGCATGTCCAACGATCTGGCCGACACCGACCTGATCCGGATGGCCAGGTCCGGCGTATTCGGCCTGTCCTTCGCCGACGGCCTGGAACTGTTCGACGCGACAGTCGCCGCCGGCCAGCCGTCGCTGGTGCCGGTGCGGCTGGACATGTCCGGCCTCCGCGCCGACGCCCACAGCGTCCCCGCGATGCTGCGCGGCCTGATCCGAGGCCGCCGCCGCGTCGAGGTCGTCGACGATTCCTGGAACCAGGTACTGCGCCTGTCCGGTGCCGAACGCGTACGAGCGGCCGTCGACCTGGTCTGCGGCACCGCCGCCGTGGTCCTGGGCCACGAACGACGGGACGCGGTTGACCCGCGAAAGGGCTTCATCGAACTGGGTTTCGATTCCCTGACTGCCATCGAACTGCGCAACCGACTGGACGTCCTCACCGGAATGCGCCTGCCCGCGACGCTGATCTTCGATTACCCGTCCGTGCAGGTGCTGGGAGAACACCTCGTAGCGGACGGTGCGCCGTCAGCAGTCGAAATTCAGCTGGACGCGCTGGAAGACGTCGTGCGAGGCCTGGAACCGGATGAGGTCTCCGGAGTCGTGACGCGGTTGAAGGCAGTGCTGGCTTCGCTGGTCCCGGACGAGGAAGTGGACGGAGCCAGTGCGGACGAACTGTTCGCGCTGCTGGACGAGGAACTGGAAGCCCGGTAACGCTTTGGGGCCGCCTGCCGGTGCGCGGGTGGCCCCAAAGCTGCCTACCGGTGAAGACGTGGCCGGTAGCGGAATTCCTGGATACGCCCGTCGAACGTCCTGGTCTTGAGGAGTTCGAGATCGAAGTCCTCACCGCTCCGGAAGACCGGATCGGCCCCGGTTTTCCCCGTGACGACCGGAAACAACGTCACCTGGACGAAGTCGACCAGACCGTCCGCCATGAGCGCGCGATTCAGTGTGAGGCTGCCGTGCGACCGCAACGGCACCGCGGACTCCTCCTTGAGCCGAGCGACGACGCGACCGGATTGCCGCGAGCGACAGTCGCGTCCGGCCAGTCGAGCGGCGTTTCCAGCGTGGAGGACACGATCGTCGCCGGCAGGTCCCGCATCCGGGTGACCCAGGGATCGAAGACCTCCACCTCCCGCGCAGTGGCCACCATCGCCGCGTGCGCGCGATAAGTGTTGGCCCCGAACACCATTCGCTGCGGTTCGGTGTAGAGGCCAAGACGGTGACCGAGGAATTCGGGACCTGTTTACCCCAGTAGCCACCCCAGTCGCCGTTATGCGCGCCGAAACCGTCGAGGCTGGTGAAGACGTCGAAAGTGTACGTAGCCGACATGGCCTGTTCTCCTCGTTCGAAAGGCTCTTACTGTGGCTACGAACGGGCCGCCCGCGAATCGACAGCGGCTATTTGTTTTCCGCCCACCGAGGCAGATCGCGGGCAACCTCGCCCGGCGACGGCATGCGCGCGATCTCCTCAGCGATCGCCCGCGCGGCGTCCCGGTGCCCGCTGCGTCGTGACAGCAGCATCCGGACGCCCTCGGCCACCCTGTCCGCACTCAGTTCTCCGGGAAGAATGCGCACCCCGGCTCCCACGGCACTGAGGGCTTCCGCATTACCGAATTGGTCCGCTCCCTGAGGCAGAACCAGTTGCGGCACCCCGACCGCGAGCGTCCCGAGCGTCGTACCGCTGCCGCCGTGATGCACGACCGCGTCGACATACGGCAACAACTCCGCCTGCGGTACCCAACTCTGCACTGTGACATCTTTCGGCACCGCGCCGAGCTGGACGTTCCCAGCGGCGACCACCACGTCCGCGCCAAGCGCCGTCAAACCCTGGATAGCCGTGGTGAGCACCTCCGCCGTGCCGAACGCGGTGCCGAGCGTCAGATAGATCAGCGGCCGCGAGGTCCTCTCGACGCGCCACTCAGGCAGCGGTTCGGAATAGCCGACCGGCCGCAGCTCGATCCGCTCAGCGGTCGCGAGAAAGTCCATGTCCTGCAAGGACGGCGGACAGATGTCGAGGTGCGCCCGGCCCGGAGTGGGCCGTTCCAGCCCGATCCCGTCGGGAAACATGCGGCCGAATCCGTGCCAGAGACTGGGAATCCCCGCCCGTTGCGCCGCGATCGCCGGACCCGGCTGCCCCCACTCGTGGACGACGAGATCGGGCCGCAGCCGTTCCAGGTCGGGTTCGAGATCCTCGGCGTAGATCTCGTAGAACGAATCCGCGGGCCGGAAGGGTCGCAATCCGTTGCGGTGCAGGGGCGCGTGGACGTTCTCCCCAGCGGCGAAACGCACCTCATGCCCGGCCTCCCTGACGGCGACCGCGAGCGGGATGAGCGGGTAGGTATGACCTACCGACGCGAGGCTGGTGAAGAGCACGCGCACTGCTGACCAGCTCCTTTCGAGTCCAGCGGGTGGTAGCGCAACGGTTTCCGCCAGATGCTTATTTCAGATGCTGACAACATCTGAAGCAAGAGTAGCCCGCTCGCGGCTCGCATGGCCAACCCGGCTCAGCGACCTGCGCCGCCGGGGCTGGTGAGGAAGACCGGCCAGCCGATCTCGGTTCGCCACTGGGTGTCGTCGGCGGTGTCTCGCTGGCCGACCAGGTAGTACTCGCGGATGGGGCCGTCGACGGCGAGGGCGTGCCGGGCGACGTGCGCTGCGAGGGCGGCATAGGTGCGGTCGACGTCGGCGGGCGGTCCATGGTGCGTCATGACCGCCAGTTCGGCGGCGGGAACGTTTTGAGCCGAGACCCGGCCAACGGGACGGATCGGCCCCGCGCACGGGACGAAGACGGTCACCTGCCCGCGGTGGTGAGTGAACAGTTCATCGGCGTAGATCCCGCCGACGGGACCGGTGCCGGGCAGATGCTGTGCGTCCAGAGTGGCGTGAAGCTCGCCGAGCGCGCCTTGAAGCCACGCGACCGCGGGAACAAGCTGCGGACGGACCTGGCGGCGGCGGTGGAGAACGGTGAGTTGCCCGCTGGGTTCGACGTCGAGCAGGCACTGTTCGAGATCATCGCCGCTGGGCTGGCGTTGAACGCGGCCAGGCAGCTTCAGCACGACCGGACGGCTGCGGGTCGGGCGCGTCGGGCGATTGAGCGGGCTTTGGCGCAGTCCTGACGACTGCATTCGGCAGAGCCGCTTGATCTTCTCCGGGGGCGGCCGCGTTCAGGTCGGCCCGGTATCTGCGAGGGCTTGAGGCGGTGCCGGTTACGACTCGGTGGCCATGCCCAGCGAGCACAGCGAACCGGCCAGCGCGATCAGGTCGTAGCGGGTGTCGTCCTCGTTCGTCTCCCACAGAGTGGAGAGCGTGGTCGCGGCCTGGTCGACGTCGCCGTTGTGCTGCTTCAAGGCGATCCACATCGCCGCGGCCACCGGCTCGCATTCGATGTGGCGGTTGGTCGTGCGGCAGGTCAGCTCCAGGTGGCCGTTGGCGAGCATGCGCTGGGTGACGCCGGGGGCGGTGGTGATCGCCATCATGATGGCCTCCTGGTTGAGGGGGTGTTTCCTTGATGTACCTAGTTTCTCGGAACCGGCGGGCCGGAACCATGGGGTGTGCTCCTGAAGCTTCCCTGGGGTTTCCCCACCCTTATCCCCGGCAGATTCCCGGTTGCCATCCGGCCAGGGTTGTGGTGATCGTCTTCAGGACGGCGTTGAGCTGGTCGTTCAGGTAGAAGTGGCCGCCGGGGAAGATCTTGACCTGGCAGGTGCCGGTGGTGTGGTCGCGCCACGCGCCGGCCTCGTCCAGATCGGTTACCGGGTCCGCGTCGCCGACTAGGACTTGGATCGGGCAGCTTGGCTCCAATCCTGGTTCGTGCCGGTAGGTTTCGACGGCGGTGTAGTCGCCGCGGATCGCGGGCAGGACTATCCGCAGCAGCTCGTCGTCGCCCAGTACGCCGGCGTCGGTGCCGCTGAGTTCCTTCAGCGCGGCGATCAGGCCGTCGTCGTCGCGTTGGTGGATGAACTCGATCCGGTGCGCGGACGGGGCCCGGCAGGCGGAGGCGAAGAGGCCCAGCGGGGGATTGCCCTGCGCTTCCAGGCGGCGGGCCACCTCGTAGCCGACGGTGGCGCCCATGCTGTGGCCGAACAGGACCACTGGCAGGTCGGACCAGTCGGACAGGTCGTCGGCGATCGCGTCGGCGAGGGCGGCGACTGTGTCCAGGCACGGTTCGGTGCGCCTGTCCTGACGGCCGGGGTACTGGACGGCGACCACCTCGAAGTCCTGCCCAGCCGCGGTTGCGGAGAGCGGGAAGTAGGCGGTCGCCGAGCCGCCGGCGTGTGGGAGGCACACCAGACGCACCCGTGCCTGGTCGGTCGGGTGGAAACGGCGGATCCACCGGCTTGTGCTTGCGTTCGCGGGTGTTTCGTCCACTGCGGTCACAAAACCAGGAGTGTTCGGGGCGGGGCGGCGCGGGACAACCCCTAGTGGCCTGGGGCTTGACCGGGGAGGGGGCGTGTTGTGCCTGCCCCGCTTGGGCGGGGGCCTCAAGGAGGGGCGGCGTCGGCGAGGGTGCGCTGAGCCGGGGTGCGATTGGAGTTGGGGGCGATGCCGGTTGCGGGGGTCATGAGGCTGCGGCCGAAGGGCGTGGTGCGGGAGCCGGGCGTGGTGTCGAGGCTTGCTGTCGTGCGTGGCCCAGCGGGGTGGGCGGCGGGTTGTGGGCGATGTTGCGGAGGGGTTTCTGTTCGGGGTCGAGGATGGACGGCGGGATCCAGTACACGACGCCGTCGCGGATGAGGATCTGCCAGCCGCTGTGGTGCAGGAGGCGGTGGTGGCGTTCGCAGCACGAGGCGAGGTTGTCCAGGTCCGTCGCGCCGCCGTCGGCCCAGTGGACGATGTGGTGCGGGGTCGTCCACTTTGGACTTCGGTCGCAGCCGGGGAAGGTGCAGCCGCGGTCTCGGATCGCCAGTGCTCGTCGTTGGGCGTTCGTGGCGGTGCGGGCCGAGCGGCCCAGGTCGAGGACTTGGCCTTCGGTGCCCAGGACGGCGGGGTAGACCTTGGCGTCGCACAGGATTCGGCGCAGGTGGGAGGCGGGCAGGACGGACTCGTCGTCCGTGAAGACCGCTTTCGCTGAGCTCTGCAGGGTTTCCAGGTCGACCGTCACGGTCGCGACTGCTCGTTCGCCGGCTTTGGCCGGCAGGTCCGGGGTGCGGGCGGCCAGATCGACGATCGCGGCGATGGCGTCGCCGTGGCGTTCTGCCGGGCTGCGGGGGTCAGGGATGTCCGGCGCGGTCGCGGGCTCCGGTGCGGCAAGGGGAACCAGCAGTTGTTCGATCAACGTGCCGGTTTCCTGGTCTACGTTGCCGGTGAAGCGGAAGCGGCCGGTTCGGGTCCAATGCCACCGGAATTCCCGCCAGGGGCGTGCGGAGCCCAACCCCGAGCCCGAGTCAGGACCAGCGCCGGGAACCGCGTCCGGGTCGGAGCCGGGTGAAGGCGAGTCCGAACCGGGCACGTCGGAAGGATCGTTGTCCCAGTAGATCTTCAGCCGGGTCGCGGCTCGGCGGACCGTACCGGGGTTGGCCTGCATCGCGAGAGTCACGAGGGTGTCTTCGGCGACGGTGTAGTCCTCGGGGGTCAGCCATCTCGGCGCGTCGGCCAGGAATTCGGCGATCACCGCGGCGTGCTGTGCGGTGATTTCGCCCGCGGTCAAGGCTTTCCAGGTCAGCGGCAGCGAGCCGGTGGCTTGGGCGAGGCGGGTGCGGGCCTCGCGCGGCGTCACGTGCAGGATCGTCGCCAGGTAGGCCGCGGTCGAGGAATAGCCCTCGGGCACGGCGCCACGGGATTCCAGCTCTCGGATTGTCTCCAGCTGTGCGGCATAAGCGACGTTCTGCTGTCTTTGGGTGGTCAGGAGTCTGGTGGTCAGGTCCTGGTCTGACAGTTGCCAGGTGTGACGACAGGTGGTAGTTGGCATCACCGGGTCGTCTGACGTTGTAGTTCTTCGCCCAGTACAGGCGGTAGTTGGCATGAAGTAAAGGCGATAGTTGGCATGGCTGGCGGCGCGTCGTGTCTGCGGGCTTCAACGTGGTGCGCTTGGATGTCGCGGTGGTGGTCGAGCAGGCACCGGTGTGGTCGCACGCGTGCAGCTGGGTGGATCTGGCGTGGGGCGAGTCCTCGTTCGTCGACGGCCGTGCCCGGTTGCGGTTGGAGGAGTGGCCGCGTCGGTGGTCGGCGGTGGTCCGGCTTGGCGGCGGCGAAGTGTCGGTCCCGGTTCGGGATCTTGCCGGGGTGCCGGTTGCTGCGCGGGAGCCGGTGCGGCGGTTCTCGTGGCATCGGGGTTCGCGGCATCGTCCGGGGCTAGAGTTTCTGGTCAGCACAGGACGGATGCACGGGTTCGAGTCGCTGGCTGAGGCGAAGCTGCTGTTGATGCTCGACTTCGCCGGTCGCGTGACGGATGTTCTGTCGCAGCCGCTGCGGCTGCGGTTCGCAGCAGAAACTGGTGCGCGCGAACACATTCCCGACTTCTTCGTCGAGACGACGACGGGGTTCTGGCTGATCGACGTTCGCCCGGCGGGCCGGATCCAGGAACGCGACGAGGACGCGTTCGCCGCGACGGACGAACTTGCCGCGCTGCTGGGGTGGGGTTATCGGGTGGTGACCGGGTGGGATCCGGTTGCCGCTGCGACGGTCGACGCGCTGTCTGCACAACGGCGGCCGCTGGCGGACCGCCTCGGGATGGCCGAGGCCGTGCTCGATGCCGTGGAAGACGGGCCGCGCCCGTTCGGCGAGATCGCATCGGAGACGATCGCACCCGCGGTCGCACGGGCCTACCTGTTGCATCTGCTCTGGCACCGGCGGCTGACGATGGATCTGCAGCAGCCGCTGGGCGACGGCACGCTGGTCGGGCTGGCCGGGTGACAGGCCGGGTGGATCTGGCACCGGGGGCGGTCCTGGTGCTTGACGGTGCCGAGTGGACGGTCGAGCGCGCCGAACCGCAGACGGGCCGCGTCGTGCTTCTCTCGTCGGACGGGCAGCGGATGCCGGTCACGATGAAGTTCCTCATGCACCATCCGGACTGTCGGCCGTCGAGCCGAACTGCGACCGCAGCCGCGCAACGGGACCGACAGGACCCCGCCGAAGCTGATCTGACGCCGCATCAGCGGGACGTGGTGGCGCTGCGACTGGCGCATCTGCTGGAAGTGGAAACGGGTTTCCGCGCCGGAGATCCGTTGCGGCCGGAGGCGGGCGAGCCGCGAGCGGAGTTCGATCCTGCTGCTACGACGGTCAACCAGCGTCGAGAGGCGAAAGTCGCCGAACTCGCCGGACTGGACCGGGTTCAGGCCCGGCTGCTGGGTTTGGACAAGGTCAGCGTCCGCACCTTGGCCCGATGGGCGGCCCGCTATCGCACTGCGGGATTCGTCGGCTGCGCCGACGACCGGTGGCTGCGGCGCTCGGGAGGGCACCCGAGCGTCACGGAGACCGTGCGTGAGGCGGTCTACGCCGTTCAGGCAGAGACGCTGCACCGGTCGCGGATGAGCATGCGGGCCCGTGAACGGCTGATCCACCAGTACGTCCGCGAGTTGCACGGCCCGGAGGCGACGGCGCAGATTCCCTCCTACGAGACGTTGCGGCTGGTCTGGCTGGACTGGTTCGGCTCGGGCGGCGGCCGGCAGCGCTACGTCCGTTCGGCCGCGAAGCCGACCAGCGGGCAGCACGTGGTGATCCACCGGCCGGGGCAGGTCGTCGCGATGGACACCACTGTTCTGCCGGTCAAGGTCAGGGAGACGGTGTTCGGCGATCCGGTGTCGGTTCACCTGACGCTGGCGCTGGATGTCTACACGCGGTCGCTGGTCGCGTTCCGGCTCACGCTGGTGTCTGACAGTTCTGTCGACGTCGCGATGTTGTTGCGGGACATCATGATGCCGCTGCCGATGCGTCCGGATTGGACAGCGGAAATGGAGTGGCCCTACCCGGGGTTGCCGGCGAACGTGGTCGCCGAGTTCGCGGGGCACAAGGTGGCCGGGTTGCCGTTCTTCGCTCCGGAGACGGTCACCACCGATCACGGATCGGTCTATCGCAATCATCATCTGGTCGAAGTCGAGCGAGTGATCGGGGCGAACATCCTGCCCGCGCGGGTGCTGCGCCCGACCGACAAGCAGGCGGTCGAACGGGCTTTCGGGTCGGTCCGGTCGCTGTTGTTCGAGCATCTGCTCGGCTACACCGGCGTCGACGTCTACGACCGCGGTGCCGACCCGGAGGCCGACGCGACGCTGACGATCGACGCGATGGAGCACCTGATCGCGACCTGGATCGTCGGGATCTGGCAGAACAGGCGGCTCGGCGAGCACGCCCCGAGTTGGGATCCTGCCGGGGACCACAGTCCGAACACCCTGTTCGCCGCGGCGATGAACCAGGGCGGGTTCGCCATGCAGATCCCGACGCCGGATCTCTACTACCAGCTGCTTCCCGCGCACCACGTGGTCATCCACGGCGACCGCGGGGTGAAGATCCGCGGTTTGTTCTACGACGGCCCGGCGCTGGAGCCCTACCGCACGGAGCCGTCGGCCCGCGGCGGCCGGCACAAGGGCAAGTGGGTCATCCGCCGCGACCCGCGCGACGCCCGCACGGTGTTCTTCCAAGACCCGGCCACGCACGCCTGGCACACCCTGCGCTGGACCGGGCTCCCGCCCGAGGGCGAGATACCGTCGTTCAGCGACGCCCGGGCACGCGACTTGCTGGCCGCGGCCCGCGCAGCGGGGCTGAAACCGCGCTCGGACGCCGAACTGCTGCCGCTGCTGCTGGACCTGCTCGGCGCGCACATCCCGGTCGAGTCCTGGCCGACGATGACGAAAACAAAACGCAGCGACCTGGCCCGCGACGACGCCCAGTCGCACGCCTCGGCCGCCGACCGGGCCAGCGCAACTGCTTTGCATCCGGTCGGCACAGCGCGCCCGGCCCGCCGCAAGCGCACGACGGGGCATACGCCTGCGGCGGATCAGCACCCCCGGTGGCCGCAGCATTCCCGCACGGTCGAGACCGCGGTCGACGACGACCGGCGACGGAGGCGGGAAGAGACGGTGGGCACCGCGCCGATCGCCCGGCCCGGGCGTCTTGGGGACGCCGTCCGCCGCGGCAACCTGTTCCTGCTCGTCGACGACGCGACGGACGACCCGGAAGGCGATTCGTGAGCACTCGGCCCAATTCTGCACCTGCGGCGTTCGTCCTTCCGGAGAGCATTCCGGACCGGGAGACCGTCGAAGGCTGGAAACAGTGGCGTCTGAGCCGGCACGGCTTCGTCTCCGCGCCCAGGCTCGGCCTGGCCGACTACCGGGTGCTGTCTCCGCGGCAGCGGCAGCTGCACGACCTGCACCGCGCGGCCACGCACGCGAACCTTCCGCTGCAGGAAACCCCGATGACCCGCGCGGTCGGGCGGATCATGCGGTCGCGAATGCAGACCAACGCGCTCAAGCACAAACCGACCACCCGGGCCGGGCTGATGATCACCGGCGGCGGCTACCAGGGCAAGACCGAGACCGCCTGCGAGATCGCGGCGGCGTTCGAGGACGCCTGGCTGGACATGCACGCCCAGCTCAATCCCGCCGCGGTCGCGGGCACCCGGGACCTGCACGCCCCGGTCGCCTACGTCCAGACCCCGGTCACCGCGAAACCGAAAAGCACCTGCCAGGCGATCCTCGACTTCTTCGGCGCCGACCACAAAGGACTGACCCTGCCGCAGCTGACCCGCGCGGTCCGCGGATCCCTGCACGACCACGGCAACCGGGTGCTGCTGCTCGACGACATCACCCGGCTGAAGATGCACCGGGCCGACGACCAGGACACCCTCGACCTGATGCGCGCCTTCATGAGCATGCAGACCACCCTGGTCCTCATCGGCGTCAACATCCCCGGATCGGGCCTGCTGCGCGAGGGCCGCCACGACCCTCGCACGGGCCAGTGGGTGTTCCCGCCGCCGCGCGGCGGCCGGCTCGGCGACGACCCCGCAACCCAGACCGAACGCCGTTTCGACCTCGTCCACCTGGAACCGTTCACCTACGCGACTTCTGAAGGCATCGCCGCCTGGACCGCGCACCTGGAGGGTCTACAGGACGCCCTGCGGCTCTTCCGCGCCGACCCGGACATGCTCACCGGCGGCACGATGCCCGAATACCTGTTCCGCCGCACTGGCGGCGTCGTCGGCCTGCTCGAACGACTCGTCGAGGAAGGCTGCGCCGAGGCGCTCGACACCGGTGCCGAAGCCTTGAGCGAGGACCTGCTCGACGGCATTCTGATCAACCTCGGCAACGACCCCGCGCGCGATCCGGCCGCCGGAGAAGTCCCCGACGTCCCGCCGCCGGGCACGGGCGCCCGCCGTTCCCGCAAGCCTCGGAGCACGGTCTTCGACGACACCGGCACCCCGAAGACCCGGGAGGCAAGCGCGTGATCAGGCCTTTGCCGCGCAGCCTCGACCCGCTGCCGGACGAATCCCTGATTGGCTTCATGCTGCGGCTGTCCCACCGGCTCGAACTTCCGCCCGCCCGCGTCGCCGCCCTGACCGGACTCACCACGCACTGGAAGCCTGCCATCGCCGCTCACCAGCTGCGCATGCCCGCAGCGGTCGCGTCGGACTTCGCGCGGGCGACCCGGCTGACACCCGCGGAGGTCCGCGATCTCAGCCTGGACAGTCTGCGCAGGCGATACCCGCCGCTGGAGCTTGAATACGACGGCAACCAGGTTCGTCGCAACAAGAACCTGCCCAGCGTCCAGGGCTGGGTGCTGAACAATGCGACGCGCTACTGCCCCGACTGCCTCGCCGGCGACGGAAGCGAGATCCAGCAAGCCCACGGCGGTCC
Source organism: Amycolatopsis sp. NPDC114484 (assembly GCF_055633755.1). NCBI lineage: Bacteria > Bacillati > Actinomycetota > Actinomycetes > Pseudonocardiales > Pseudonocardiaceae > Amycolatopsis > Amycolatopsis sp. NPDC114484. The sequence goes on along the minus strand of NZ_JBVKDQ010000003.1, from coordinate 430,416 downwards.
CTGGCGGATCACATGGCGCCTGGCCGCGGTCTTCGCCTGCCCGATCCATCGCCGGATCCTCTGCCGCCGCTGTCCTCGCTGCGGTGTTCCCGCGCTCGAACGTCCCAAAGCCAGCCCCTGGATTTTTCCCGCGCACACGCTTGTCCAGCATCCGACCCAATGTCGGGGCAGGGGCGAGGCACCCGCTTCCGAGCCCGAGTCAGCATCTCAAGTCTGCGGTCATCGTCTCGACCACGAAACCGGTCCGCCGGACCGGACTGACACGCAGCAGTTGGCACACCTGCTGGAATTCCAGGATCAGTTGTTGGCCCGATTGCACCTCGACTACCGCGGATATGTCCGAGACCCGGACGTCGGAAGCCGGTACTTCTATGACCTGCACCTGATCATGCGGCTCGTCCGGGGTTCTTGGCCTTTCGCGGCACAGTTCGCGCCGCAGCACATCGACCTCGACACGATCGGCGACCACGTCGGCCGTCTCCAGGACGAAATGAGGCTGAACCGCACGGTCGGGAAACCGGCCCGCAACCAGGCATTGCGGGGAGGACCTCCTCATGATCCGCACACGTGTGGCCACCTCCTGGCATTCGCAGGGCACCTTCGCACAGAAACCGACGCGCTGCGCGCGCTCGTGTCCTCGGTGGACGGCGGCACCGTCTGGATTCGAAGCCTCGAGGCGTTCCTGCGCCACTGCTCGGCTGCAGTGCAGACGGTCGCCGGGGCCGTCGTTCAGGCGCGACTGCCGAACAACCGGACGACTCGGCGCGGCAAGGTCAGGTCGTCGCCGCGCAGGACCCCGCGGCCCGATCTGAAGCGACAGCTGACGATTGATCCCTGCCTGATCTCGCATTACCTGGCCGCGCAGCACATCGAGCCGCTCAGCAAGCTCATCCCCGAGTGGGACGTCGAACCACGCATCGTGCATCGCTTCGCAGCCATCACAGCAATTCGCTCCACCGCAGGGATCACCACCCGCGCAGCAAGCGTCGCGCTGGACCTGCCACCGACATGGGGCGGGCACGCCAGCATGATTCTACGCCGATGGAGCAGCCAGAACGGGGCCGAAGCCAAGGTCGCCGCAGCGACACAGGACGTCATCGACCTGCTCAACAGCGCACCCCCTGACATCGACTACCAACGTCGCCGCGATGCACTCCGCGGCTGGCTGATCCCCGAACACGTCTGGGAAGCCGCAATCGAGCCACTCAGAAACTTGCCGCGGACGACAGCCGAGTTCAGTCCCAGCAAACGACACGCGTCAGGTCGGCATATCGACTGATGTTCGGGTTCCGCCTTCCCCGAACCGACAGGCGCGGCACGCATGCCAAAAACCTCCTCGACGTCCTCGCCTCATACCAAGCCCTTCTCGAACGTTCCATCGACGAGAACACCTACGGCTCAGCGGTGACAGATATCGGCGGCCACGTGACAGATAACGTGGTCAAGCGCAGGTGAGGGATGCCGTAGTCCCACACCGCTAGGCGCTATGCCAACTAGCACCGGGATATGCCAACTATCACCTGTCGTCACACCAGGCCGGGAGCGTCGTAGTCGTGGACACCCCTTCATTTTCTCGAACGCACGTTCGATTACGCCATCGCTCGAATTGGTCAACCCCGACTGCGGAAGCGGGCCCAGCAAGATCGCTGTCTGGAGCCAAAACGCAGGCCCGGCAGCGGAAATGCGCCCCTCGCTACCAGGAGGCAGAGCAGCGCTGCCGAGCCAATCGCGACGCAAGGTGATCGTGATCACCTGATTGAGTGACTTTAGATCGCGGTTGGCTGTGCTTAGGGGGCGGCTGCGACTGTGGCACACGCAGGAAGATGACCGTTGGGTCGAGGAGCTTGCGATGGGCGTGAACTGGGGGCAGAACCGCCGCACCGAGCCAAACGAAGCAGTGTCCCTCCTTGAGGGCCTGCTGATCGAATGCGATGCGGGGGCAGGAGACACGGTATTGGTCGGCGGAGGACCGGCCAGCGGGAAAACACAGGTACAGAACCAAGTGGTGGCGCGAGCCCGCGAGCTGGGCGTTCTGACGCTCACCGCGGCGGGGGCGGCCGACGAGCGCGACGTCGACGGCGGCGTGCTCGACCAGTTGCTGGCCAGCCCGGCGTTGCCGCGCGAAGTGCTGGCCGCAGGCGACGGCGAAGACCGGATCTCCGCGTTGTGCAGTGCGTTGCACCGGCTGGCGCGGGAACGGTCGCTGCTGATCGCGGTCGACGATCTGCAGCACGTGGACGAGACGTCGGCGCGGTTATTGCAGCGACTGCAGCGGCGGGCGCAGTCGGCCGCGATGTTGCTGGTGCTGACGCAGCCGGACGGCTGGTATTCCGGCGAGGGCGTCGAATTCGCCGCGCAGCCGCACCGGTACGTGCATCTCACGCCGTTCACCGTGGAGGCGATCGCGCGGCTGGTCACGGACCACGGTGACGCTGAGCGGATCCACGGGCTGAGCGCGGGGAATCCGTTGCTGGTCAGCGCATTGGTCGACGCGTGTCGTAGTTCGGTGGACGACGGCGCGGTGTATTCCGATGCGGTGCAACGGCTTCTGCATCGCTACGGTTCTCCGCTGCGGGAAGTGGCGACGGCGATCGCGGTGCTGGACACCGACGTCACCACGGACGCGGTGGCGACGGTCGCGGGCGTCGATCCGGTCGAAGCGGAGGCTTCCGCTGGGCTGCTCGTGGAGACTGGGCTGGTCGACGGGGTGCGCTTCCGGCAGCAGCCGGCCGCGGCAGCGGTCGTCGGCGGGTTGCGCGGGTCCGAGAAGGTGCAGCTGCACATCCGGGCGGCTGAGGTGAAGCACGCACGCGGATTGCCGGCACCGGAGGTCGCGCGGCATCTCGTGGCGGCGGGCGAGGCTCAGGCGGAGTGGGCGTTGCCGGTGCTGGTCGCGGCGGCGGAGCAGGTGATGCTCGGCGACGACGTCGACTTCGCCACCCGTTGTCTGCATCTGGCGGCATCGACGACCACCGCGTCGTGGGAGCAGCAGATGATTTCGCAGCTGCTGGCCAAGATCACCTGGCGGGTCAACCCGGCGGCGGCCGCACCGCATCTGGCGGCGCTGCGCGAGGCTGGTTCGCTCGATCAATCCGACCGGATCGCGTTGGTGCGCCAGTCATTGTGGTTCGGTGACCGGGAAACGTTCGAGTCCGCGCTGGTCCGGCTGGGCGACGACCTCGAGCCGCTACACCCGCGAACGGCAGCTGAGCTGACTCTCGCGGCGCATTGGCATTACGGCGCGGCACCGCAGCTGTCGGTCGACGCGTCGGATCCCTGGATGCGCACGGCGAGCACGCTCGCCTCGGTATGGCAGGTCGGCGGCAGCGAAGAGACTTCGGTGTGCGCGGAGCGGATTCTGCAGAACTGTCGACTCTCGGACACTTCGCTGGAAGCGTTGGCCACAGCCATTCTCGCGCTCGCGTACGACGGTAAGGCGGACCGCGCGGAAGGATGGTGCTCTTCGCTCGCCGAGGAGGCCGAGTATCGCGGCGCGGTGACGTGGAAGGCGATGCTTGACGCTATCGGCGCGAGTCTGCTGCTGCGTCGCGGAGAACCGACCGAAGCAGCGGAAGCGGCGAGCCGTGCGCTCGCGTTGCTCGACGAACCGAACTGGGGCGTCGCGATCACGTACCCACTGGCCACGATGCTGACCGCGTACACCGCGGCAGGTGCGTTCAAGGCGGCAGCAGCGGTGTTGCGACACGCTCTGCCTGAAACGGTGTACACGACACTCGGCGGCGTACGGTTCCTCAGAGCGCGCGGGCAGTTCCATCTGGCCACAAACCGCGGCCTTTCCGCAGTGAGTGATTTCCAGCAATGCCAACGGATTCTCCGAGACCGCAATCTCGATTTGCCCGCGGTCGCACCATGGCGGACCGATCTGGCCGAAGCGAACCTGCGGTTGCGCAATCCGACCCTGGCGGTCGAGCTGGCGAAACAGCAGCTGGCGGACACGACGGACGCGTTCTCGCAGGCAGTGGCGCTGCGAGTGTTGGCATTCGCCGGGGACACCGGTGCGCGCTCCGGTCTGCTGAACCGTGCGGCGGAGGCGTTCAAGGAATCCGGCGACCGGCTTGAGCTGGCCCGCACGGTCCGCGCGATCAACCAGCTCGGCCAGCGTGCGGAACGCTCGGCGGGCCTGGTGAAACCGGTGCAGGTGCCGCGGCAGCCGATGCGTCCGCTCACGCCGCGTCCGGTCGCGTCGAGACCCGAGCCGCCTCGCGCGGATCCCGAAGGAGTGGTGGCGACGGCGCTCAGCGAGGCGGAATTGCGCGTCGCGGAGCTCGCGGCGCACGGGCGGACCAACCGCCAGATCGCCGAAACGCTGTACATCACAGTGTCCACTGTGGAGCAACATCTGACCAGGGTGTACCGGAAACTCGGCGTGGCCGGGCGAAGTGCGCTCGCCGGCGAGCTGGCCGGCGCCGGACAGTAATGGAAAGCGGGACAAGGGTGCTGACCGACGTAGAGCTGCGAGTCGCCGAACTCGCCGCGCAGGGCACGCCGGTGGCGGTGATCGCGGAGGTACTGGGAGTGTCCGCGAACACCGCTGCCAGCCACCTGACTGCCGTCTACGTCAAGCTCCGAAACGCGTGAAGGGCCTCTCGCGCGAAATCCGCGAGAGGCCCTTCACCGGAACCGGAACCGGAAACAGGTCAGGATCGGCGGTCGGCGACCACCGCGTCGATGATGTCGTCCAGCGAGCGCGTCGGCACGAAGCCGATCTGGTTGTACGCGCGGGTGCAGTCGGGAATGCGACGCTGCATGTCCTCGTACCCGTCGCCGTACGCCTCCTCGTAGGGCACCTTCGTGATGGTGCTGCTCGAACCGGTCGCGCCGATCACGCGCTCGGCCAGCTGCGAGATGGTCGTCTGCTCGTTGCTGCCGAGGTTGAACACCTTGCCGTACGCGGATTCGTCGGCGAGCAGGTCCGCCAGCGCGGGCACGACGTCGTGCACGTGGCAGAAGCAGCGAGTCTGCTGTCCGTCGCCGAACACCGTGATCGGTTCGCCGGCCAGCGCCTGCGTCACGAAGCGCGGGATGACCATGCCGTAGCGCCCGGTCTGGCGCGGCCCGACGGTGTTGAACGGCCGCACGATCACCGTGCGCAGGCCGTGCTCCACCGCGTACAAGTGGGCGAAAGTCTCGTCCAGCGCCTTCGCCTCGGCGTAGGACCAGCGGTTCTTCAGCGGCGAGCCGATGATCCGGTCGTCGTCCTCGCGGAGCCCGTCGGCGGTGTTCTTGCCGTAGATCTCGCTCGTGGACGCGACGAGGATCGGCACGTCGTGGCGCAGCGCCGCGTCGAGCATGTTCTCGGTGCCGTGCAGGTTGGTGCGCAGGCTGTCCATGGTCTTGTCGAGGATGGTGAACACGCCGACGGCGGCGGCGAGGTGGAACACCGCGTCGATGCCCGCCATGCACGATTCGACCGCGTTCGGGTCGGTGATCGAACCGCGCACGAACCGGAATCCGGGGTGCCCGGCGACGCCGGTGAGGTTGTCCAGGGTGCCGGTGCTGAGGTTGTCCAGTGCGACGACCTCGTCGCCGCGGGCCAGCAGGTGCTCGGTGAGGTGGGAGCCGATGAACCCGGCGCCTCCGGTGATCAGGTAACGCACTGTGTTTTCCTCTCAGTTCGCGAAGAGCGCGCGGTCGAAGCGGTAAGTGGAGTCGATGACGGTCGGGCAGTCGGCGAGCCATTCGTAGTCGTGGCCGGGCTGGATGGTGTGGATGAGCGCGACGTCCCAGTCCTGGCCTTCCGGCTCGGGAACGGTGTCGAGCGAACCACCGGTGACCCGGACGTTCGGGACCAGCGGGTCGTAGTAGCCGACCGTCGCGCCCTTCGCGGCGAGAAGGTCGAGGATGTCGAGCGCGGACGACGAACGCACGTCCTGCACGCCGGGCTTGTACGTCACGCCGACCACCAGCACGCGAGTACCCGCCATGCCCTTGCCTTCGCGCGACAGTGTGTTCAGTACGCGGTCGACAACCTGCTTCGGCCGCTCCGCGATGGCGTGCATCGCCTGGGTGACCAACGGCGCGTTGCTCTGCGTCGCGCGCAGCTGCCACAGCAGGTAGTGCGGGTCGCAGGGGATGCAGTGGCCGCCGACGCCAGGGCCCGGGTGGAAGGCCATGAAGCCGTACGGTTTGCTGGCCGCCGCGTCGATGACCTCGATCGGGTCGATCGCGAAGCCGTCGCTGATCTCGGCGAACTCGTTGGCCAGCGCGATGTTCACCGCGCGGAACGTGTTCTCGTACAGCTTGGTCATCTCCGCCGCTTCCGGCGAGCTGACGCAGTGCACGCTTGGAGTGAGCACGTTGATCACGCGCTGCGCCATCGCGGTGCACACCGGGGTCACGCCGCCCAGCACGCGCGGCGTCTCGGACTGGGTGTGCGTGACGTTGCCCGGGTCGATCCGCTCCGGGCTGGAGGCCACGAACAGGTCGCGTCCGATGGTGAAGCCCTTGGCCACCAGCGGTTTCACCAGAAGCCGGTTCGAGGTGCCGACGTAGCTGGTCGAGGTGAGGATGAAGGTCTGGCCGCGCCGGGCGTTCGCGACGAGCGCCGCGCACGCCGCCTCGAGCGGGCCGAGGTCCGGCATCAGGTACTCGTCGAGCCCGGTCGGCACGCACACCAGCACCGCGTCCGCCTCGGCCATCCGCGCCGAGTCCGCGGTGAGCTGGAAGTCCTCCTGGTGCACGGCTTTCTCGAGCCTGCGGTGATCGGCCTCGATGAGGTCGACCTCGCCGGAGCGGATCGAGTCGAGCCGGTTCTGCGACAGGTCGATGCCGATCACGCCGACGCCGCCGGCGTGCAGTCCGAGCGCGGTCGGCAGGCCGACGTAGCCCATCCCGATCACCGCGACCGACGTCAGTTCGTTCCGTTCGGCGATGGTCTCGAATTCAGCGACAGTACTGGTCATTCCTGGTCACCCGTTTCTGGATGGGCAGTGGTAAAAGCGAGTGGTAGAAGCGAATGGGAAAAGCGGGGAAACACCGGTCATCGGACCGAACGGACGATTTCGAAGGCCTCGGCGAGCCCGGCGCTGACCTGTGAGCCGCGGTATTCGGCCAAGGCGCGGACGCCGCGTTCGCTGCGCGGATTCGGCCACGGCTCCAGTTCCTTGCCGTAGGCGCGCAGCGCTTCGATTTTGCGTTCGAGGTGGCTCTCGTCGATGATCTGCCAGCAGTTCGGCCGGAACGTGACCGGCAGCCCGGAGGCCTCTCCGACGTCGGTGGCGGAGCGGATCTCGAACGTGCGTACCTCGCGCACCGGGCCCTTGCCCGGCCGTCCGGCGACCCGCGCGGCGCGGCTGACCAGCGCGTGGTCGGTGCTCAGGTCGCACATGCTCGTGGCGAAGATGGTGTCCGGCTCGAATTCGCGGACCTCGCGCTCGACGACCTGGTTCAGCTCGAGATGGCTGACCGTGTCGAGCCGGTTGTCGCCGAATCCGTGGACTCGCACACGCTCGATGCCGAGCGTTTTCGCGGCCAGTTCGATCGCGTCGGTGCGATTGGTGACCTCGGCGCCGGCGGCCGAACGCGAACCGTCGTCGTTGGTGAGAATGCAAAGCGAAACGGTGACGCCCTCGTCGGCGAGCCGGGCGATAGTCCCGCCCGCGCCGAGCGTTTCGTCGTCGCCGTGGGCTCCCACCACCAGCAGCCTGCGTGTCAACGTGTGCATACGATTCCCCAGTCCTTGTCCGGGCGGTGAAACCCCCAGCGGAAACGAGCCGTGCGAAATGGCTTGGAACGCCAGCAAAATCTGACACCCGGCGGTGCCTGCGACAACCCCTAAAGACCGTCTAAAGCGGACCTTGGCCGGGCGGGCGGACCGGCGCGGCAGGGGCCGTTAGGGGTGGGTCCGCGCGCGGGCGCGCTCGTATCGTCACGGCGTCGGGCGAGCATGCGACGCGGAAGGAACGTGGGCACGTGGGCAACTCCGAGGAGAAGCTGGTCGGTGCGCTCCGCGCTTCGGTGAAGGAAACCGAGCGGTTGCGCGAGAAGAACCGCAAGCTCACCGAGGCCGCGCGGGAGCCGATCGCGATCGTCGGGATGGCCTGTCGGCTTCCCGGCGGCGCGGGGACACCGGAAGCGTTGTGGGAACTGCTGTCCGGTGGGATCGACGCGATCGGCGAGTTCCCGTCGAACCGGGGCTGGGATCTCGACCGGCTCTACGATCCGACCGGCGAACGGCCGGGTTCGAGTTATGTGCGCGAGGGTGGTTTCCTGCACGACGCGCTTGATTTCGACGCCGATCTGTTCGGCATCAGTCCGCGCGAGGCGCTGCTGATGGACCCGCAACAGCGGCTGCTGCTCGAAACGTCCTGGGAGGCGTTCGAGCGCGCGGGGATCGCACCGCATTCGGTGAAGGGCAGCGCGACCGGCGTTTTCGCGGGTACGATGTACCACAATTATCAGGGCAGCTACGGCTCTTCCGGCGTCATTTCCGGCCGCCTCGCCTATACCTTCGGGCTCGAAGGACCCGCGGTGACCATCGACACCGCGTGCTCGTCCTCGCTCGTCGCGCTGCACTTGGCGGTGCAGGCGCTGCGCAACGGCGAATGCACGCTCGCGCTCGCCGGCGGCGTCTCGGTGATGTCGACGCCGCGGACGTTCGTCGAGTTCTCCCTCGACGGCACGCTCGCTCGCAGCGCTCGTTGCCGTACCTTCGCCGACTCGGCGGACGGTACTGGCTGGTCCGAGGGCTGCGGCATGTTGCTGGTCGAGCGGCTGTCCGACGCACAACGCAACGGGCACCCGGTGCTGGCGCTCGTCCGTGGCACCGCGATAAACCAGGACGGCGCGTCCAACGGCATGACCGCGCCGAACGGGCCCGCGCAGCAGCGCGTGATCCGGCAGGCGCTGGCGAACGCGCGGCTGCGGCCGGACGAGATCGACGTCGTCGAGGCGCACGGCACCGCGACCAAACTGGGCGACCCGATCGAGGCGCAGGCACTGCTCGCGACGTATGGCCAGGAGCGCGAAGAGCCGCTGTGGCTGGGGTCGATCAAGTCGAACGTGGGGCACACGCAGGCCGCGTCCGGGGTCGCTGGCGTGCTGAAAATCGTGCTGGCGCTGAACAACGACCTGCTGCCGAAGACGCTGCATGTCGACAAACCGACTCGGCATGTGGACTGGGCCGCGGGCAAGGTCGAGCTGCTGACCGAGGCCCGGCCGTGGGAGCGCGGGGAACAGCCGCGACGCGGTGCGGTGTCGTGCTTCGGGCTGAGCGGGACCAACGCGCACATCATCATCGAGGAAGCACCTGCGCCGGAGGCGGTGGAGACGCTGCGCGACGAGGCGGCGGTTCCGGTCGTCGTCTCCGGTCGGACGCCACAGGCGTTGCGGGCGCAGGCAGTACGGCTGGCCGAACACCTTGCGGCACAGCCGGAACTGGAACTGCTCGACGTCGCCGCCAGCTTGGGCGCGTCGCGGACGCATCTGGACCACCGGGCCGCGGTGATCGGGAAGTCCATTGAGGACGTTCTGCCCGCGTTGAACGCGCTCGCGAACGGCGAGCTGGGCGCGGTGAGCGGCCTGGCACGCGGCGAGGCGTCGCTGGCGTTCCTGTTCTCCGGACAGGGCTCTCAGCGGGTCGGGATGGGCCGTCAGCTGGAGGTCTTCCCGGTCTTCGCCGAGGCTTACGCGGCGGCGTGCGCGGAGCTCGACCGGCATCTCGACCGGCCGATCCGCGCGATCATCGACGGCGACGCGGACGCGTTGGGGCAGACCGTGAACACCCAGGCCGCGCTGTTCGCGTTCGAGGTCGCGTTGTTCCGGCTGGTCGAATCGTGGGGTCTCGCTCCGGCCGCGTTGTGTGGCCACTCCATCGGCGAGCTCGCTGCCGCGCACTGCGCGGGCGTATTCTCGTTGGCTGACGCGGCAAAGCTGGTCGCCGCTCGCGGACGGTTGATGCAGGCGTTGCCGAAGGGCGGCGCGATGGCGGCCGTTGAAGGAACTCCCGATGAGGTCGCCGAGCACGATCCACAAGGGACGGTCGATGTCGCCGCGGTGAACGGGCCGCGCTCGGTGGTGCTCTCCGGTGCCGAGGACGCCGTCGCAGCGGTGGCCGCGAAGTTCAGCGACGCCGGGCGACGGACGACGCAGCTCAAAGTCTCACACGCATTCCACTCGCGACTGATGGAACCGATGCTCGCCGAGTTCCGTACGGTCGCGCAGAGCATCGCTTACGCGCAGCCGACGATCTCGGTGATCTCCAGCGTGACCGGCCAAGAGGTCTACGCCGAACTGGCTGACCCGGAGTACTGGGTGCGCAACGTCCGCGAGCCGGTCCGGTTCGCCGACGCGGTCCGCGCTCTTGCCGCCGAGGGCGTTAACCGCTTCCTCGAGCTAGGCCCGGACGCCCCGTTGACTGCGGTGGTTCCGCAGTCCGCCGGTGACGCGGTGGCGGTGCCGGGCCAGCGTCGTGACGTCCCCGAGGACGTGGCGCTGCTGACCGCGTTGGCAACGCTGCACGTTCGCGGCGTGGTGCCGAATTGGGCCGCGCACTTCGCCTCTCGGGGTGCGAGCCGGGCGGACCTGCCGACGTACGGGTTCCAGCACCAGCGTTACTGGCTGGAGGTTTCGTCCGAATCCGGGGATGTCTCGTCGATGGGCCTCGACCCGGTCGACCACCCGCTGCTCGGCGCGGCGACGCTGCTCGCCGACGCGGACGGCGTGGTGCTGTCCGGTCGCGTGTCCACGGCGACGCATCCGTGGCTGGCCGATCACGCTGTCGGGGGCTCGATCCTGTTGCCCGGCACGGCGTTTGTCGAGCTTGCCGTGCGTGCCGGGGACGAGGTCGGCTGCGGCCGGGTCCAGGAGCTGACCCTGCACGCGCCGCTCGTGCTGCCCGCGAAGGGGGCCGCGCGGATCCAGGTGCGCATCGGAACTCCGGCCGCCGACGGGACCCGGCCGATCAGTGTCCACTCGCGACCCGACGATCTCGCCACCGCCGCCGGCTGGACCCGGCACGCGGACGGCACGCTCGCGTCCGCCGCTTCCGGGACGAACTTCGAGCTCAGCGAATGGCCGCCGGCCGGTGCCGAGACGGTGGACGTCGAAGGAATGTACGAGCTGCTGGCCGAGCACGGAATGGCTTACGGGCCGGTGTTCCAGGGCCTGCAGGCGGCGTGGCAGCGCGGTGAGGACGTGTACGCCGAGGTCGCGCTGCCCGAACAAGAGCGGATCGGGGCGGAGGCGTTCGGCCTGCACCCGGCGGTGTTCGACGCGACCCTGCACGCCGTGGGCCTTAGCGCGGCGGCCGGAGAGGGCACAACGCTGCCGTACGCCTGGTCCGAAGTGGAGCTTTTCGCGACGGGCGCGTCCGCGCTGCGAGTCCACGTGCGACCGACCGGTGAACAGGCGGTCGAGCTCCGTCTTGCCGACAGCGCTGGGGCGCCGGTCGCGCGGGTCGGGACGTTGAAGTTGCGGCAGATCAGCGAGGACCAGCTGGCGGCCGCGGCTCCGACTGGTTCGGACGAACTGTACGAAGTGGACTGGGTGCCGACGACGCTGCCGGATGCACAGGCGGCGTACGAGGTTTACTCGGCTGGCAGCGGGAACGACGCTGCTAGGGCGAAGAAGGCCGTCCACAGTGCACTGTCCAAACTGCAGTCGGACGCAAAAGAGAAGCTTCTCGTCGTGACCGGCGACGACCTCGCTGGCGCCGCGGTGGCTGGTCTCGTCCGGTCCGCGCAGGTGGAGAACCCGGGCCGGATCGTGCTCGTCGAGGGCGACGCGACCGTCGAGCAGTTCGCGGCCATCGCCGCGGCGGACGAATCGGCGGTGCGGGTGTCCGGCACCGAGGTGCGCGTGCCGCGTCTCGTCCGGGCTACGCCGGAGCTGGGGGAGCCGGTCGACTGGTCGGCCGGAACCGTGCTGCTCACTGGCGGCACTGGGGCGCTCGGCCGGATCGTCGCCACCCACCTCGCGAAGCAGGGGGCGCGGCAGTTGCTGCTGGTCAGCCGCCGTGGTGACCAGGCCCCGGGCACTGCGGAACTCGTCGCGGAACTGGCCGAGCTCGGCGCAGAGACGACTGTCGCCGCGTGCGACCTCACTGATCGCAAGGCCGTGGCGCGGTTGCTGAAGAAGCACCCGGTCGCTGCGGTGGTGCATGCCGCCGGAGTCTTGGACGACGGGGTGCTGCCGTCGATGACTCCGGAGCGGATCGACGGCGTCTTCAACCCGAAGGCACTTGCCGCCTGGCACCTGCATGAACTGGCTGGAGACGTCTCGGCGTTCGTCACCTTCTCGTCGGCCGCTGGGGTGCTCGGCGCTCCTGGCCAGGCGAACTACGCCGCCGCAAACGCTTTCCTCGACGCTCTCGCCGCGCACCGGCGCGCCGAAGGCAAGCCCGCGCACTCGCTCGCGTGGGGCATGTGGGAATCGGCGGCCGGGATGGCTGGCGAAACGAACGGCAAACGCGGGCTCGGCGCGTTCACCGCGGCGGAGGGGCTGGCGCTGTTCGACGCTGCGGTCAGCTCGACTGGCGCGGTCTTTGTGCCGGTGAAGCTCGACCTGCCCGCGTGGCGCGAGGCCGGTGCGGTGCCGGACCTGCTGCGCGGCCTGGTCCCGGCGACCCGGCGTACCGTCGCCGACCGTGAAGCCGGGACGGACTCGCTGCTGGGCAAACTGGTCCGCCTTCCCGCGGACAAGCGCCTTGACCACCTGCGTGACCTGGTCATCGAGCACGCGGCGGTGGTGCTCGGCCACACGTCGACGGACGTGATCGACGCCGACCGGGCGTTCAAGGACCTCGGCTTCGACTCGCTGACCGCGGTCGAGCTGCGCAACACGCTCAACGAGGCCACCGGCCTCAGCCTCACCGCGACGCTCGTCTTCGACCACCCGACCGCCGCCGATCTCGCCGCGCACCTGCACGACGAGCTGCTCGGCGACCTGGACGCGGACACGGCCGGCCCGGAGACCACCGTCGTGGGCAGCGACGAGCCGATCGCGATCGTGGGCATGGCCTGCCGGTTCCCCGGCGGCGTCACCACGCCGGAGGAGCTGTGGCAGCTGGTCGCCGCCGGCCAGGACGGGACCAGCGACTTCCCGACCGACCGTGCCTGGGACATGGACCACTGGCTGGAGCAGGTCGCGCCGGAAGGCGGCACCCCGCGCGGCGGGTTCGTCCCGGACGCCACCGATTTCGACGCGGCGTTCTTCGGCATCAGCCCCAACGAAGCCGTGATGATGGACCCGCAACAGCGGATGCTGCTGGAGTCTTCGTGGATCGCGCTGGAGAACGCGGGCGTGGATCCGTTGGCGCTCAAGGGAAGCACGACCGGGGTGTTCGTCGGCGTGATGCAGTCCGACTACGACCCGGGGGACGCGCTCGAACAGGGCGGCGGGCTCTACCGCGGCTCCGGCGCGTTGAGCAGTGTGGTTTCCGGACGGGTCGCGTACGCCTTCGGTCTCGAAGGGCCCGCGGTGTCGGTGGATACCGCGTGCTCGTCGTCGTTGGTGGCCTTGCATCAGGCGACCCAGGCGTTGCGCGGGGGTGACTGCTCGCTCGCGTTGGTCGCCGGTGTCTCGGCGCTCGTCTCGCCGGCGCCATTCGCGCAATTCCTCGACGGTGCTGTCGCTCGGGATGGCCGGTGCAAGCCGTACTCGGCGGCAGCGGACGGGTTCGGCTGGGGCGAAGGCGTCGGAGTGCTCGTGCTCGAGCGGCTGACTGACGCGCAGCGCAACGGGCACAACGTACTTGCTGTGGTGAAGTCCAGCGCGGTCAATGCCGATGGTGCTTCCAACGGTCTTAACGCGCCGAGTGCACCGGCGCAGGAAAAGCTGATCCGGCACGCGTTGTCGGCTGCTGGTCTGGTGGCGTCCGATGTGGACGCTGTCGAGGGGCATGGTGCGAGTACTCCGCTGGGTGACCGGATTGAAACTTCCGCGCTGCTGGCTACCTATGGCCGGGAGCGCTCGGCGGACCGTCCATTGTGGCTTGGTTCGGTGAAGTCGAACATCGGGCACACGCAGGCCGCGGCGGGTGTCGCGGGCGTCATCAAGATGGTGCAGGCGATGCGGCACGGGGTGTTGCCGTCGACCTTGCACGTCACCGAGCCGACGCACGATGTCGACTGGGGCGCCGGAACTGTGCGGCTGCTGGACGAGTCTCGGGACTGGCCGGAAGTGGATCGGCCGCGTCGCGCTGCGGTCTCGGCGTTCGGGTACAGCGGGACTAACGCGCACGTGATTCTGGAGCAGGCTCCGGACGTCGTGTCGGAAGCGGCTGAGACGGTTGATCCTGGTGGTGTGTTGCCGCCGCTCGTGTTCTCCGCTCGGACTGCAGCGGCGCTTCCGGATCAGGCTCGGGCGTTGCTGGCGTACCTCGACGCGTATCCGACTTTGGATGTCGTTTACTCGCAGGCGAATCGGCAGCCGTTGTTCTCGCATCGGGCCGCAGTGGTCGGTTCGGATGCCGCTGAGCTTCGTGCGGCGCTAGCGGCTTTGTCTACTTCGGACTCCGTTTTGACGGGGCGTGCTCGCTCTGGCGGGCGGGCTGCGTATCTCTTGCCGGGGCAGGGCAGCCAGCGGGCCGGGATGGGCGCGGAGTTGTCTGCTGCGTTCCCGGTTTTCGGGCACGAGCTGGAGCGGGTCGCGGCGAAGTTCGATCAGCATCTCGGCCGTTCGTTGCGCACGGTGATGTTCGCCGAGGCCGGATCGGTGGATGCGCAGTTGCTGGACCGGACTCAGTTCAGCCAGGCCGCGGTGTTCTCTTTCTCGGTGGCGTTGTATCGGCTGCTGGAGTCGTGGGGGCAGCGGCCGGAGGTGCTCGTGGGGCATTCGGTCGGCGAGATCGCGGCCGCCCATCTGGCCGACGTGTTCTCTTTGGACGACGCGGTGAAGCTTGTCGCGCACCGGGGTCAGCTGATGGCGGAGACTCGGGCTGGTGCCGTGGTCGCGGTCGAGGCCAGCGCGGACGAGGTGCGGCCGTTGCTGGGCGACGACGTTTCGCTCGCGGCGGTGAACGGGCCGCGGTCGGTGGTGGTGTCCGGTGTGGACAGTGCGGTTCAGGTGCTCGTCGAGCACTTCGAGAAGCTTGGCCGGCGTACTAACCGGCTGGCGATCGATTGTGCGGTGCACTCGCCGTTGCTGGACGAGATTCTCGAAGAGCTGGAAGAGATCGCGCAGGAGCTGACGTTCGCCGCACCGACTGTGCCGGTGGTCTCGACGGTCACTGGTGCCGAGGTGACCGACGAGTTGTCCGATCCGGCGCATTGGGTGGCCAACTGCCGGAACACGGTTCGTTTCGCGGACGCGGTGCGGGCTTCGGGGGCGACTCGCTTTGTCGAGTTGAGTACGAACGGGGTGCTCACCGCGGCCGCTGAGGCGACTGTTGAGGACGCGGAGTTCGTTCCGGTGCTTCGGCGGAATCGTGGAGAGGTTGCTTCGACCCTTCTGGCTGCTGGGCAGTTGCACGTCCTTGGCGCGGGGCTGGACGTCCGGCGGATGTTCCACGGGCGCTCCACGGCTACGGTTCCGTTGCCGCCGTATGCGTTCCACCGGACGCGGTACTGGCCGTCGGTGGACATGGAGGCTCGCCGGGCGACTGGAACTGGGCTCGCGACGTTGTTCGGGCCTGCGTTGACGATCGCTGGATCGTCCAAGGTGGTGTTGAGCGGGACCTTGCCCGCTGGTGAAGCGTTCCCGGTTGCGGGTTTTGTGGAGCTGGCGCTTCGCGCTGGGGACGAGGTCGGCTGCGGACGCGTGGTGCGGTTGGCCGTTGAGTCGCCTTTGGCTTCTGAGCAGGTGCAGACCGTGGTGGGCGAGCCGGATGACGCTGGACAGCGTTCGGTGACTGTCCACTCGCGACACAATGGTGCGTGGATTAGGCATGCCGAGGGTGTTCTGGCCGTGGACGACGGTGCTGAGCCGGAAGGGATCGGCCAGTGGCCGCCCGCCGGGGCGGAATCGGTGGCGGCTGGGCGGCTTGACGCGGCTTGGGCGGTCAACGGGGTGGTGTTCGGGGAGATGGAAGTTTCTCCGGACGAGCGGTTCGGTTTGCCTCCGGCGGTGCTGGATGCCGCGCTGTCCGTGGTGGGCGGGGACGCGGTGGAATGGCGGGACTTCCGGTTGTTCGCGACTGGGGCGGCGAAGCTGCGGGTTCGGTTGACTCCGCTGGGGGACGACCGGGTGGCGGTGTTGCTCGCCGATCGTTCCGGGCGGCCGGTCGCGGCGGCCGAGTCGGTGGCGTTGCGGGAGTTGGCGGTGCCGGAGGCGGCTGGCTCGGCGCAGGTTGTGGTGAAGAAGCGGCGTGCGGTGTCTGACTCTGTCTCGGAGTTGGAGCTGTCTGAGAAGGGGCTGCGGGCGTTTGTGCTGGAGCAGGTCGCTGGGCTGCTCGGGTATGCCGACCCCGCGGAGCTTGACAAGGACGCGCACTTCTTGGAGATGGGGTTTGATTCGCTGACCGCGGTTGAGCTGCGGAATCGGATCGTGGGAGTGGCCGGGGTTTCGTTGCCCGCCTCGATCGCGTTCGATCACCGGACGCCGAGTGGGTTGGCGAGGCATTTGCTTTCCGTGTTGACCGGGCCGGCGGTTGAGGCTGGCGGGGACCCGGTCGCGGAGATGTTCTTCGAGGCTGTCCGAGGTGGGCAGGTGGAGAACGGTCTCGCGTTGCTGGGGGCGGCGGCTCGGTTGCGGCCCACGTTCCGGACGGTGGCGGAGCTTCCGGAGGAGCCTCGGCCGGTGGAGCTCGCCGACGGGCCCGCCGGAGTGCGGTTGCTGGCGGTTCCCACTCCGGCTGGGATGGGCGGGGCTTATCAGTACGCGAAGCTGGCGGCCCGGTTCCGGGGGGTGCGGCGGGTTGCTGCTTTGCCTACGCCTGGGTTCGTGGCTGGGGAGATGCTTCCTGCTGATCTCGACGCGTTGCTGGATGTGTTGGCGGAGAGTGTGCGGCTTGCTGGGGATGGGCCGTTTGTTTTAGTGGGGCATTCTTCTGGCGGGGTGCTGGCTTATGCGCTGGCAGCTCGGGTGGGGGCGGCTGGGGTTGTTCTTTTGGATAGCTACTCCATGGAAGATTCCGGGGATGCCGGGGATACTGTTCGGGATATGGCTGCGGGGATGGTTGAGCGGGAGGAGCAGTTCGGGCCGTTCGATCGGGATAAGCTGACTGCTATGGCTTATTACCTTGGGTTGCTGGACGGGGTTGAGCTGCCTGAGGTTTCTGTTCCGGTGGTGTTGGTTCGGCCGGATCGGAGGTTTGTCATTTCGGGGGATTCTGTGGATCGGGCGGGGGAGGATCCTGGGTTGTGGCGGACTACTTGGGATCGGGCGGACGTGGTGGTTACTGTTCCTGGGGATCATTTCAGTATTGTGGATTCGGATGTGGAGACTACTGCCAAGGCTGTGGAGGGGTGGCTGGGTTCTGTCGGGTAAATCTGCGGGGGCGGCTCGTCGCCTGGCGGCGACATTGCGCCTCGATCGCGCGTGGGGCACCCCGAAGCTCATTGTGATGACGGGCGACGTCCGTGAGGGGAACCCTGAGGGAATCAGGGGCTGTGGGGGTGGCCCTCACGAACGGGGCGTCAGGGGAGCAGGGCGGCGATTCCGTCCAAAACCCGCTCCAGGGCGAAGTCCTCAGGCGCGGCGGCGGGGTACTCCCCAGTTCCTGCCAGCTCAGCCAGGTACGGGTAGTCCCCCTCGGCCAGGCGGGGGTGCAGGAACGCGCGCACCTCACCTGCGTACTCGGTCGATTCCGGCGAGTCCGGGTCGGCGATCGTGCGCCGACGGTCCGCGGTGGCTCGGACTACCGCGGTGACCAGTTCCGCGCAGGACAGGGCGTCCACTGTGGACAAACCAACCCCGGCGAAGACGGCCAGGAGTTGCTCGGTCCAGCGGAGGCGGTGCGGGGTCAGGCCCTCGCGGACGTCCAGCAGCCAGGGGCGGGCCGCATAGCGTTTGGTTGCGGCGTCTGCCCAGGTGCGGACCGCGGAGCGCCAGTCCAGGTCGACCGGGGCGGGTGGGGGTGGGCCGAAGCCGGCGTCTGCGAGGAGGATCAGCAGTTCGTCTTTCGAGCTTACGTACCGGTACAGCGCGTTGGTCGTCAGTCCTAGTGCGGACGCGATGTTCGGCAGCGACGCGGCTGCCAGGCCTTCGGTGTCGGCCAGTTCGACGGCGGCCGTCACCACCGCCTCCACGGTGTGCGACGGCTTCGGTCCTCGGCGGGGGCGGGGGGCGCCTTCCCACGCTGGGGTCAGGCCCGGCGGCAGGGCTCGGGGATCGGGCTCGATCGGCATCTTTCGCTCCGGTACGTCTTTCAGTAAACTGTGCAAGTCTTACACTGATCTGGTCTGGGGGCGAGCCAACGTGAGCGAGACCAACCGGTTCGGATTCGGGAAGGTCACCGAATTGGACCGGAAGCTGGCGGCTGCCGAGGTTGAGCACGCCCGTTCCGAGGGGGCTTGCGACGGGCAGGAAGCGGCCCGCAGGCTGGCTCGGATCCGGCTCGCCGGGTCGCACGCGGCGTTGCGGGCCGCGGTCGAAGGGCGGGCTTCGGGGTCGCCGCCTCCGTTGCTGGAGGCCGCGCCGAAGCTCGCGTTCGGGCTCTGGGTGGTGGTCGTCGCGGTCAACGCGCTGATCTGGTTCGGGATCGGCGTGATCGGCGGGCAGTGGGATCCGCTGTGGCTGCTCTGGGTGCTGCTCGGCGGCGGAGTGCTGGTCGCGGGCGTGTGGAGCGTCCGGGACTTCGACCGGCGGGCGCGGGCCACGGCGGGCGGGGCGTCCTGAGCGGACCCGGCACGAGGGGTCTGGGGTTCCCCGATCCGAGGTAGTCCGCTAAACTGTTCAAGCCTTACACAATTAATCCCGACTCCGTCGAAGCCGTATTGGGGGCCTCATGTCGGAGAGCACCGAGAAGACCCGCTCCGGGAGCGGACTCGCTCGCCGAATCGTCACGATCGCCTGGGCCGTCATCACGGGCGTGCAGTTCGTGATCTGGCTGCTGATGAGCCTTATCAGCATGTCCTTCAAATCGCCCTTCTGGCTGTGGACGCTGGGCGGGGGCGCCATCGTGCTCGCGGTCTGGTGGTCGCTCGACCGCCGCGGTTCCGGGAACGGATCGGAGTGAACGACGTGCCCACCACCACTTCCGTGGCAACACCCGTCCAGCTGGACGCGGTGCGCAAGACCTACGGCCGCGGGGAGAGCGCTGTCGAAGCGCTCGCCGGCGTGTCCGTCGCCTTCCCGGCGGGCACCTTCACCGCGGTGATGGGCCCGTCCGGTTCGGGCAAGAGCACGCTGCTGCACTGCGCGGCCGGGCTGGACACGCCGACCTCGGGGAAGGTCACCCTCGTCGGGACCGACCTCAAGGGCAAGAACGAAACCCAGCTCACCGAGCTGCGCCGCGAGCACGTCGCGTTCATTTTCCAGTCGTTCAACCTGATGCCGGCGCTGAACGTGGAGCAGAACGTCACGCTGCCCACCCTGCTGGCCGGCCGCGCGCCGGACAAGGCGTGGGTGGACCAGGTGATCGCGCGCGTCGGGCTGTCCCAGCGCGTCAAGCACCGGCCCGGCGAGCTGTCCGGCGGACAGCAGCAGCGCGTCGCGATCGCCCGCGCGCTCGCCGCCCGTCCGGCCGTGGTGTTCGCCGACGAGCCCACCGGCGCGCTCGACACCACCACCGCGCTCGAGGTGCTCGGCCTGATGCGCGAGCTGGTCAGCGCGGGCCAGACCATCGTGATGGTCACCCACGACCCGGTCGCGGCGTCCCACGCGGACAACGTGCTGTTCCTGGTCGACGGCCGGATCGTCACGCAAATGGCCTCGCCCAGCGTCGACGCGGTCGCGAGCACCCTGGCGCACCTCGGCGAGCAAGCGAGGAGGCAGCGGTGAGTTCGCGGCGAGTGGTGCTCGCGCTCGCGCTGTCGAGCCTCCGGTACCGCGCGGCGGCGTCGCTCGCGTCGTTCGTCGCCATCCTCATCGGCTGCGGTCTGCTGATCGCGTGCGCCGGGCTGTTCGAGACGGCGATCGTGCTGAAAGCGGCGCCGGAACGGCTGTCCGCGGCGCCTCTCGTGGTCGGCGGGTCCGCCGGGTTCAAGCTGCCCGACGAGGAATCCCAGGTCGTCCCGTACGCCGAGCGCGCGGTGCTGCCGGAGGACCAGGTCGCGAAGATCTCGGCGGTGCAGGGCGTCGGACAAGCGGTGCCGGACGTGTCGTTCGCGACGGTCTTGCTGCACGACGGCGCGCCCGCCGAGTCGGGGGCGTCTGTCCTTTCCGGACACGGCTGGGATTCGGCTTCGCTGGGCGGATACAAGCTCACCGAAGGAGCGGCTCCGAACACGCCGGGACAGGTCGTGCTCGACGCGACCACCGCGGCCGCGGCTGGCCTGCACGCCGGTTCGGCCGTCGACCTGGCGGTGAACGGGCAGCGGCAGTCGTTCCAGGTTTCCGGGATCGCGCAGCCTTCGCAGACCGTGCGCGCGCCCGCGTTCTTCTTCTCTGTCGCCGACGCCCAGCGGTTCAACCCGCATCCCGGCACGGTCGGGCTCGTCGGCGTTTTCCCGGCCGACGGGGTCGACGCGGCGGACCTGGCGGGCAAGATCTCCGCGCAGGTTCCCTCGCTCACCGTGCTGACCGGCGACGACCGCGGTTCGGCCGAATTCCTTGGCGTCAGCGGAAGCCAGCTGCCGCTGATCCTGCTCGCGGCGGTGTTCGGCGGCATGGTGCTCGTCGTGATGGCGCTGGTGGTCTCCGCGACGATCAGCCTCACCGTCCGGCAGCGGCAGCAGGAACTCGCGCTGCTGCGGGCGACCGGGGCGACGCCGAAACAGGTGCACCGCATGGTCGTCATGGAGACGATGGCGGTCGGTGCGATCGCCGCGGTGTGCGGCGCGTTCCTGGGCAGCCTGCTCGGCAACTGGATCTTCAGCACCAGCGGCTCGCTCGGCATCGTGCCGGACGAACTCGCCTTCACCCAGGACATCATCGCGTTCGCGGCCGGGATCATCGCCACGCTCGCGATCACCTTCGGAGCCGCGTGGTTCGCCGCGCTGGCCGCCGCGCGGGCCCGGCCCATCCAGGCACTGGCCGAAGCGGCGATCCCGGGCGTCAAGGTGAACGCAATGCGCCGCATGGGCGCGCTGATCTGCGGCGGGGCCACCGTATTGCTCGCCGCGACCACGATCTTCATGCCCGCCGACACCGCGGCGGCGATCGGCGGACCGGCGGTGCTCACCGGCGCGATCGGCGTCGCGCTGCTCGGTCCGGAGATCATCGCCTGGGTGGTGGACCGGTTCGGTCCGTTCGTGCGCCGGATCGCCGGCCGCGACGCCACGCTCGCGGTCATCAACACCCGGGCGCGGGCGGTCGCGTTCGCGGCGGTGCTCACGCCGATCACGCTCGCCAGCGCGGTCGCGCTCGGCAACGTGTATTCCGAGACCACCGCCCAAAAAGCGCAGATCGCCGCGTACGCCGGGCAGTTGAAAGCGGATGCGGTGGTCAGCTCGACCGCGGGCGGGTTCTCGCCGGACGAGCTCGCGCAGATCCGCAGCACGCCAGGGGTTTCGACCTCGTCGCCGCTCGTCACCAGCTCCGGCTGGGTCGAGGATCCCTACGACGGCAACGGAAGCGACCCGCTGCGGCTGCTGGGCGTCGCCGCGCAGGACCAGGGCGGCACAGTGCTCGCCACCGAGGTCACCGAAGGCTCGCTCACGCAGTTGCGCGGGAATTCCGTCGCGCTGCCCGCGTCGGTCGCGGACAAGCTCGAGGTCAAGGTCGGCTCCAAGATCAAGATGCGGCTCGGCGACGGGGCGCAGGTCCCGGTGACCGTGGTCGCGCTGCTGGACAGCCCGTCCAGCTACGCGAGCATGGTGCTGCCCGCTGATCTCCTGGCCGCGCACACCACCAGCGGCCTGGCGTCGCAGGTGCTCGTGCGGGGCGGGGACGCCAGCGCGATCGTGTCGGCGCTGTCCGACCGGGCGAAGGACTGGCCCGGGGTCACGGTCGGCGACGACAGTGCGCTCGCCGCGAGCTTCCAGGCGAGTGCCGACGTCGAGGCATTGATCAACTACCTGCTGGCTGTGCTCGCCATCGCGTACGCCGCGATCGCCGCGGTGAACACGCTCGCGGTGGCCGTGCTGGCCCGCCGACGGGAGTTCGGCGCGCAACGGCTCGCGGGCGCGGACCGGGGACAGATCCGGCGGATGCTGTTCGTGGAAGGCGGGATCGTGGCGGTGACCGGGCTGGTGCTCGGCATCGTGATCTCGCTCTTCACCGTGGTGCCGATGGCGCTGACCACCGGCGAGATCATCCCGTCCGGGCCGATCTGGGTGTTCCTCGGAGTGGTCCTCGCGATCTTCCTGATCGTGTGGCCGGCGACCGCGCTCTCGGCAAGGCTGGCGATGCGCCGCAACGCCATCGAAGCGGTGAAAATGCCCGGCCAGTAACGGTTTCTAGGGGTACGCCGGGCCGGTCCGGGGTGGATAGTCTCGTCACGACTGTCCGCACCGGGCCGGCCCGGTTTTTGTCGTATCTGGAGTGATCCCATGCGTGTACTCCTGGCCGCGCCGTCGTCCACGGCCCGTCTCCACACCCTGGTGCCCCTCGCGTGGGCGCTGCGAAGTGCCGGGCACGACGTGAAAATCGCCGGACGGCCCGCGTTCGTCGAGGACATCCTCCGCACCGGCTGCGTCGCGGTCGAGCTCGAGGACGGCGACGCGGCGCTGACCGAATCCGCGGCACTGGTCGAGTTCGCGCGACTGTGGCGGCCTGCGGTGGTCGTGTCGAACGCGCCTGCCGGAATCGCCGCCGCCCGCGTGGTCGAGGCTAAGGCAGTGCGCGTGCTGGGTCCGGCTGATGATCCTGACTCCGCTGCGGACCTCACGCTCGACGTCGTTCCGCCTTCACTGCGAGACTCTCCCGGACAGCCGCTGCGGCACGTGCCCTACTTCGGTCCCGTCGAGGTGCCGACTTGGTTACGCCGCAAGGCACGCCGGGCTCGCATTCTCCTGTCGCTGAACGATCCTTCGTGGTACGAGCCGGTATTCCGCGCAATGTCCGATGTGGACGCTGAAGTCGTCTGTGCGGCAGAACTGCCTGCCGGTCTCGAATTGCCGCAGAAACTGAAGCTCGTCGACGCCGCGCCGCCAGCCGCCGTGCTGCCGACCTGCGCGGCGGTGGTGCACGACGGTGATGAGGCTTTGGCGCTTGCCGCAGTGGCGTACGGACTACCGCAGCTGTCGCTGACCGAGTCTGCTTTCGGTACTCGTGTCACGACCGCAGGCGCGGGGCTTTCCGGTGCCGCAGAAGGGATTTCCCGGCTGCTGGACGACGCGCTTCGTGCCGGTGCGAGCGCGTTGCGTGCGGAGGTGGCCGCGTCGCCGGCCCCTCGCGCGGTCGCCGCCGCGCTGGCCAGCTGAATGTGGGGCCGCTAGGGGTGGGGGCGCGCGGAGGCCGTCGGTAGCGTTCCCGACGTGGCACTTTCCACCCTTTTCGCGGTTAGGCGGGGCGATTGGCGTGAGTAGCGACATCCAGTCCGGGGGCGAGAACGAGCGCAAACTGCTCGCCTACCTCAAACGCGCGACCACCGATCTTCGCGAGGCGAAGCGCGCATTGCAGGAAACGCGCGAGCGCGACGGCG
The DNA here is from genome assembly GCF_055633755.1 of Amycolatopsis sp. NPDC114484. Taxonomy (NCBI): domain Bacteria; kingdom Bacillati; phylum Actinomycetota; class Actinomycetes; order Pseudonocardiales; family Pseudonocardiaceae; genus Amycolatopsis; species Amycolatopsis sp. NPDC114484. The sequence goes on along the minus strand of NZ_JBVKDQ010000003.1, from coordinate 406,832 downwards.
AGCCGATCGCGATCGTCGGCATGGCCTGCCGGTACCCGGGCGGCGTCACGTCGCCGGAGGACCTGTGGAACCTCGTCGCCACCGGGACCGACGCGATCGGCGGCTTCCCGGAGGACCGCGGCTGGCCGCTGGACACGCTGTACGACCCCACCGGCGAACGGCCCGGCACCACGAACACGCGCGAGGCCGGATTCCTTTACGACGCGGCGGAATTCGACCCGGAGTTCTTCGGCATCTCGCCGCGCGAGGCGCTCTCGATGGACGCGCAGCAGCGGATCCTGCTGGAAACCTCGTGGGCCGCACTGGAACGCGCTGGGATCGTGCCGGAGACGTTGCGCGGCAGTGAAACCGGGGTTTTCACCGGCGTCATGTACCACGACTACGCCGGACACGCGGCCGCTGGCAGCGTTGTCTCCGGCCGGGTCGCTTACGCGCTCGGGCTCGAAGGGCCGGCGGTGAGCGTGGACACCGCGTGCTCGTCGTCGCTCGTCGCGCTCCACTGGGCAGCCCAAGCACTCCGCCGCGGAGACTGTTCGCTGGCGCTGGTCGGTGGCGTCACGGTGATGGCCACGCCCGAAACTTTCGTGTATTTCTCCGAGCAGCGCGGGCTTTCCGACGATGGCCGGTGCAAGGCGTTCGCCGCCGCGGCCGACGGCACGGGCTGGGGCGAGGGCGCAGGCGTCCTCGTCGTCGAGCGGCTCTCCGAAGCCCGCCGCAACGGACACCCGGTGCTCGCCGTGGTCCGCGGTTCCGCGGTGAACTCCGACGGCGCGTCGAGCGGTCTGACTGTCCCTAATGGACCCGCGCAGCAGCGAGTGATCCGTCAGGCGCTGGAATCGGCCGGGCTGACCACCGCGGACGTCGACCTCGTCGAGGGCCACGGCACCGGCACGAAGCTCGGCGACCCGATCGAAGCGCAGGCTCTGCTCGCGACCTACGGCCAGGACCGCACTGAGCCGCTGTGGCTGGGCTCGCTCAAGTCGAACATCGGGCACACCCAGGCCGCGGCCGGGGTCGGCGGCGTGATCAAGGTCGTGGAAGCGATCCGGCACGGCGTGCTGCCGAAGACGCTGCACGTCGACGCGCCCTCGCCGCACGTGGACTGGTCGGCCGGCGAGGTCGAACTGCTCACCGAGGCCCGCCCGTGGCCGGAGACCGGACGCGCTCGTCGCGCCGCGGTGTCGTCGTTCGGGATCAGCGGCACCAACGCACACGTGATTGTGGAACAGGCCGAGCCGGTCGAGGACGCCGCTGCGCCCGTCGAGGTGCCGGTGCTCGCGTGGCCGGTGTCCTCGGACAGCGCCGACACCCTCGACGCTCAACTGAACCAGCTGGACATTGAACGTTCGCCGACGGATATCGGTTTCTCCTTGGCCACCACCAGGTCCATGCTCGACCACCGCGCTGTGCTCGTCGGTACCACGCGAGACGAGCTGCGCGAAGTGCGCGACCGCCGCACGAATGGCCGTACAGCGTTCCTCTTCACCGGCCAGGGTGCCCAGCGCGCCGGAATGGGCACCGAACTCGCCGCGAAGTACCCGGTGTTCGGCGAAGCTTTCGACGCCGTGTGCGCCGAACTCGACCCGCACCTGGACCGTCCACTGAAGACAGTCCTCGGCGATGCCGCCGAGCTGGAGCGCACCGCCTTCACTCAGCCCGCGTTGTTCGCCGTCGAGGTGGCGCTGTTCCGGTTGTTCGCGTCGTGGGGGGTCAAGCCGGACTTCCTGCTCGGCCATTCGATCGGCGAACTGGCTGCCGCGCACGTCGCCGGGATTCTCTCGCTCCCGGATGCGGCGGCGTTGGTCGGTGCGCGGGCGCGGCTGATGCAGGCGCTGCCGTCCGGCGGGTCGATGGTGGCTCTCCAGGCGACCGAGGACGAGGTCACGCCACACCTGACGGACGAGGTCAGCATTGCCGCGATCAACGGTCCGGACTCGGTGGTGCTTTCCGGTGCCGAAGCCGCGGTCGCCAAGGTGGTGGCGGAGTTCGACGGACGGAAATCTTCGAAGCTCAAGGTGTCGCACGCGTTCCACTCGCCGCTGATGGAGCCGATGCTCGCCGAATTCGCCGTCGTGGCGGAGAAACTGACCTACGCGAAGCCGCAGATCCCGATCGTCTCCACGGTCGGCGTGAACGAGGATCTGCCCACTCCGGACTATTGGGTCCGTCAGGTCCGCGCTGCGGTCCGGTTCCACGCCGGGGTCGAGAAGCTAGTGGACGAAGGCGTCCGGACGTTTGTCGAGATTGGACCGTCCGCAGTACTCACCGCCGCCGCGCAGAACGGGTTTGACGACGACAGCCTCGCCTTCGTCCCGGCTCAGCGCAAGGACCGCGACGAAGCGCTCACGGCAGTCACCGCGCTCGCGACGCTGCACGCACGCGGCGTCCCGGTCGACTGGACGGCGTTCTACCCGGGTGCACGCCGCGTCGAGCTGCCGACCTACGCCTTCCGCCGCACTCGCTACTGGCTCCCCGCCGACACGGCCAGCGGCGACGCGACCGAGCACGGCCAGCGGCCCGCCGAACACCCGATGCTGAGCTCCGTCGTCCACCTGCCGGAAACCGGTTCGGTGGTGCTCACCGGCCGCCTGTCCACCACCAGCGTCGGCTGGGTCGCCGACCACGTCGTGCTCGGCACGGTCCTGGTTCCCGGGACGGCGTTTGTCGAGCTGGTGCACCGCGCCGCTGACGAGGTCGGGTGCCCGCACATCGAGGAACTCACCCTCGAAGCGCCGCTCACTCTCACCGAAAGCGCGGCGATCCAGGTCTCGGTCGAGGCTCCGGACGAGAACGGCCGCCGCACGGTCACTGTCCACTCGCGACCCGACAGCGCCGAAGCCTGGACCCGGCACGCCAGCGGTTTCGTCGCTCCGACTGCGGAAGCGCCGACGTTCGACCTCGCCGAGTGGCCGCCCACCGGTGCCACCAAGGTAGAGCTGGACGATCCGTACTCGACCCTCGCCGCGCTCGGCTACGACTACGGCCCGGCTTTCCAAGGCCTGCAGGCGATGTGGCAAGACGGCGACGTCATTTACGCGGAGGTCACGCTTCCCGACGGTGCCGAGGCCCGTGACTACGGCGTCCACCCCGCGTTGCTCGACGCCGCCATGCACGCGCAACTCCTCGGTCCGGCCCCCGAGGGCGGAGCCGAGCCGATGCTGCCGTTCTCCTTCAGCGGCACCACGGTGCACTCGCCGGGCGCGTCTACGCTGCGAGTCCGAGTCGCCCCGGCCGGCACCGACGCGATCTCCCTGCAGATCGCCGACTCCACCGGCGGCCCGGTGCTCACCGTCGAGGCACTCGCCGCGCGGGCGCTGAAGCTGGCTCCGGCGAAGGACACGCTGTACCGCGTCAATTGGGAGTCTGTCGCGAACATTGGCGAGCAGCACGACTTCCGGATCCTCGAAGTGTCCACTTCGGAGCGTCGAGTGCCGGACGCAGCGCGAGCAGTCGCGGCGAAGGTGCTCGCAGCGATCCAGGAAACCCTCGACGGAGACGGTCGCCTCGCGGTGGTCACGCGCGGTGCGGTGTCCGTGCACGGCGAGGACGTCGATCCGGCGCTGGCTCCTGCGTGGGGTCTGGTCCGCGCCGCTGCGGCGGAGAACCCCGGCCGGTTCGCGCTGGTCGACGGCGATCCCGAGACGGCGTTGGCCACCGGCGAACCCGAAACTGCGGTCCGCCACGGCCAGGTCTTCGCCCCGCGATTCTCCGCTGTCGCCGCGGAACCGACCGAACTGAACTGGGACAAGGCGCTGGTCACCGGCGGCACCGGAGGACTCGGCGCGGTCGTCGCCCGGCACCTCGTGACCAAGCACGGCGTGCGGAACCTCGTCCTGACCAGTCGCCGGGGAGCGAACGCCCCCGGTGCGGCCGAGTTGCGGGACGAGCTGACCGCACTCGGCGCGACGGTCGCGATCGAAAGCTGCGACGTCACCGACGCGGAGTCGGTGCGCAATCTTCTCGCCACCGTCGGCCCGCTGTCCGCGGTGATCCACGCGGCAGGCGTGCCGTCGGCTGGCCGCGTCGAGACACTCACCGAGGAAGAGACCGCCCGCGTCTTCGCGCCCAAGGTCGACGGTGCCTGGCACCTGCACGAGCTGACGAGCGACCTCGACGCGTTCGTCCTGTTCTCGTCCGCGGCCAGCACGGTCCTCGCGGCCGGTCAGGCGGGATACGCCGCGGCCAATGCCTTCCTCGACGAGCTGGCCGAACACCGTCGCGCACAAGGACTTCCGGCGACGTCGCTGTGCTGGGGCGCGTGGTCCGAAGACGGCGGCATGGCGGGCGAACTGTCCGAAGCGGACTTCCGCCGTCTTCGCCGTCTGGGCACGCCGCCGATGGCGACCGCCGAAGCACTCGCTCTGCTGGATGCCAGCCTCGCCTCGGCCGAACCCGTGCTCGCGCCGGTCCGCCTGGACCAGGCCGCGCTGCGCGCCCGGACCGACGAACTGCCGCCGGTACTGCGGGGAATGGTGCGCCGTCCGGTCAAAAAGGCACCGGCCGCGCCCCGGCTGGCGACCGTGCCCGAGGCCGAACGCGAGGAGTACCTGCTGGGCCTGGTGTCCGAGCAGGTCGCGGCGATTCTCGGCTTCGCCGGCGCCACGGCGGTCGAGCCGGAGCGCGCGTTCCAGGAGATGGGGTTCGACTCCCTCACCTCCGTCGAGCTGCGCAACCAGCTCGGCGCGCGGACCGGTCTGAAACTGACCGCGACCATCGTGTTCGACCACCCGACCCCGGCCGCGCTGGCCCGGCGGCTGCACGAGCTGCTCGGCGTGGGCCGCGGCCCGGCCGAACCGCTGCTGACCGAGATCGACCGGCTGGAGACCCTCCTCGGAGGTGCGGCCGGAACGCTGAACGGGTCGACCGCGAAGGTCACCGCGCGGCTGGACGCCTTGGTGCGCAAGTGGACCGACGCGCACGCCGGAGCCGAAACCGAAGCCGATCTGGACGAGGCCACCGACGACGAGCTGTTTGCCGTCCTGGACGACGAATTGGGCATCTCATGAACGGGCAGACCATGAGCAACGAGGACAAGCTCCGCGACTACCTGAAGCGTGCGACGGCCGATCTGAAGCAGGCCCGCCGCCGGCTGCACGAGCTGGAGGCGCGCGACACCGAGCCGATCGCCATCATCGGCATGAGCTGCCGCTACCCCGGGGGCGTGCGCACGCCGGACGACCTGTGGAGCCTCGTCGACGAGGGTCGCGACGCCATCGGGGAGTTCCCGGCCGATCGCGGCTGGGACATCGAGGGCGTCTACGACCCGGTGCCTGAGCGGCCCGGCAAGACCTACACCCGGCACGGCGGTTTCCTTTACAACGCAGCGGATTTCGACGCCGAGTTCTTCGGCATCAGCCCGCGTGACGCCCGCCGCGCCGACCCGCAGCAGCGGATCCTGCTCGAAGCGTCGTGGGAGGCGTTCGAGCGCGCCGGGCTCGACCCGCACGGACTCAAGGGCAGCGCGACCGGGGTCTACGCCGGCGTGATGTACCACGACTACAGCGGCGGCAGCCCGGACGGCAGCCTGGTGTCCGGCCAGGTTTCCTACACGCTCGGCCTCGAAGGACCGTCGGTGTCGGTGGACACCGCGTGCTCGTCTTCGCTGGTCGCGCTGCACATGGCCGCGCAAGGGCTGCGTCGCGGCGACTGCGCGCTCGCGCTGGCGAGCGGCGTCGCGGTGATGGGCACGCCGGAGATGTTCGTGGACTTCTGCAGCCGTCGCGGTCTCGCGGCGGACGGCCGGAGCAAGTCGTTCTCCGACGACGCCGACGGCACTTCGTGGGCGGAAGGCGTCGGTGTGCTGGTCCTGGAACGGCTTTCCGACGCGCAGCGCAATGGGCACCGCGTGCTCGCGCTGCTGCGCGGTTCGGCGGTGAACCAGGACGGGGCCAGCAACGGTTTCTCCGCGCCGAACGGCCCTTCGCAGGTTCGTGTAATCGAAGCCGCGCTCGTCGACGCTGGACTCTCGGTGTCTGATGTGGACGCTGTTGAGGCGCACGGCACCGGGACCGCTCTGGGCGACCCGATCGAAGCCCAGTCGCTGCTGGAAACCTACGGTCAGCGCAGCAGCGGCGCGCCGTTGCTGCTCGGCTCGATCAAGTCGAACATGGGGCACCCGCAGGCCGCTGCCGGGGTCGCGGGCGTGATCAAGATGGTGCAGGCCCTGCAGCGCGCTCGGCTGCCGAAGACGCTGCACGTCGGGACGCCGTCGAAGCACGTCGACTGGGCGTCCGGCGCGGTCGAGCTGCTCACCGAACCGCAGGCGTGGCCCGAGGTGAACCGGCCGCGGCGGGCGGCGGTGTCGTCGTTCGGCGTGAGCGGGACGAACGCGCACGTGATCCTGGAGCAGGCTCCCGTCGCAGAGGAAGTCACAGCTCCTTCGGCTCCCGTTTATCCGCTGGCTCTGTCGGCGAAGACGTCCGCCGCGCTGGCCAACGCCGCTGGGCAACTGGCTGACGTGGACAGTGACCTTGCCGACGTCGTGCACACGCTCGTCGCCGGTCGCGCACCGCTGGACCACCGCGCGGTGGTCGTCGCGAAGGATCGCAAGCAGGCTGAGGAAGCGTTGCGCGCCTTGGCTTCGGGAGCTTCGTGCCCGGACGTGATCACCGGAACCGCGGATGTGCGCGGACGTACCGTCTTCGTCTTCCCCGGCCAGGGTTCACAGTGGACTGGCATGGCGCTCGACCTCATCGAGCAGTCCCCGGCCTTCGCCGCGCGAATGTCCGAATGCGACACCGCACTGCGGAAGTTCACTGACTGGTCGGTCATCGAAGTCCTGCGCGGCGGACCGGGCACCCCACCGGCCGACCGGGTCGATGTCGTGCAGCCGATGCTGTGGGCGGTCATGGTGTCGCTGGCCGCGCTGTGGCGTGCGCACGGCGTCGAGCCGGACATGGTGATCGGCCACTCGCAGGGCGAGATCGCCGCCGCGACTGTCTCAGGTGCACTGTCGCTTGAGGACGGCGCGTTGGTGGTTGCGCTGCGGAGTAAGGCGATCGGCGATGTCCTCGGCGGACGTGGCGGCGGCATGCTCGCGGCAGGACTCCCGGCGACCGAACTGGAAGAGCGGCTCGGCGCGTGGGACGGCCGGATCTCGGTCGCTGCCGACAACGGTGCGACCTCCGCGGTGCTGTCCGGCGACACCGAAGCCCTCGAAGAGCTGCGCGACCAGCTGGTCGCTGAAGGCTTCCGTGCGAAGCTGGTGCCGGTGGACTACGCGTCGCACTCGGCGCACGTCGAACACCTCTCGGACCGGCTGCTCGCCGACCTCGGTCCGATCCAGCCGATGCGCGGCGAGGTCGCGATGACCTCCACGGTGACCCTCGACGCGGTCGAAGAGTCCACTGTGGATGCAGCGTACTGGTTCGCCAACCTCCGCCGCACGGTCCGGTTCGCCCCGGTCGTCGCGCAGCTCGCCGAGGCGGGCTGCACGCGATTCGTCGAGATCAGCCCGCACCCGGTGCTGGCCATGAGCATCCAGGAGACGCTGGACGAAACCGGACACACTGGTTCGGTCGTCGGCACGCTGCGCCGCGACGAGGGCGACCTGACCCGGTTCGCCACCTCGATGGCGGAGTACTCGGTCCGCGGCGGTTCGGTCGACTGGCTCTCGCTGGTCCCCGGCGGCCAGATCGTCGACCTGCCGACCTATCCGTTCCAGCACAAGCGTTTCTGGCACGAAGAGGAAGCCGCTGCTGAGCAACAAGCCATCCCGGTAGCCGACCAGGAGTTCTGGCAGGACGTGACCGGCGGCGACGTCGGCGCGCTCGCCACCCGGCTCGGCGTCGGCACCGGCCCGCTCTCCGAGGTCGTCCCGGCACTGGCCGCCTGGCACAGGCGCCGCACCGAATTGTCCACGGTGGACTCGTGGCGGTACCGCGTGTCCTGGGCCCCGCTGTCCGGCGTGGTCAGTGGACTCACCGGCAGCTGGCTGATCGTCGTCCCCGCTGGAGACAAGCACGCAACCGACCTGGCGGATGCACTGGCCGAACAGGGCGACGTCGTCCGCCTGGTCGCCGCCGACTACACCCGCGCGGCCTTGGCCGAACTGCTCGGCGAAGCAACCGCAGTTCGTCCGTTCGACGGCGTCCTCTCGCTGCTCGCCTTCGACGAGAACCCGACGCTCACCACGATCGCGCTCCTGCAAGCCCTGCGAGACAACGAGATCGACGCTCCGGCCTGGGTCGTTACACGAGGCGCGGTCGCAGTCGACGCCTTCTCCGACGCGGACCCCGAAGCAGCGTCGGTGTGGGGCCTCGGCACCGTGGTCGCCCTGGACCAGCCCGGCAGCTGGGGCGGTCTGGTCGATATCACCGACGCCTCAGACGCCGCGAAGCTCGCCGCCGTCGTGTCCGGCATCAGCGACGAGGACCAGGTCGCGATCCGGCCGTCCGGAGTCTTCGCCAAGCGGATGGTCCACGCACCGCTCGGCGCGGACGTCGCCGAGCCGTGGCAGCCGCGCGGCACCGTGCTCATCACCGGCGGCACCGGCGCGGTCGGCGGCCACGTCGCGCGCTGGCTCGCCGGACGAGGCGCGGAGCACCTGGTGCTGACCAGCCGTCGTGGCCTCGAAGCCGAAGGTGCGCGCGAGCTGGTGGCGGAGCTGTCCGATACTCGCGTCACCGTCGTGGCCTGCGACGTTGCCGACGAGGCAGCGCTGTCCAAGCTGCTCGCCGAGCACCCGCCGACCGCAGTGGTGCACGCCGCCGGGGTGCTGACCCGCGAACCCGCGCTGGTCGACGTCACGCCGGAGGAGTTCACCGCCGCGATCCGGGCGAAGGTCACCGGCGCCGCGCTGCTCGACCGGCTGCTCGGCGACACCGAACTCGACGCGTTCGTCCTGATGTCCTCCGGCGCCGCGGTGTGGGGCACCTCCGGCCAGCCCGCCTACGGGGCCAGCAACGCCTACCTCGACGCGCTGGCTCGCCGCCGTCGCGCGGCCGGACGTACCGGGACCGCGGTGGCCTGGGGTTCCTGGGGCGGTGGCGGCATGGTCGACGCGGACGCGAGCGATCTGTTGCGCCGCATGGGATTGGCCGAGATGGAGCCGCGACTGGCCGTCGAAGCCCTCGGTCAGGCGCTCGACCACGACGAGTCCCAGCTGGTCGTCGCGGACATCGACTGGGCCGCGTTCGCGCCGGTCTACCAGCTCGCCCGGCCCCGCCCGCTGCTGCGCGGCATTCCGGAGGCGGCGGCGGACCAGACGGACGCCGAACCGGTGGGCGCGGGCGGCCTCGCCACCCGGCTGGCCTCGTTGAGCCCGGCTGAACAGCGCCGGACCGTGCTGGACCTGGTGCGCGGCGAGGTCGCCGCGGTCGCCGGATACGACGACGGCGGCGCGGTGGAACCCGCGCGGGCCTTCAAGGAACTCGGCTTCGACTCGGTGACCGCGGTCGACCTGCGCAACCGGCTCGGCGCCGGCACCGGACTGAAGCTGCCCGCCACGGTCGCGTTCGACCACGTCAACCCGCAGGCGCTGGCCGAGCATCTGTGGAGCCAGCTGTGCGCGGGCGAGACGGAGGTCCCGCTCGAGGCCGGGCTCGACCGGCTCGAAGCGGCGGCCGCCGCGCTCGACGCCGCGGAGATCGACCGGTCCCGCATCCTGCCCCGGCTGCAGGCGGTCGTCGCCGCGCTGCACCAGACGCTCTCGGGCGGCCAGTCCGGTTCCGAAGCGCTCGAAGCGGCCACCACCGACGAACTGTTCGCCCTCATCGACGACGAGCTCGGCGCCTGACCCCCGTTGTCCGTGAGGGGAACCCTCCGGGAATCAGAGTCCCTCAGGGTTCCCCTCACGGACGGTCCACTACACCGCGACAAGAGGTTCTCCAGATGTCTGACGAAGCCAGGACCGACGAAACCAAGCTGGTCGACTACCTGAAGCGGGTCACCGCCAACCTGCAGGAGACGCGGGCGCGGCTGCGCGCGGTCGAGGCCGCCGAATCCGAGCCGATCGCGATCGTCGCGATGGGCTGCCGCTACCCCGGCGGCGTCCGGTCCGCCGACGACCTGTGGGAGCTGGTCGCGCAGGGCCGCGACGCGATCGGGGAGTTCCCCTCCGACCGCGGCTGGGCGCTGGACCGGCTGTTCGACGCCGACCCGGACAGCCCCGGCACGAGCTACGTCTCCGAAGGCGGGTTCGTGCACGACGCGGGCGAGTTCGACGCGCCGTTCTTCGGCATCTCGCCGCGCGAGGCGCTGGCGATGGACCCGCAGCAGCGGATCGTGCTGGAACTGGCGTGGGAGACCTTCGAGCGGGCCGGCATCGCGCCGCACTCGCTGGCGAAACAGCAGGTCGGCGTGTTCGTCGGCAGCGGCGGGCAGGACTATTACGACGAGCTGCCGCCGTCCGTGCTCGCGGGCGAGGTCGAGGACTACCTGAGCACCGGCAACGCCGGCTCGGTCATTTCGGGCCGGATCGCCTACGCGCTCGGACTGGAGGGCCCGGCCGTCACGATCGACTCCGCGTGCTCGTCTTCGCTGGTCGCGCTGCACTTGGCGGTCCAGTCGCTGCGCCAGCGGGACTGCTCGCTCGCGCTGGCGGGCGGCGTGATGATCATGTCGCGCCCGGGTCCGTTCCTCGCCTTCAGCCGTCAGCGCGGTCTCGCCGCCGACGGTCGTTGCAAGGCGTTCTCCGACAGCGCGGACGGCACCGGCTGGGCCGAGGGTGCCGGAACCCTGTTGCTGGAACGGCTTTCCGACGCCCAGCGCAACGGACACCCGGTACTCGCCGTCGTGCGCGGCTCGGCGGTGAACTCCGACGGCGCGTCCAACGGTCTCACCGCGCCGAACGGTCCTTCGCAGCAGCGGGTGATCCGGCAGGCGCTGGCCAACGCCCGGCTGTCGGCGTCCGATGTGGACGCGGTCGAGGGCCACGGCACCGGCACCACGCTGGGCGATCCCATTGAGGCGCAAGCATTGCTGGCCACCTACGGCCAGGACCGCTCCGAACCGTTGTGGCTGGGCTCGATCAAGTCGAACATCGGCCACGCGCAGGCGGCGGCGGGCGTCAGCGGCGTGATCAAGATGGTGCAGGCGTTGCGGCACGGGCTGCTGCCTCGCACGCTGCACGTCACCGAACCGTCCACAGAGGTCGATTGGACCTCCGGCGCGGTCGAGTTGCTGCGCACCGAGCGTCCTTGGGCAGCCGGGGAACGGCCGCGTCGCGCGGGTGTTTCGTCGTTCGGCGTGAGCGGCACCAACGCGCACATCATCCTGGAGGAAGCGCCTGCGGTCGAGGCCGCTGCGCCGGTTACGCCGAGTTGGCCCGAGGGCGTTGCGGTTCCGCTGCCGCTGGCTGGCCACGGCAGCGCGGCGCTGCGGGCACAGGCCGCGCAGCTGGTGGGCTCCTCGGCGACCCCGCTTGACCTGGGATTCTCGCTCGCCACCTCGCGGTCGCCGCTGTCGCACCGCGCGGTCGTGCTGGCCGAGGACCCGCAGCAGGCCATTGCCGCGCTCGCGGACGGCGTCGCCACTCCGGACGTCGTCACCGGCACGCAGGCGGAAGGACTGACTGCGTTCCTGTTCTCCGGTCAGGGCGCGCAGCGGGCCGGGATGGGGGCCGCGCTGGCCGCCGCGTTCCCGGTCTTCCGCGCGGCGCTGGACGAGGTCTGCGCCGAACTGGACCAGCACCTCGACCGTCCACTCAAGACTGTCCTGTTCGAGAAGCCGCGGCTGATCAACCAAACCGGCTACACCCAGCCCGCGCTCTTCGCGATCGAGGTGGCGCTGTTCCGGCTGCTCGCGTCGTGGGGGATCAAGCCGGACTTCCTGCTCGGCCACTCGATCGGCGAACTCGCCGCGGCGCACGTCGCTGGGGTCTTCTCGCTGGCCGACGCTGCCACGTTGGTCGCCGCCCGGGCGAGCCTGATGCAAGCGCTGCCGTCCGGTGGCTCGATGGTGGCTCTGCAGGCGACCGAGGACGAGGTCACCCCGCAGCTGACCGACGAGGTCAGCATCGCCGCGATCAACGGCCCGGATTCTGTCGTGCTTTCCGGCACCGAAGACGCCGTCGCCGCCGTGGTGGCCGCGTTCGACGGGCGGAAGTCCTCGAAGCTCAAGGTGTCGCACGCGTTCCACTCGCCCTTGATGGAGCCGATGCTCGCCGAGTTCGCCGCCGTGGCCCGCGGACTGGCCTACCGCCAGCCGGAAATCCCGCTGGTCTCTACGGTCGGCCCGGATGTCGACATGTCCACTCCGGACTATTGGGTGGACCAGGTCCGCGCGGCGGTCCGGTTCCACGACGGAGTCGGAACCCTTGCCGCACAAGGCGTCGGCCGCTTCGTCGAGGTCGGTCCGGACGGTGTGCTCTCCGCGCTGGTCCGCCAGACCTCCGACGCGCTCGTGGTCCCGGTGCTCCGCAAGGACCGCGAAGAACCGGCCGCCGCGCTCACCGCGCTGGCCGAGCTGTTCGTCAGCGGCCTGACCCCGGACTGGGCCGCGGTCTTCGCCGACCGTGGCGCTCAGCGCGTCGACCTGCCGCCGTATGCCTTCCAGCGCAAGCGTTACTGGCTCGACGCGCGCGCCAACCGCGACGAGGTCACCGCCGCTGGGCTGACGTCCGCCGGGCACCCGCTGCTCGGCGCGGCCGTCGCGCTCGCCGACACCGACGGCGTCGTGCTCACCGGCCGGCTGTCCGTCGAGACGCACCCGTGGCTGGCTGAACACCAGCTCGGCGACGCGGTGACCGTGCCGGGTACGGCGTTCCTGGAGCTGGTCGTCCGCGCGGGAGACCAGGTCGGCTCCGGCCGGATCGAGGAACTGACCCTGGGCAGCCCGCTCGTCCTGCCCGCCCGCGGCGGCATTCAGGTTCAGGTCGCCGTCGGAGCGGCGGGGGAGCGCGACGTCCGCTCGGTGACTGTCCACTCGCGACCCGAGGACGACGCCGACTGGACCTTGCACGCAAGCGGCAGTGTCGCACCGCAGTCGGCCCGCGGCGGCACTGAGCTGACCGAATGGCCGCCCGCTGGCGCGGAATCGGTCGCTATCGACGGTCTGTACGACGACTTCGCTGACACTGGCCTGACTTACGGCCCGCTTTTCCGTTCTCTGCAAGCAGTCTGGCAGCGCGACGGCGAGATCTTCGCCGAGGTCGCGCTGCCGGAGGACAGCGACGCCGACCGCTTCGGCCTCCATCCGGCCGCGCTCGACGCGTGCACCCACGCGCTGCGCGTCGCCGGAGGCGGTGACGGCGGCGTCGGCCGGGTTCCGTTCTGCTGGACCGGAGTTGAGCTGCACGCCACCGGTGCGTCCGCACTGCGCGTGCGATTCACGCCGACCACAGAGGACGGTTTCACGATCGCCCTCGCCGACCCGACTGGGGCTCCGGTCGCGACGGTCGCCGAGACGGTGTTCCGTGCGTTCGCCGCACCGGTCGCTGAGCAGGCCGCGCCGCTGTACCGGATCGAATGGCAGCGGTCGGCAGACATCGAAGCCACTGTGGACACTTCCGATGCCCAGATCCTGGAGTGCATCGGCGAATCCGGCACCGCGGCGGAGACGCACGAACTCACGCACCGCGTACTGGCTGCGCTTCAGGCTTGGCTGACCGAGGAACACCCCGCGCAAGCCCGGCTCGTAGTGGTCACGCGCGGCGCGGTCCCGGCCGCCGGAGACGTCACCCACCTCGCCGCCTCCGCGGTCTGGGGCCTGGTCCGCTCCGCGCAGGAGGAGAACCCGGACGCTTTCGTCCTGCTCGACCTCGACGCCGAAACCACGCCGGAAGCGGTGTTGCCGCAGGTCCTGGCCTCGGGCGAGGCGCAGGCGGCGGTCCGGCTCGGCACCGTCCTCGTGCCCCGGCTGGTCCGCACGACGCCGGAGCTGGAGCGGCCGTACTTCTGCCCGCACGGCACGGTCCTGGTCACCGGCGCGTCCGGCGCGCTGGGCGGAAAGCTCGCCCGGCACCTGGTCGCCGAGCACGGCGTTCGCCGGTTGCTGCTGCTCAGCCGCCGGATCACGCCCGCTCTCGACCAGTTGGCCGCTGAGCTGCGCGAAAGCGAGGTCGACGTCCGGCTGGAGCGCTGCGACGTCGCCGACCGCGAGGCGCTGGCCGGCGTGCTGGCGTCGCTGCCGGAGGGGAACCCGCTCACCGCGGTCGTGCACGCCGCTGGCGTTCTCGACGACGGTGTGGTCACCGCTTTGACCCCGGAGCGGGTCGACGCGGTGCTCGCTCCGAAGGTCGACGGCGCGCTGAACTTGCACGAACTCACCCGCGAGATCGCGCTGTCCGCTTTCGTGCTGTTCTCGTCGGTCTCCGGCGTCCTCGGCGCACCTGGCCAGGGCAGCTACGCCGCAGCCAACGCCTACCTGGACGCCCTCGCGTCGCACCGGGTCGCGCACGGCCTGCCGGGCCTGTCGCTGGACTGGGGCCTGTGGGGCGAGGTCGGCGGCATGGGCGGCACGCTCACCGAAGAGGAGGTGCAGCGGCTCGCGGCCAGCGGCATCGTGCCACTGTCCACTGCGGAGGGTCTGGCGATGTTCGACCGCGCCATCGCCGTCCGCAAACCGACCGCTGTTCCGGCCAAACTCGACCTGCCGGTGCTGCGTAAACTCGACCGGCTCCCGCGCACGCTGGAACAACTCGTCGGCCGCACGACGCGCCGGGTCGCCGCCGCTGCGGAGTCCTCAGTGGACTCGTTTGGCGCACGGCTGCTTGGCCTTCCGGAAGAAGACCGCCGCGACGCGGTGCTGGAACTGGTGCGCAGCCACGCGGCCACCGTTCTCGGCTACCGCGCGGCGCACGAAATCGAGCCGTCGGCACAGTTCCAGTCGCTCGGTTTCGATTCGCTGACCGCGATCGAACTCCGCAACGGACTCACCGCGGCCACCGGCCAGCGGCTGCCGGCCACGCTGATCTTCGACCACCCCACGCCGACCGCACTCGCCGCGCACCTGCTTGACGAACTGGCCGGTACCGCAGTCGAAGTCAAGACGGTGTCCACTAAGGACAACTCGGACGAGCCGATCGCGATTGTCGGCATGGCCTGCCGGCTGCCCGGCGGCGTCACCTCGCCGGAACAGCTGTGGGAACTGGTCGCCGAGGGCCGCGACGCGATCGGGGATTTCCCGGCCGATCGCGGCTGGGACATCGACGGCCTGCTCGACCCGACCGGCCGCCGTCCCGGCACGACCTACGTCGCGCGCGGCGGATTCGTCTACGACGCAGGAGATTTCGACCCGACGTTCTTCGGTGTCTCGCCGAAGGAAGCACCGATGATCGACCCGCAGCAGCGCTTGCTGCTCGAAGCGTCCTGGGAGGCGCTGGAGCGGTCCGGGATCGACCCAGTCTCGCTCAAGGGCAGCCCGACCGGCGTGTACGCGGGTGTCCAGTACCACGACTATGTGGGCGCGAACAGCGCTGGTTCGATCGTCACCGGCCGGGTTTCCTACACTCTCGGCCTTGAGGGTCCAGCCGTGTCCGTCGACACCGCGTGCTCGTCTTCGCTGGTCGCGATGCACATGGCAGCACAGGCACTGCGCGGCGGCGACTGCTCGCTCGCGCTGGCTGGCGGCGTCACGGTGATGGCCACGCCGGAGACCTTTGTGGAATTCAGCCGCCAGCAAGGTCTCGCGGCCGACGGCCGGTGCAAGGTGTTCTCCGACGACGCCGACGGCACGACCTGGTCCGAAGGCGTCGGCGTGCTGGTACTGGAGCGCCTCTCCGATGCCCGCGCCAACGCCCACCCGGTGCTCGCCGTTCTCAAGGGCAGCGCGGTGAACCAGGACGGCACGTCGAACGGCCTCACCGCGCCGAACGGTCCCGCGCAGCAACGGGTCATCCGCGCCGCGCTGGCCGATGCCGGTCTCGAACCGTCCGATGTGGACGCCGTTGAGGCGCACGGCACCGGCACGAAGCTCGGCGACCCGATCGAAGTCCAGGCATTGCTGGCCACTTACGGAACGCAGACGCCGGCGGACCGTCCGTTGTGGATTGGTTCGGTGAAGTCGAACATCGGGCACACCCAAGCCGCCGCGGGTGCGGCGGGCGTGATCAAGATGATCGAAGCGATGCGGCACGGCGAACTCCCCGCGACGCTGCACGTGGGCAAGCCGTCCAGCGAGATCGACTGGTCCACGGGCGCGGTGCGCGTGCTCGCCGAGCCGGTGAAGTGGCTGCCGAACGGCCACACTCGCCGCGTCGGCGTCTCGTCCTTCGGCGTGAGCGGCACGAACGCGCATGTGATCCTGGAGGAAGGCGACCGCCGCGAGGTCACCGCCTCGACGGGTCCGGAGTACGACGGTCCGGTCGCCTGGCCGGTTTCGGGTCGGGGCGCGGCGGCGTTGCGGGCCAAGGCTGAGCAGCTGATGTCCTATGTGGACGAAGAACCGGAAGGCAGCCTCGCCGACATCGGCCTCTCGCTGGCGACCGCGCGCAGTGCGTTCGACCGCCGCGCGGTGCTGATCGGCAGCCGTTCGCCGCAGTTCGTGCGAGGGCTGGCGGCCTTGGTGGACGAGGAGGACGCACGCGGCGTCGTCCGCGGCATCGCCACCGGTAGCGGCCGGACCGCGTTCCTGTTCGCGGGCCAGGGTTCGCAGCGGGCACAGATGGGCACCCAGCTGGCCGCGCGGTACCCGGCGTTCGCCGAGGCCTACGACGAGGTGTGCGCCGAACTCGACAAGCACCTCGACCGTCCGTTGCGCGAAGTGATCGAAAGCGGCGATGGCCTCGACGAGACCCGCTGGACGCAACCGGCGCTGTTCGCGCTGGAAGTCGCGCTGTTCCGAACGGTTCGATCCTGGGGCGTGAAGCCGGATCTGCTGGCTGGGCACTCGATCGGCGAACTCGCCGCCGCGCACTGCGCTGGGGTCTTCTCGCTGGCCGACGCCGCGAAGCTCGTGGTTGCCCGCGGCAAACTGATGCAGGCGCTGCCGACCGGCGGTGCGATGGTCGCGATTGACGGGACGCCCGAAGCGGTTCGCGAAGCCGCCGGGGACACTGTGGACATTGCCGCAGTGAACGGACCGACCGCCGTCGTGATCTCCGGAGCTGCGGCAGCAGTCGCCGAAGTGGCAGCGAAATTCGAGCGCACCAAGCAACTCCGCGTCTCGCACGCGTTCCACTCGCGACTGATGGAACCGATGCTCGCCGAGTTCCGCACTGTCGCGGAAGGACTGTCCTATGCGGAGCCGCGGATCCCGATCATCTCCACGGTCACCGGCGAACCCGCCGACAACCTGACCTCGCCGGAGTACTGGGTGAACCAGGTCCGCGAAGGCGTGCAGTTCCGCGACGCGGTCACCCGGGCCGCTGCGGACGGCGTGACCCGCTTCCTCGAACTGGGCCCGGACACCACGCTCACCGCGATGGCCGACGCCTGCCTCGACGAGCGTCCGGACGGTCTCGTGCTCGCGTCGCTGCTGCACAAGGAGCAGGACGAAGCGGTCGCGGCGCTGACCGGTGTCGCACAATTGCACGTCAGCGGCGTCGACGTCGACTGGTCGGCGATCTACTCGCCGACCGGCGCACACCCGGTTCCGGTGCCGACGTATCCGTTCCAGCGTCAGCGTTACTGGCTGGAGAGCACTGCCACGGCACCGGGCCAGGAGGACCACCCGCTGCTCGGCACCGCGACGGAGCTGGCTGGCGCGGAGGGTCTCCTGTTCTCGGGGCGGCTGTCCGTCGGCACGCACCCGTGGCTGGCCGATCACGTCGTCGGCGGCTCGATCCTGTTCCCCGGCACCGGTTTCGTCGAGATGGCGATCCGCGCCGGCGACGAGGCCGGGTGCCCGCGCCTGGACGAGCTGACCCTGGAGTACCCGCTGGTGGTTCCGGAGCGGACCGGCGTGCGCGTCCAGTTCGCGCTCGACGCCGCGGAGAACAGCGTCCGGACGTTCACTGTCCACTCGCGACCGGAAGGCGCGGCGGACGGCGTCCCGTGGACCCGGCACGCCACCGGACGTCTCGCGAAGGCGGGCAAGTCGGAGAAGTTCGACCTCTCCGCCTGGCCGCCCGCCGCCGAGCAGGTGCAACTCGAAGGCACCTATGAGGAACTGGCCGCCGACGGTCTCGCGTACGGCCCGGCGTTCCGCGGCCTCGTCGCTGCTTGGAAGGGCGACGGGCAAGCGTTCGCCGAGATCCAGCTGCCCGTCACAGTGTCCGATGTGGACCGTTACGGTATCCACCCGGCCGTCCTCGACGCCGCCTTGCACACCATCGGCGTCTCCGGCGCGGTCGGCGACGAACCGGCGCTGCCGTTCGCGTGGGAAGGCGTCCGGCTGCACGCAGTCGGCGCGACGACGCTGCGGGTGCACGTAAAGCAGATCGGCTCGGGTGCGGCCGCACTGAAGATCGCCGACGCCACTGGCGCACCGGTCGCTTCGGTGGATTCACTCCTGCTGCGCCCGATGTCCGCGCAGCCGCAGGCCGCCGAAACCGGTGGTGCGGAGTCGCTGTTCCGCCTCGCGTGGGAGCAGACCGACCTCGACGCGGTCGCCGAGATCACCGACTGGACCGTGGTCGGCGACGACCCGTTCGGCCTCACCGAAGCCCTCGGCGCCACCGCCACGACCAGCATCGGCGACGCCTCCGGCCTGGTCGTGCTGCCTGCCGCCGGAGACGACGTGCACGCGGAACTGCACCGGGTCCTCGGCGAACTGCAGACGTTCCTCGCCCGTCCGGAGGGCTCGCTGCTGGTGGTCACCCGAGGCGCGGTCGCGGCCGACGCCGAGGAAAGCCCCGATCCGGTCGGAGCCGCGGTGGCCGGACTGGTCCGTTCGGCGCAAGCCGAGCACCCGGACCGGATCACCCTGGTCGACCTCGGCACCGGAACCCCTAGCGGCCGCACTCTTGCCGCAGTGTCGGCGTCGGACGAACCGCAGGTCGCTCTCCGTGCCGGTGCGGTGCTGGTGCCACGCCTGCAACGGGCCGCTGACGCGGCAGCCGCCCCGGTCTGGGATCCGGACGGCACGGTGCTGATCACCGGCGCGACCGGTGCGCTCGGCGGTTCCGTCGCCCGGCATCTGGTGACCGAACACGGTGTGCGGAACCTGCTGCTGGTCAGCCGTCGCGGTGCGGACGCACCGGGCGCGACCGAACTGCGGGACGAACTGACCGGTCTCGGTGCCGAAGTCACGCTCGCCGCCTGCGACGTGGCCGACCGCACTGCGGTTTCCACGCTGCTGGAAGGAATCGACCTGCGCGGAGTCGTGCACGCAGCCGGTGTCCTGGACGACGGGGTGCTGACTTCCCTTACGCCAGAACGCCTCGACAACGTCCTGCGCCCGAAGGTCGACGCCGCGGCAACGCTCGACGAGCTGACCCGCGACCGCAACCTGACCGCGTTCGTCCTGTTCTCCTCGGCCGCCGGCGTGCTCGGCGCACCAGGCCAGGGCAGCTACGCCGCGGCCAACGCCTACCTCGACGCACTGGCGGTCCGCCGCCGACGCGAGGGTCTCGCGGGCTCCTCGCTCGCCTGGGGCCTGTGGGGCGGCGGCATGGGCGCGGTACTGGAGGACGCGGACGCCCACCGCATCGGCGAAACCGGCATCACCGCTCTGTCCACTGAGGACGGTCTGCGACTGCTGGACGCGGCAGCGGGTTCACCCGAACCGCTGCTCGTGCCGATCGCGCTGGACACCCGCGTACTGGCGTCCTCCGGCGACGACGACCTCCCGGCCGTCCTGCGCGAACTCGCGGGCACTCGCGGCCGTCGCGCGGCTCAGGACGCCATGGAGGACACCGAATCGCTGGCGCAGAAACTCGGCGCGCTCCCGCCGGGCAAGCGGGTGCCGACCGTGCTCACCCTGGTGCGCACGCACGCGGCGACGCTGCTCGGGCACGCCGGTCCGGAGGCGGTGGAAGCGGACCGCTCGTTCAACGAGGTCGGCTTCGATTCCCTGTCCGCCACCGGGTTCCGCAACAAGCTCAGCCTCGTCACCGGCCTGAAGCTGCCGGTCAGCCTGATCTTCGACTACCCGACGCCGCGGATCCTCGCCGAGCACCTGGCAACCGAGCTGGCCCCGGCCGAAGCTGAGCCGGAACCGTTGTCGGACCAGGGGATCCGGGACGCGCTGGCGGCGATCCCGCTGGAACGCTTGCGTTCGGCGGGACTGCTGGACGGGCTGCTCGAACTGGCCGGGATCCAGATCCCGGAACAGGCCGAGCACCTCGAGGACGAATCGTCCGCAGTGGACGAGGACACGATCGACGAGCTGGACACCGACGCGTTGATCAGCATGGCGATCGGGGGTGGGGACGACGATTAGCCCACCCCTATCGGGCCCGGCCGGTATTGCCGCTCTCGCGGCCGCTGTGGCCCACTTGATCCCGACAGTTTCCCCGCTTGACCGAACCGAGGAGAGGTAACCCGATGGTCACCGGCTACGCAATCGAAGCACGGGGGCTGCGCAAGTCCTACGGCGATGTCGACGTCCTGGAAAGCGTCGACCTCAGTGTCGAGCGGGGCACGATGTTCGCGCTGCTGGGCCCCAACGGCGCCGGCAAGACCACGACGGTGCGGATCCTCAGCACCCTCCTGGAGGCCGACGGCGGCACCGTGACGGTGAACGGGCACGACGTCGCCAAGCGCACCCGCAAGGTCCGCGAGCAGATCGGCCTCACCGGACAGAACACCGCGGTCGACGAACTGCTCACCGGACGCGAAAACCTGGAAATGATGGGGCGGCTGTTCCACCTGCCGATCGCGCGGGCGAAGGAGCGGGCCACCGAACTGCTCGCGCAGTTCGACCTCGAAGAAGCCGCCAGCCGTCCGGTGAAGACGTACTCCGGCGGCATGCGGCGCAGGCTGGATCTCGCGATCAGCCTGATCACGTCGCCGCCGGTGCTGTTCCTCGACGAGCCCACCACGGGCCTCGACCCGCGCAGCCGCGCGGCGATGTGGGACGCGATCCGCAAGCTGCTCGACGGCGGCACCACGGTCCTGCTCACCACGCAGTACCTCGACGAGGCCGACCAGCTGGCCGACCGGATCGCGGTCATCGACAAGGGCCGCGTCGTCGCCGAGGGCACCGCCACCGAGCTCAAGCGCCGGGTCGGCACCGAACGGCTCAAGCTGACCTTCGCCTCGGTCGCCGAAGCGGGCCGCGCGCAGCAGGTCACCGGCGGCGTGCTGCTGGAGGAGACGGTCAGCGTCCCGATCGACCACCCGGGCCAGGTGCGGGCGACGCTCAACCGGGTCGCCGACGCCGGGCTCGAGCCCGCCGGGATCGACCTGTCCGAACCGACGCTCGACGACGTGTTCCACACCCTCACCTCAACCGCGGGAGCGAAGTGATGACCCAGACCTTGTCCAGGGAAACCGAGGGGGCGCAGCTCCCCGCGGCGCCCGAGAGCGCCGGGCTGGCCACGGTGCTGTCCGACTTCCGCGTGCTGATCGGGCGCAACGTCAAGCACATCACGCGGAACCCGGAGATGCTGCTGCAGGCGGTGTCGCTGCCGATCGTGCTGCTGCTGCTGTTCCGCTTCATGTTCGGGCCCGCGATCAACGTGCCCGGCATGGCTTATGTCGATTACCTGGTGCCCGGCCTGCTGGCGATCAGCATCGGCTTCAACTCGACGACCACGGTCGTCGGCGTCGCCGCGGACCTCACCCAGGGCCTCGTGGAACGCTTCCGCTCGATGCCGATGTTCGGCCCGGCCGTGCTCGTCGGCCACGTCGCCGCCGGGATGCTGCGCAGCCTGGTGTCGTTCGTGATCATGGTGGCGATCGGCTTCGCGATCGGCTTCCGCCCCGGCGGCAGCGCACTCGGCTGGCTCGCCGCGATCGGCCTGCTGGTCCTGTTCGCGGCCGGCGTCTTCTGGCTGGCGGTGCTTCTCGGCTCGATCTCGAAGACGGTCGAGGGCGCCGGCGGACTCGGCATGATCCTCGTGTTCGTGCCGTACGCCTCCAGTGCTCTCGTGCCGACCCAGGCGATGCCCGGCGTGCTGCGGGTGATCGTGGACAACCAGCCGTTCACGGTGCTCATGGACGCCGTGCGCGCACTGATGAACGGCACTCCCGCCGGCGGCACGGCGTGGCTCGCGCTCGCCTGGTGGGGCGCGATCACCGTCGCGGCCTCGTTCCTCGCGGTGCGCAAGTTCAACCGGCGCACCAAGGGCTGAGCTTCTTTCCTGCCCAAGGGCGACCCGCTTCCCCGCGGGTCGCCCTTTCGCCGTGCCTAGGGGACCCCGAGCCCGCTAGGTCCGCTTTAGATCACTCCGGCACTCTCTGTGGAGTAGAGAGGACCACTGCGTGAAGTGAGGTGGCGAGAATGCCGACCCGGGTGATGGAAAAGCCGGTCGATCCGGTGGCCGCGTGGCTGGCCCCGCTCGCGGACGACCCAGCGGGCGCCGTCGCGTTCCTCTCCGAAGTAACCGACCGCGTATCGCGACACCACGGCTCCGGCCGGGTGTTGGTCCCCGGCGGCGGCCCAGTCGCGGACGCACTGGCCGGAGAAGGCTACGAGGTCCACCTGGAACCCGGCCCGCGCTTCGACGCCGGATACCTGGGCGCGGACGTGCTTTCCCGCCTGCCGGACCAACGAGACCAGCTGCGCGCCATCGGCCGCTACAGCCGCCTCCTGCGCCCCGGCGGCGCCCTGGTGGTGCAGGGCCGCCACCCAGATCCGGCGTGCTGGACCGCAGACGCCCGCGTACGCGCGGTAGACGACGTCCGGCAGATCGTGCACCTGACCGACGCGTCGCTGCCGCTGCGCTACGTCTGGCCCGCCGAACTGGACTTGATGGCCGAGCTGGCAGGCCTGGCCCTGGACAGCAGATGGGGCGGTTGGTACGGAGAACCGGTTACGTGCGGGGGTTTCGTAGTCTCGGTCTACCGCAGCTGAGGGGTGTCGTGAGGGGAACCCAGAGGGACTCAGATTCCCTCGGGGTTCCCCTCACGGCTTTTCCCCACCCCGCCATACCGCAGCCGGTGCACCCAACTATCCAGGCACCCAGCCCCCGCCCTGCACCCCGATACGAAGCCTCCCGTCAGCACAATCAGGCTTCGGGGTGCCCCACCGCACCCTTCTTTCCGCGGCGCAGCCGCGCCCTCCCCGCACAAAAAAGACCCGGCCCCCCACCAACGGAAGACCGGGCCACCCCCACGATCAAGATCAAACCGCGTCCGACATCTCCCCGACAAGAATGCTGTGATGCAGCTTCCGCAACGAACTCCCCGGCTCGATCCCCAGTTGCTGCACCAAATTCTGCCGCGCCGAAGCGAACGTCTCCAACGCCTCGGCCCGCCGATTGGACCGAGCGAGCGCAGTCATCAAGTACTCGGTAAACGTCTCCCGAAGCGTATGCTCCTTCGCGAGCGCGGACAGCTGCCCCACCACTTCACGATGCCGCCCGATCAGCAGCTCGGTCTCCATCAGCAACTCAAGACACCCGAGCCGGCTCTCCTCAAGCAAAGTCGCGTACGCCTGCACATCCGGCGAGTCAGTGAACCCGCCAAAAGCCAGCCCGCGCCACAGATTCGTGGCCTCTCGCAGCACCTTCGCCGCCTGGCCGTAGCTACGGTCCCAGTGCAATGTGCGTCCCTGCTCGTAAAGCCGGGTGAACCGGTCAGCATCAAGCTCGTCGATGCCGACGTGCAGCGAATACCCCCGCGGACTGGTCACCACAGGGCTTTCTTCCGCATCTTTACTGGTGCCGCGCAACAGTTTCCGCAGCTGTGACACGTACACGTACAACGCCGCGCTCGCCCGCGCCGGCGGATGTTCGCCCCAGATCTCGCCGATCAGGTGCTCGGCGGTCACCACCTGGTTGTTCTTCGCCAGCAGTACAGACAGCAGGGTCTCGATCTTGCGGGCCCGCGGGGCGCAGACGCCAGGCTGACCGCTCACTCTGATCTGTCCGAGGATTTCGTAGTTCAGCATGACTGCCCTCCGGTGTCTCTCGCGCCGGACCCGCCCGGCGGCGCCCCCAGCGCCGCTGCCTGCCGGTCCGAGCCGGGTCCACCACTGGACCATAGCAAACCGGGAGGTCGGTTTTCAAGATAAAACCGGGAGGTTGGTCTGTTTTGATCTTGAATGGGCGACGGCGGCCAGGTAATAGGCCGGAATCTCTGGTAAACCGGGCGGTCGGTATGTCATGATTGGGCGGTCGGGACGCACACCGTGTCGTTCCCGGCGCGAGACGATGGGGAAGACGGTGACGAAACAGGCCCGTGCGGAGCTCACCAGGCTCCTGCTGCTGGACGCCGCCGCGGCGCTGCTGCACCGCGACGGCTACGCGGCCACGAGCATGGTGGACATCGCGCGCGAAGCGGGCGTGACCAAGGGCGGCCTGTACTTCCACTTCTCGTCGAAGGACGAGATCTGCGACGAGGTGCAATCTGCGGCCGTCGCGGTCCTGCACCAGCACGTCGCGCGAGCGCGCGGGCGCCGTCCGCATCTGCGCAGGCTGGCGGATCTGAGCCGGGCGCTGATGGGCTGGCTCGCCGAAGACGCGAAGGTGGGCGCGAGTTTCCGGCTGGCCCGCGAAATGGGCTCGAACGACCCGCGGTTCGTCGCGTTCGTCCGCGCGTGGCTGGGTCAGGTGCGCGCGCATATCGCCGCCGCGCACGGGGCGGGGGAGCTGAGCCCGCACGTCCGCCCGGACATGGCGGCGCTGCTGGTCGTGGTGACCTGCGTCGGCCTGGAATCGGCCGCGGCGAGCGGGACGATCCCGTCCGGCACGGACCTGGCGAGCACGCTTTCCGAACTGTGGCGGGTGATCGAGGCGGCACAGCCGGCGGATTCGACTGCCGCCGAGGCGACCGGCACCTGAGCGACTGCCAACCACCGCCCGCGGCTGGAGGCAACCGGCACCTGGGCGGGCTGCCGAGCGCGGCTTGCAGCTGAGGTGACCGGCACCTGAGAGGCCGCCGACCGCAGCCTGTGGCTGAAGTGACCGGCACTTGAGCGGGCTGCCGACCACCGCCTGCGGCTGGAGGCAACCGGTGCCTGAGCGGGCTGCCGAGCGCGGCTTGCAGCTGAGGCAACCGGCGTCCGAGAGGCTGCCGACCGCAGCCGAGGTGCCCAACACCTGCGCGAACTGCCACCCGCGGCCGAGACGGTCAGCACCCAAGCGGCCACTCCGCCAGGCCGATCCCCAAGGCGCCCCGCGACAGTCCCGCAGCCCCTTCAGACCCGCGGACCGACCGCCCGGTTTCGCCCGCGCCCCCGGATCCCGCTAGGCGTCGGCGGGAAAAGTCCCGGCCGGATCGAACTTGTGCAGCCGCCGGGGCGGGACGACCGAGTTCAGGATCGTCTGCCACATGAACGTGACCCGCTCGTGCAGGTCCGTCCGCCCGGTCAGCACCTGCGAGCTGAGCTGGGTCCCGGTGAACGACGCGACCACGTACTGCGCGAGATCGTGCGCGTTGACGTCCTTCCGCACGTCGCCCGCCGCCTTCGCGGCGAGCAGGCAGCCGTGGATGGTGTCGGTCCACTGCTTGTACGCGCCCGCGGCGGGCGTGACGAACGAGCCCTGCTCGATGACCAGCCGGATGCTGGCGCGCACGCGCACGTCTTTGCGCAGGCTGTGCCCCATGTTCTGGGTCAGGTCGATGACCGTCTGCAGCCCGGGGCTCTCGATGTCGGCCAGCGGGTCCCACACGGTGAACTGCTCGTTGATCAGCGCGTCCGCGAGCTCTTCCTTGGACTTGAAGTGGAAGTACAGCGCGCCTTTGGTGACCCCGGCCTCGGCGAGGATGTCCGACAGGCTCGCGCCGAGGAAGCCGACCGCGTCGAACCTGGACGCGGCCGCGTCGAGGATGGCATTGCGAGTCTGCTCCGCGCGTTCCTGGCGAGCCACTGTGTCTCCTTTCGGGGGACTGCGGGCCCACGCCGGGCCACGCTGACACTCCAGTCTACCTCCGCATCACCCTCCGGGACCAGAGAAAAAAACCGGTAGGTAGGTATGGTTTTGTCCGCTCGTTTCCGCTAAAAATGTTGTGGGGGTACTGGGGAAGTACTTTTTTTCTGGGAGGACCGACATGGTCGGTACGTTGTTAGAGGAGTCTGTCGGAAGAACCTTCATCATCAACGGCGAGAGTTCGCCGGGCGGAAGCCCGGTCGACTTCCAGCAGACGATCCCGCGCAATCTCGTGCACCGCGCGGCCGTCTCGGAAGTTTTCGTCACTGATCTGAACATCGTGGGCGAGAACCGGTTCGAGGTCGGCGCGCAGTGGCCGCGCCGGCACGGGTTCTTCGGCCCGCGCACCCCGGGATCGCACGATCCCATGCTGTACCTGGAAACGTTCCGCCAGGCGATCATGCTGGTCGCGCACCGCGCGTACGGCGTCTCGCTCGGCACCGCTTTCGTCTCCGGCCGCAAGACCAGCTCTATCACCCCCGAAGGGCTGGTCACCGCGGGCAGGCCGATCGACGTGGTGCTGCGGGCGAGCGTGCGGGACGTGATCCGCCGGGGCGACAACGTCGGCGGCATGCGGTTCGAGTTCGGCTGCTTCCGCGACGGGGAGCTGATCGGCACCGCCTCGGAGACCATTCGCTGTGTGTCCCCGGCGGTTTACCGCCGGTTGCGCGGCGACCACTTCGCGGCGACGCCGTTCCAGGCCATCGCGCTGCCCACGGTGGAACCGGTGCTCGTCGGCCGGGAACGCGGGGAAGACGTGCTGGTCGCGGAGACCGCGACGCCCGGCACCTGGTCCCTGCAGTTCGACCCGGACCACCCGGTCCTGTTCGACCACTCGGTGGACCACGTCCCGGGCATGGTGCTGCTGGAAGGCGCGCGGCAGGCGGCGTTGCTGACGCTCGGAGACCCGTACGCGCTGCCGTTGCGCACGGACTTCGACTTCTCCGTCTACATCGAGTTCGACTCGGAATGCCTGCTGACGGCGGAAGAGATCGGCGTCGACGCGGACGGGTCCAGCCTGGTGCGAGTGGTGGCGGAGCAGAAGGGCCGTCCCGTGGCGAGCGGCACCCTGGCGATGCGCAGGTCATGACTGCCGGCCTGGGGGCGGACAGTACGACCGGGGAAATCCTCGTCACCGGAGCGACCGGGTTCATCGGCTCGGCGGTGCTGCGGGCGTTGCTCGCCCGCGGCGCCGCGGTGCGGGTGCTGGCGCGCGGTGCGGTGCCGGAGTGGATCACGCGATCCGGCGCGCGGATCCACCGAGGCGATCTCACCGACGCCGCCGGGCTGGCCGGGGCGTGCACGGGCGTCGCGACGCTCGTGCACGCCGCGTCCCGGATCGGCGGCACCGAAGAGGAATGCGCCGAGGTCAACGACCGCGGCACGGCCCGGCTCCTCGCGGAAGCGCGGCGTGCGGGCACGCGCCGGATCGTGTACCTCAGCACCTGCGCGGTCTACCGCGACGGCGAGCATCGAGGCGCGCCCGAGGACACGCTCGACCTCGGGCCCGCCTCGGCCACCAGCCGCACCAGGCTGGCCGGGGAACAGCGGGTCCGCGCCGCGGGCGGGATCGTTCTGCGGCCGCACCTGGTGTACGGCGACGGCGACCGGCACGTGGTCCCGGCGCTGGTCAAGTGGCTGCGGGCGGTGCCGGCGTGGGCCGAGGGCGGCAGGTCCCGGACATCAGTGGTCTCGTCGTGGGATCTCGCTGCTGTGCTCAGCGCGTTCGCGCTGGACCCGGCACTGGGCCGGCCCGGCGAGGTGTTCCACGTGGCCGACCCCGAACCGGTGCGGATGCGCGAGCTGCTCGAAGCCGTCTGCACCCTGCTTGACCTGCCGATTCCCGGCCACGACGTACCGCTCGCCGAGCACCGGGCGCGCACGCCGTGGCTCAGCGGGCACCAGTGGTCGCTGCTCACCCGGGACCATTGGTATGCCAGCGAAAAGGTCTGGGACGTCACCGGAGTTTCTCCCGGGCCGGGACTCGGCATCCGAATGGCACGGGCCCGGAACTGGTATCGGGAAACGCTGGCAATTCCCGAGGCCGGGTGAAGATCGAATTCGCGGAAAGTGATCGAACGAATTCGAACTGCAATTGTTCGCGGCGCGCGGCTGTCCGGGGAATTCATCCCGGACGGCCGCCGCTGTTTCCGCGGAGTTCATTTCGGTGGCGTCGGGCACGGGCGCGGCGCGAAGATGATCGTCATGTCCCGACGCGAGCTAGTCGTGCTGGGCTCGGCGAGCCAGACGCCGACCCGGCACCGCAACCACAACGGCTACCTGCTGCGCTTCGACACCGACGGCGTCCTCTTCGATCCGGGCGAAGGCACCCAGCGGCAGATGATGTACGCCGGAGCGACGGCGAGCGAACTCACGCACCTGTGCGTGACCCACTTCCACGGCGACCACAGCCTCGGCCTCGCCGGCATCATCCAGCGGCTGTCGCTGGACGGCGTCGCGCACCCTGTGCGCTGCCACTACCCGGCGTCCGGCCAGGAGTACTTCGACCGGCTGCGGCACTCGACGTCGTTCCACGAGCGCGCCGAGCTGGTCCCGCTGCCGATCTCCGCGCCGGGCCCGCTGGGCGGCGCCCTGTCGGCGTATCCGCTGGAACACCGCATCGACTGCTTCGGCTACCGCTACTCCGAACCGGACGGAATCCGGATGCTGCCGGACGCGCTCGCCGCAGCGGGGGTCCAAGGCCCTGCGGTACGAAAACTCCAGGCCGAGGGTGTCTTCGAGACAGCGGACGGCGTGGTCCGGCTGGAGGACGTGAGCGTGCCGCGCCGGGGCCAGGTGGTCGCGTTCGTGATGGACACGCGCCTGTGCGCGGGCGCGTTCGCCTGCGCGCGAGAGGCGGACCTGCTGATCGCCGAATCGACCTTCCGCGCCGACGATGCCGACCTGGCCTACCGATACGGCCACCTGACCAGCACCGATGCCGGTCGGATCGCGGCCGAGTCGGGCGCCCGGGAGTTGCTGCTGACGCACTTCTCGCAGCGCTACCCGTACGAGGAGGCGGACCGGTTCCGCGACGAGGCCGCGAAGGTGTTCGACGGCGAGATCCACGTGGCACGGGACCTGGACGTGGTGCCGTTGCCTCCGCGACGGTGAAGACTCGCGGAATGCCTCAACCGGTCCCCGCCGACCTGCTGGAAATCGCCGAAGCCCTCGTCCCCGGCTTCGCTGCTGGCTCCGCCCGCCTTGCCGCGCAGGGGAACATGCACCACGTCGTGCTGCTGCCGAGCGTCGCCGCCGTGCGGATCAGCAAACGCCCCGACGCCGCAGCCGAGCTACCGCGCCGAGTCGAGATCCTTCGCGCCATCGCGGCGGCCGGACTGCCTTTCGCCGTGCCAGAGCCGCTGACTCCGGTGACGACGTTCGGAGACCGCGCGGCCGTCGCGGTCTCCTGGATCGACGGCGAGGGCCTGCCGGAAGGCGTCGGCGACCCAGCGGCGTTCGGCCCGCTCTTGACCGCACTGCGTGAGGTTGAGATCTCACCGGAGCTCGAAGCCGTTCTCCACCGGCCGCGCAGATATGCCAACGGCCTGGGCTGGGCGGACCTCTTGCGCGACGAGGTCCTTCCCCGGCTGCCGTCGAAGCGGCGGGACGGAGTCCGGCGACGGCTCGACACGATGCTGGCGCTCGAAGAGGTTCCAGCCAGGCTCGTTCACGGCGACCTCGGCGGCAGCAACGTCCACTTCGACGCGGACGGCAAGCTGACCGGTGTCCTCGACTGGGACCTGGCGAGTTTGGCGGACCCCGCGATCGACGCCGCACTAGTCGCGACCTGGCACGGCTGGGACGTCCTCCGCGCCGCCGCCGACGAGGAGACCTTCCGCCGCGCCCGAGCCTGGAACGACCCGATCGGCGTCGAGCACCTGCACGCGGTCTTCGCGGGCAAGCCTCTGTCGAACGTCGACGGCTTCGTCCGGGCCGTCGCCGCCTGGCTGGAGGCACGCGGCTAGCGCTTCCCGGAAGTTTCGGCGCTCGGGTCGGCGGTGTTCGTGGCAGGGATGAACGCCACCGTCTCGTGGTCGCCCATCCCCGCGCTCGAACCCCGACTAAGCCGCTCACGCGAGGGGGCGCATCGGGCGAGGACCGCTGGAACATCAACGGGAACGCCTCCGTTTGCCTGTTCGGGTGTACTCGCTGGTGACGGCCCAGTCAGCGACCCGAAGTGCGTACGTGCCGGTGCCCGCTGACCGGGAAGTCCGGCGGTGCGGGCGGCAGCAGTTCGTCGAGCGCGTAGCCGCATTTCTCCGCGACCCGGCAGGACGCCGGGTTGTCCTCGGCGTGCAGCAAGTCCAGACGGCTCAACGGGACGACCCGCTGCGTGCCGAGCGCCCACCGCGACGTGGTTTCCAACGCCTGGGTAGCGACGCCACGCCCCCGGGCCTGGGCAGCAGTCCAGTAGCCGACCTCGGCTGTGCCAGCGTCCCGAACCTTCACGACGACGTGGCCGAGCGGCGTGTCGTTCTCGGCCACCACCGCGAAGCTGAACTGTGTCGAGGACTCCCAGCCGGAAGCCTGCGCGTCCAGCCACCGCCGGGCATCGCCGTCGTCGATGAGCGGGGAGGTCAACCGGCGGCGCAACAACGGATCGCGATGCGCGGCGACCAGCGCCTGCCGATCCTCCGGCCGCCACGGCCGCAGCCGCAAAGCGGCCACGGATCCGGTTGGGGGGATGGCGAGGGTGACCGTCACGACCGCCCATTCTGCACCGTCGAGCCTTGTCCGCGAGCCACTCCGGAGCCAGCCCAAAGTCCTTACCCGACACCGGCTTCGGGTGCTGTTCCCGAGAAATTCGGCCCGGGATGCCCCGGCAGTCGGGTAAACTCGCGGCATGCTCATCGAGGTGGACAGAAGCTAGCCGCCGGGTTCTCGGCGGCGCACCGGCCGACGAGTGCCCTGGCAGTAGCTGTCTCCCGCCAACCTCCTCTTCGCGCGATCCGACGCGTGCGCCCAGTCGCGCGCCAGTTCGCGGCGAGGGCACGATGATGCTCAGGAGCACTCATGACGCAGGAAATGCCGCGTCCCGCCTTTGATCCAGAACTAGCCGCGATCCTGCCGACCCTCGACGGCGGCGTACCGGTCGGCATGACAGCAGACCAGCTGCCGCACTACCGGAACCTCCCTTTCCCCACTATCGAAGAACAAATCGGCGACCGTCCGATCCGCTGCACGCACCACACGATCACCGGCTACGAAGGCGCGAAGATCGAGGTCTCCGTCCTGTCGCACGCGGACCACGAGACCCCCGGCGTCGGCATCTACCACCTCCACGGCGGCGGAATGGTCATGGGAGACCGCTTCGCCGCAGCGGGCCCGCTCATCGACTGGGTGCTGAAGCACGACGCAGTCGCCGTCACCGTCGAGTACCGGCTGGCTCCGGAGCATCCCGACCCGGTACCCGTCGAGGACTGCTACGCCGGTTTGCGATGGATGGCCGCCAACGCGGAAACCCTGCGCTTCGCCCCCGACCGCCTGATCATGTTCGGCGGCAGCGGCGGCGGAGGGCTCGCCGCCGGAACCGCGCTGCTGGCGCGCGACCGCAACGGCCCGGCACTGCTCGGCCTGTTGCTGCAATGCCCGATGATCGACGATCGCAACGAGACAGTGTCTTCCCGCCAGTACGACGGCACCGGCGTCTGGGACCGCACGAGCAACCTGACGGCGTGGACAGCAGTCCTAGGCGACCGCCGCGGAACCGCCGACGTCTCGCCCTACGCAGCAGCCGCACGCGCGACCGACCTGAGCGGCCTCCCGCCAACCTTCATCGACGTCGGCTCGGCGGAGGTCTTCCGCGACGAGGATGTAGCCCTCGCGACCGCGATCTGGGCCTCAGGAGGCAACGCCGAACTCCACGTCTGGGGCGGCGCGTTCCACGGCTTCCACGACCTGGCACCACAATCCGCCCTGGCCAAAGCATGCGTCGCGGCACGCGAGTCCTGGCTCGAGCGATTGCTCAGCCGCCCGATTGCGTAACGGGATGGCGCGCCGCCCTGCCGAGGCCGTCGGGGTGGCGCGCACCTGGCGGAACGACGTGATCGACAACGCCACCGCCTTGCGCGGCACGGCGCCCCGGCGTGGATGTCGATCAGAGCTGTCGCTGACCGACGACACCGGTTTCGTGGATCCTGGCTCCGCCGGTCGGTCCGGTTGCTCCGGTTGCTAGGCACGTTCCGTGCCGTAGCTGGATCGCGCTTCGCCCGCCGAGGTCGCCCAAGTCGCCGGGACGGTGTGCACCCCGCCGAACGGCATGACCGACAACCTCACCAGCCCGCAGATCACCAAGCGCTAATCAGCACAGACTCCAACCCAGAGCTACCTCCGACTCATCGCACCGCCTCCGACCGGCCGCATTGCGTCATGCCGGCTGCGCCGCGTCGGACCAGCTGCATCGCGTTCGATCAACTGCGCCGTGTCCGACCGGCCGCGTTACGTCAGGCCAGCTGCGCCGCGTCGGACCAGCCGCATCGCGTTCGATCAACTGCGCCGCGTCCGACCGGCCGCGTTACGCCAGGCCAACCGCACCGCGAGACCAACCGCACCACCTCCGACTCCGACTCATCGCACCACCTCCGAACCAACTGCACCGCGTCAGACCAATTGCCCTACGCCGAACCAACCGCGCCCCGTCGGACCAGCCGCACTACCCCAGGCCAACCGCGCCGCACCAGGCCAACCGCACCATCAACTCGCCACCACCCCACTCTCATCTCCCCAAACCTCCGCTCCAGCACTCACCTCCACCCTTCCCAGCTCCCTCTCCCCGCCACCTCAAGATCATCCCACCCACCACCGACAATTCCGGGCGGCGTGTCGCCACCCCGCCTCGCAAGAGGCCACCACCGCCCGTGACAGACTGCCGAGCGATGTACACGCCGTCTGATCTCGCTGACCTGCTCGAATGCGAGCACCGGAGCATTCTCAAGCAGGCGCTGGCGGCGGGGATACCCGGCGCGCCGCGGCCCAGTTCGGCACCCGATCGGCTGGCGGTGAAGCACGGGCGCGCGCACGAGGCGGCCACGCTCAGCCGGTTGCGCGGCGAGCGGACGCAGGTCGTCGAGATCGAGGAGCACGATCCGGTCGCCGCGGCGAAGGCCACCGAGGAAGCGTTGCGCGCGGGAGCGCCGGTGGTCTACCAGGCGGTGTTCCACGACGGCGATTTCTCCGGCCGCGCCGATTTCCTCCTGCGCGACGACCAGGGCCGCTACGAGGTCTACGACACGAAACTCGCCCGGCACGCCAAGCCGTCCGCGGTCGTGCAGCTCACCGCGTATGCCGACGCTCTGCGCCGCGGCGGCTGGCCCGCCGGCCCGGAGATGCACCTGCTGCTCGGCGACGGCAGCACGCGCAGCCTCCGCGTCGACGACTTCCTCCCGCTGGTGGACCGGCTCCGCGACCGGTTGCAGGACCGTCCGCCGCAGTTGCCGGACCGGGTCTGGGCCGACGAGCGTCCGGCGTGCACCGGATGCGCGTTCGCCGACCACTGTTCGTCCGCGCGCGAGGCCGACCGCGATCTGTCGCTGGTCGCCGGGATGCGCAGCGAGCAGCGGCGCAAGCTGGTGACCGCCGGGCTCGGCACCATCGACGCGCTCGCCGGCTCCGAACCCGCCGACCGTCCGCGCGACATGTCCGAGGGCACGTTCGCCTCGTTGCGCGCGCAGGCCGCGATCCAGGTCCGGCAGGACGAAACCGGTGAGCTGGCCTACGAAATCATCGCCCCGGACGCGCTCGCCGAACTGCCCGAAGCCAGCCCCGGCGACGTCTTCTTCGACATGGAAGGCGACCCGTACGCCCTGGCGGGCACCGGCCTGGAGTACCTCTTCGGCGCGGTCACCCCGGACGAGCGCTTCACCCCGTTCTGGGCACATTCGCGCGCGCAGGAGAAACGGGCGTTCGAGGAGTTCATCGACTTCGCCACCGCACGGCTCGCGGAACACCCCGACGCGCACGTCTACCACTACGCGCCGTACGAGGTCACGGCGATCAAGCGGCTCGCCGCCGTCCACGGCACGCGGGAGGAAGCCGTGGACGAGCTGGTGCGCAGCGGCGCGATGATCGACCTGTATGCCGTGGTACGCAAGGCTTTGCGGGTAGGACAGCGGTCGTATTCGATCAAGTATTTAGAACCACTGTACATGCCGGAAGCCCGTGACGGCGAGGTAAAAACGGCAGCGTCGAGCATCGAGGCGTACGAGGACTACCTGACGCTCTCCTCCGCCGGAAACACCGAACAAGCCGATGAAATCCTGCGCGGCATCGCGGACTACAACGAGTACGACTGCGTCTCCACCTTGCGCCTGCACGAGTTCCTCCACCGCGTGCGCGCCGAAGCCGGAATCGACCTGGCCGAGCCGGAGCCCGAGTCCGAAGTGGACGCTCTGCTCCGCCGCACCGAAGAAGAGGAAGCCGCCCAGCGCCGAGCCGAACGTGCCGCCGCGATGGCGGCTCTGGTGGACCCGCTGCTGGACGGCCTCCCCGAAGACCCCGCGGATTTCACTCCGGACGACCACGCCCGCGCGCTGCTGGCGGCGTCCGTCGGCTACCACCGGCGCGAGACGAACCCGGCGTGGTGGGAGTTCTTCCGGCAGCTAGCCGCCCCGCTCACCGACCTCGAAGTGGACACGACCTGCGCGGTCCCGGTGTCGGTGACCGCTGGCGAGTGGGTGCCGCCGTCCGGCCGGCTGCGCACCGCGAAACGCACGCTGTCCGTGAGGTGCGACCCGGACCGTCCGCATCCGTTCGCACCCGGTGACGACGTGCGCTTGCGCTACGGCGCCGATGCCCGCGACGCGAAAGTCGTGTCCGCGACGGCCGTCGAAGTGACCCTGGAAGAGAGCAGCGCCCCGGATCGGACGTCCAACGACCTTCCCGCGGCGGTCCTGCCGGGCAGCCCCGTCCGTCCGTCGCCGAAGGACGAGGCGGTGGCCGATCTCGCCCGGCTGGTGGGGGAAACTCTGCCTGTGCTGCCGTCACACCCCGGCGTCGACCTGCTCCGCCGCATCCCCCGGCTGCGCGGCGGTTTGCCCGAACCGGGGGAAGATCTGGTCGCCACGGTGATCACCGCGGTCGACCAGCTCGACGGTTCCGTGCTCGCCGTCCAGGGCCCGCCTGGAGCCGGAAAGACTTACCTGGCCGGGAAACTCATCGCGCACCTGGTGCGTTCGGGCCGGACCGTCGGCGTCACGTCGAACAGTCACAAAGCGGTCGAGAACGTGCTGTCGGCGGCCATGGAGAACGCGCCGGAGATGGCCTGCGCCAAGCGTGCGAAGCGGACGCCGGACCCGTCATTGCCTTGGGAACAACCGAAAAACAACACCGCGCTGGTACGTTGGCGTGAAGAACACGACACCGGTCACCTGGTCGGCGGCACGGCGTGGACCTTTGCCAACGCCGCCGTGCGCGAAGAACCCTTCGACGTCCTGGTGATCGACGAAGCCGGCCAGTTCGCCCTCGCGGACGCGCTGGCGGTGTCGATGTGCGCGAAAAACGTGGTGCTGCTGGGGGATCCGCAGCAGCTGCCGCAGGTGGTGCAGGGCACGCACCCGGCGGGCGCGGAAGCGTCCGCGCTGGGCCACCTGATCGGTGACGCGGACATCATCCCGCCGGAACTGGGATATTTCCTCGACCTGACGCGCCGTATGCACCCCGCTGTGTGTGCGCCGGTCTCGAACCTGTCGTACGCCGGGTTGCTGCACTCGCATCCCAGCGCGGAACGTTCGATCGACGGTTTCCCGTCGGGTCTCTACCTGGCGTCGGTCGAGCATCGCGGGAATACCACGCGTTCGGTGGAAGAAGCCGAGGAAGTGGTCTCGGTGATCAAGTCGCTGCACGGCCGTTCGTGGGAAGGCCGGCCGCTCACCGACGCCGATTTCCTCGTCGTGGCCCCGTACAACCTGCAGGCGCGAGTAGTGACGCGTGCGCTGTCCGACGCTGGTTTCGGCGACGTCCGGGTCGGGACGGTGGACCGGTTCCAGGGGCAGGAAGCACCCGTTGTGGTGACGACCATGACGTCCTCGTCGGCGGTAGACTTGCCGAGAGGCCTGGATTTTCTGTTGTCCCGCAACCGGTTGAATGTCGCTCTGTCACGCGCGCAGTCCGTCGCGGTCCTGGTGTGCTCGCCGAAGCTGCTCGAGGCGGACATCAGAACGGTGGACCAGATGCGGCTGGTCTCCGGGATGCTCGGCTTGCTGCGCGACGCCCGCGAGTGGATCGACTGAGCTGCCTGCCCTGGCGGGTTGGCTGAGTTGTGGGCTGCTTGACTGGCCGGTGTGGCTCGACCGTGGGCTGCCTGCCATGGCGGGTGATGCTGGGTTGCTGGGGCCGCTCGCCTTGGCGGATCTGGCTGGGCTGTGGGGGTTGCCTGCCCTGCCCGGGCTAGGACCATGGGCTGCTTGGCCTGGCGGGT
>NZ_JBVKDQ010000003.1:191440-370519 GCF_055633755.1 Amycolatopsis sp. NPDC114484 | reverse complement strand
GTCTGGCTGGGTTGCTGGGGCTGCTCGCCCCTGCTTGGGCTGCGGGCTGCCTGGTGTGGCTGAGCTGTGGACTGGCTGCCTTGGCCAGTCTGGCTGAGTCGCAGGCTGCTTGGCCTGGCGGGTCTGGCTGGGTTGCTGGGGCTGCTCGCCCCTGCTTGGGCTGCGGGCTGCCTGGTGTGGCTGAGCTGTGGACTGGCTGCCTTGGCCAGTCTGGCTGGGCCGTGGGCTGCTTGGCCTGGCGGGTCTGGCTGGGTTGCTGGGGCTGCTCGCCCCCCGGCTGGACTGCGGGGCTACCTGGCATGACTGGACCATGGGCTGCTTGCCCTAGCGCGTCTGGCTGAGTTGCTGAGAGGCTGCTCGCCCCGGCCGGTCTAGTCGAGCTGCGCGGTGTCCGCCCTGGCCGGTCTGGTCGAGCTCCGGGGTGCCCGCCCCGGCCGGTCTGGTCGAGCAGCGCGATGCCCGCTCTGACCCGACTGACCCACTAGGGGTGCCCGCCCCGGCCGGTCCGGTCGGGACCCGGCGGCCGGGCGGGCACATGTCCCCGCTCGCGCGACCGTGGGGGAGGGGTGGCGCGGCGAGCGAGGTGGTCTGAGCGCCCCGCGCGTCCGGCTTGCGGGAGCCGGAGCGGGGGCGCGGGAGCCCCGTCCGCGCGGGGCACTGGGGGGAGATGCCGCAGCGGACGGGGTGGCTGGGAAAAACTGTTCGGTGCGGACAGTCGCGCCTGGACTGTCCCGCACGCCGGCGAGGATCGGACGGGTCCGGCACCGCCGGTTCGCGAAGTGCCGCTGCTCAGTACAACTCGTTGCGGGCCAAGAACATTCCCGCGTCCGGGGGTGTGCTCCCGCTCTCCTCCGGACCGGCTGGGGGTTACCGGCCGGCGGGAGCAGGAGCACCGGATCCCGTTCCGCGCCTGGGGGGAGCAGTCGCGCGGAGCGGGTAGTTCTGCGCCGGTACGGGGGCCGCCTCGCGGCGAGTGGCACAACCAGGCTCCGGCCGGACCGGTATTCCTGGAAGGCAGAAGGTGAGGCCCGGGGGCACCTCCGTACCGACACCCTGTACAACGCACGAGCCCCTCGAATGTTCCGGCCCCATAAGGTGATCTGGGTCGCCACCAATCGAGTGACGGCTTGGGCGGCCCACGGCGGGTGGACGTCGATCAGGTTGCGCTGCTTGGCGAATCGTTGTGCATTCGCCGCACGGCCCGGCACACCGAAGCCGTTCCTCGAATGAATCATCGCGGACCCCGGGGGAGTGGTTGACCGGCGTCACCCGTAACGAACTTGTTCGTAACGAACATGTTCGTTAAGCTCGGAACAGCCACCCGCGAAGAAACGGAGCACCTCATGACCATCACCATCGTCGGCGCCGGCCTCGGCGGTCTCAGCCTCGCCCGCGTCCTGCACGTCCACGGCATCGAAGCCACCGTCCTCGACCTCGACGCCTCCCCGTCCGCCCGCGCGCAGGGCGGCATGCTCGACATCCACGACGACTCCGGCCAGGTCGCCCTCCGCGCCGCCGGCCTGCATGCCGAATTCCGCGTCCTGGTTCACTCCGGCGGCCAGGAAACCCGCGTCTACGACCGCACCGCCGCCCTCCTTTTCTCCGAGGAGGACGACGGCAGCGGCGAGCGCCCGGAGGTCGACCGCGGGGCCTTGCGTGACCTCCTCCTCAGCTCACTGCCGGAGGGCACCGTCCGCTGGGGTACGAAGGTCACCGCCGCGGAGCCGCTGCCTGAGGGGCGGCATCGCCTCGCCCTCGCCGACGGCACGTCGCTCACCACGGACGTGCTCGTCGGAGCAGACGGTGCGTGGTCGCGGATCCGCCCGCTGGTCTCGCCGGAAAAACCGGCCTACACCGGGATCTCCTTCGTCGAGATCGACCTCCTCGATGCCGATTCCCGGCACCCAGCGGCGGCCGCTCTCCTCGGCGGCGGCATGAGTTTCGCGCTCGGCGAGGACAAAGGCTTTCTCGCGCACCGTGAACCGGACGGCAGCCTGCACGTCTACGCCGCCGTGCGCGTCCCGGAAACCTGGACCGCGTCCATCGATTTCACCGATCGCGACGCCGCCAAGGCCGCCGTGCTGAGCCACTTCGACGGCTGGTCTGACCAGCTCCGCGCCCTGGCCACGGACGCGGACGGCGACCTGACCC
This sequence comes from Amycolatopsis sp. NPDC114484, assembly GCF_055633755.1. Classification (NCBI taxonomy): domain Bacteria; kingdom Bacillati; phylum Actinomycetota; class Actinomycetes; order Pseudonocardiales; family Pseudonocardiaceae; genus Amycolatopsis; species Amycolatopsis sp. NPDC114484. The sequence goes on along the minus strand of NZ_JBVKDQ010000003.1, from coordinate 368,368 downwards.
CGCGGCTGATCCACGCGCTCCCCGTCGGGCATTCGTGGGCGCGGACGCCCGGCGTCACGCTGGTCGGCGACGCCGCGCACCTGATGTCACCGTTCGCCGGAGAGGGTGCCAACCTCGCCATGCTCGACGGCACCGAGTTGGGGCTCGCGCTTGCCCGGCACCCGGGTGGCGTCGAAAGCGCGCTGGCCGAGTACGAGGCCGCGTTGTTCCCGCGCAGCACGAAATCGGCGGCGGAATCGGCGCAAAGTCTCGACAGCTGTTTCCGCGCTGACGCCCCGGCGGCGTTGCTCGAGCTGTTCGGCGCCTGACGTCCACAGTGGACGAAAGTACGACTTAAGCGGTACCCGGATCGAGCCGTCAAGCCGATCCGGGCCAGGCGGTTCCGCTCGCACAATGGGTTTCAGCCCGCTGTGAGAGAGGAATCCCCCGATGACCGCCGTCCTGGCCGACACTGTCCATCAAGGCCTGCGTTTCGCCGCCGTCGCCGGGATGATGGCGCTGGTCGCGTTTCCGATCCTGCTGTTCGTCGGCGCGCTGGTGAGCGTGCTCGGCAGTCCGCTCGGCCTCGGGATGAAGTTCGTGTGGGTGATCTTCGCGTTCTGCGCGCCGTTCCTCGGGCCGCTGCTGTGGTTCCTGGTCGGCAAGAAGAGCGCGGAAACCTCGTTCCGCTGACACCAGGTGTCAGGGGAGCCTGGTTAGCGTCCGGGCATGGATCATGAAATTGACGCCGGCGAGTTCGCCGACCGGTATGTCGCAGTCTGGAACGAATCCGACCCTGCCGCCCGCCGCGCGGCGATCGCCTCGCTGTGGGCCGAGGACGCGGTCCAGTTCATCGAGTCCGCGGAGTATCGGGGCCATCGGGCGCTCGAGCGCCGCGTCGGCGAGGCTTTCGAAGAATTCGTTGGCGGGACGGGGTTCGTGTTCCGGTCCGCCGGAGACGCGGTAGGCCACCACGGCCTGGTCCGGTTCAGCACCTGCCTGGTCCCCGCGGCGGGCGGGGAGATCGTCTGGACCGGCTTTGTCGTCGCTGAACTGGGCGAGGACGGCCGCATCCGGCGGGACTGCCAGTTCGCCGAACCACCGCTTCCCGCGTTTCCGGACGCCCGCGCGGCGGTGGACGAATTCCTGCGCCGGCTCGCGCAGGGCGACCCGGACCGGATCGCGGAGCTTTTCGCGGAACCGGTCGACTGGCGGGTGAGCTGGCCTGCACCGGAACACCCCGCGGTGCCGTGGATCCGGCCCCGTTCGTCCCGGGCGGACGTCGCGGACCACTTCCGGACGCTCGGAAGCGCCTGTGCTCCCGAGGAGAGCGAGATTCAGGTCGACCGGATCCTGGTCGACGGCCCGGACGCGGTTCTCGTCGAGACGAGTTCCCAAACGGTCAAGCTGACCGGCAAGCGTTTCGCGACGAGCTTCGCGGCGTGTTTGACGGTCGGCGGCGGATTGATCACGCGGTATCACGTTTACGAAGACAGCCTCGCGGTCGCCGAGGCGTTCGCCTGATGAAGCACCGGGCAGCCGGAGCGGAGATTCCGCCCGGCTGCCCGGAGTTCTCGCGCGGTCAGGAAACGTTCAAGTCGATGCAGGCGTAGAACGCGTTGCCGGTGTCGGCGATGTTCCACACCGCGAGCACCTTCTGCTGTCCGGTGTAGCCGCTCAGGTCGACCTGGTGCGACACGGTTTCCCCCGGCGCCTGGCCGCCGCCGTCGAAGCTCGCGACCATGGTGTCGCCGATGAAGTACTCGTAATCGGAAGTGGCGTGCCGCGCGGTGAACACCCAGTTGAAGGTGACCTGGGTGCCGACCGGGGTGACCTTCCAGCCCTTGCTGTCGTCGTCGAGGTCGGCGAAGCGGTCGACGCCGCCGCTGCAGCTGCGCAGCCCCTTCGGTCCCTCGACGCTCTGCGGTTCCCACTTGATGTCGCCGCAGGACACCGTTCCGTCGGCGCATTGGGCCTGCCTGCTCGGCGGGGAGCTGACGTAGCCGTGCGCGCTGGCGATGCCGGGGCCGATCAGCATCAGCACCGGAGCGAGGATCGCGCCGCCGAGTGCGGCGAGCATCGTGCGTTTGCGGGGCATGGTGGCTCCTTCGAAGCCGGGCCCGCTCCCGCGCCGGAGGGCGGCCGGACGAGCCACGGCACGACCGACGAGCCCGCGGTGGGGTGGTGCGCGGGCGGAGGGGGTGGGGAGATTTGTGGTCTAGACCATACCCGGCCGCCCGCGCTCGGTCAAGAATCCGCTACCCTGTGTTATCTGTATATGGGATACTGTATGCAATAGTAGGTCGCCGAGGATGCCGACCGCGGGAAGACCGCGATGTACCCGGTGACCGACCCGGCCACGGGCCAGCTGATCGAGGAAATCGAGAATGCGACCGATGCGGAGGTTCGTGTGGCGATCGAGCGATTCGGCCACGGATATCGCAGCTGACTGGACCGTCCGGCGGCGGAATGAGCGGCGATCGTTGCACGTGCCGCGGATCTGTTCGCGAAGCGGGCGGACGAGCTGGCCGTCATCATGACTTTGGGGATGGGCAAGCGAATCAACGAGGGTCGCGGCGAGGTCGGGATCGTCGTGGACATCTTCCGCTGCTACGCGGAGCGAGGTCCGGACCTGATCGCCGACCAATCGCTCGCCCTCCGAGGTCATCCGCAAGGAATCGATCGGTGCGCTGCTATGTGTGTTCCCGTGTTATCAGGCGGGCCGGTTCGTCGCGCCGAATCTGGTGCTGGGCAATACGATCCTGTTCAAGCACGCGTCGATCTGCCCGCGTTCAGCGCTGGCGATCGAGAAGATTCTGCACGAAGCAGGCGTTCCGGACGATGCGTACGTGAATGTCCTCGCCTCGAGCCGTCAGGTCCCGTCGATTCTCGCGGATCGAAGGCGTTTCCCTGACTGGCAGCGAACAAGCCGGTATCTCCCAGGCGGCTGAAGCGGGCCGGAACCCGAAGCGATGCGTGCTGGAACTGGGCGGCGCGGATCTGTTGCTGGTGCTCGACACCGCGGATTTGGACAAAATGGTGTAGGAGCCTAAGTGGATTATTGTCCAGTCTGACCTTTATGCGGAATTCGTGGACCGTTTCACCAAGCGGGCTGCGGACTATTACGTCCCGGGTGATCCAGCTGACCCGGCGACGAAGCTGGACGCTTGCCGGGAGGAGATCTTCGGGCCGGTGGCGATCTTGTTCCGGGCGGAATCGGATGACCACGCCATTGAGATCGCGAATGACTCGCCATTCGGTTTGGGCGCGGCTGTGTCCGGCACGGACCCGGCACGTCTGCGCCGCGCGGCGGACCGGTTGGAGGCGGGGATGGCGTATTTCAACAAATCCGGTGGGTCACAGGCGGATCTGCCGTTCGGCGGGATCAAGCGGTCGGGGATGGGACGGGAGCTGGGGCCGTCGGGGATTGAGGGAGTTCATGAACCAGAAATCGATCCGGCTTTGAGCGGCAGTCGCTGTCCCGGGGGGCTGATGTGGACTAGCTCCGTTCGCTCTTGCCCTCTTCGGGCGGCGGGGAGAACTGTGCGGTCTGCCGCTCTTCGTGGTCAGCCCAGTACGGGGCCTCGTGATGATGCCAGCGGTCATAGTCCGCGACAGTCCGATACATCCGCGCGTTCGTGAGGTGAAAAGCCGCCCAGGTCGAAGGGGGCGCGCTGGATGCCGGACGCCGGGTTGTCGCGGAGGCGTGCGCGTCGCTGGTTCAGCATCGATCGCCATGGTCCATGTCTGAAGAAGGATGGGCTGATACCGCTAGCGTTATCGCCGGACGGAGGAGGACGACGTGGGCATCGGGTACCGCGACCTGGCCGCGATCCTGCGCGACGCGATCCAGCGGGGCGAATACGCACCAGACTCGACGCTGCCCAAGCAGGAGGAGTTGGCCGAGGAGTACGCCGTCAACGTCAACACGGTCCGCAAAGCGGTCGGCGTTCTGGAGGCTGAGGGGCTGGTCACGCCGATCCGCCGTCGCGGCACCGTCGTTCGTGCGCGGCCGCCGATGAAACGTCTCGGTGTCGACCGTTACGCCAAGAGCAAGTGGAAGTACGGCGACACGGTCGCGTTCATCGCCGACCGCGAGGCATCCGGCCACGAGTGGAAGCCCGCCGATCAGACGCAGACAGTTTCGCGGATTGAGGCCGACGCGGAGATCGCCGAAGCTTTAGGCGTCGAGGTCGGCTCACCCGTCTACGAGCGTGCGCGTCTGGTCAAGGATGCCAGCCACCCGACGCATACCCTCTCCAGTTACTACCGACCGGAAGACGTTGAAGGCACTCGTCTCGTCGACGACGCTCCGGGGCCGGCTGGTCGAGGCGGTGGCTTCCTGGTCCTGACGCTGCGGGGCCTCGAACCCGACACGATCAGCGAGACCGTCTGCTCGCGCATGCCCACGCCCGACGAGATCGAGAGGCTGGAACTCCCCGCAGGCGAACCCGTGATGGTCTTGCAGCGCCGCACCTTCACCGCGGAAGGTCGCGTCGTGGAGTTCGCGCGAGGCGTCCACGCGGCGAGCCGGTTCTCTTGGTCCTATACCTTCAAGATCCCCGACTGACTTCGGAGCCCCCGCATGCCCGAGCGCTCGATCTCCCTCCCGGATCACCTCCGCGCCGACGTGCAAACGCTCTGGGAATACCACGACCTGCACCACGAACTCCGGCCCACGGACGTCGGGGTCGGGCTCGGCAGCCACGACCTCGGCGTGGCTACCTGCACCGCGGAGTTGTACCAGCAGGGGTACTTCCCGCGGATCGTCTTCACCGGAGCCAACGCGCCGACGACCAAAGAGCGATTCCCGCGAGGAGAAGCCGTGCACTACCGGGGACACGCGTTGCAGTTAGGCGTTCCAGACGACGCGATCCTCGTCGAGCCAACAGCACGCAACACCGGCGACAACATCGAGCGAAGCAGAAAGTTGTTGGAAGCAAAGGGGATCGAGGTCAAATCAGTCACGCTGATCTCGCGCCCCTATCAACAACGACGGGCCTACGCGACGTGCAAAAAGCTCTGGCCCGAGGTAACCGTCCGCTGCGCCTCCCAGCCACTGCCGCTGGACGAGTACATCCAAAGCATCGGCGACGTAGACCGGGTCATCAACATGCTAGTCGGTGACACGCAAAGAATAAGCGTCTACGCCCAGCGAGGATTCTCGATACCGCAAGACGTTCCGAGCCAGGTGGGACGAGCGCTAGAGAGCTTGATAGCGAGCGGATACACAGCCAGGCTCCTCACCTAGGAAGCAACAACCCGCTCAACCACCCCGAAAACACCTGCTGCACATCCCCCCGCACCCGGCTCGGGTCATCGGCGTGCGCGATCATCCGCGCCGCCTCCATCACCGCGGCCAGCACCAGCTGCGCCAGAGCATCCACCGGCGTATCCACGATCAACCCGGCTTCCCTCGCCACCGCCAGGTTTTCCGCGATCAGCCTCAAGCCGTACTCGGCCTCTAAATCCCGCCAGGCGTCCCAGCCCAGCACGGCCGGGGCATCGGTCAGCGAGATCCGCCGGACGTCCGGGCGCAGGCAGGCATCCAGGAACACCCCCAGCGCCCCCGAAAGGCCGGAAAGCGGGTCCGTCGCGGAATCAAGGACTTCCGAGACCTCGACTGTCAGTTCCCGTTCCAGCACTTCGACCACAGCCCGGAACAGGCCTTGTTTGTCGCCGAAGTGGTGGTAAAGCGCGCCCCGCGTGACGCCGGCCGTGCGGGTGATCTCTTCGGCGGGCACGTCGTGGTAGCCGCGCGCGCCGAAGAGGTCGCGGGCGGCCTTGATCAGTGCGGCTCGCGTCGCGTCGGAGCGTTCTTGCTGGGTACGTCGCACGCACCTAATCTGCCATGGCGGCGGCGAAGCGCGTGATGTGCCCGGCCAGCGCGTCCGGCTGGTCCTCCGAGACGAAGGTGTACGAGTCCGGCACCTCGACGATCTCCGCGTCCGGCAATACCTCCGCCAGGCGGTGGGCGAGGCTGATCGGGAAGAGCTTCTCCTCCGGCGGCCACACCAGCAGTACCGGACGCTTGAACTGGCGCAGTTTTTCAGCCGCGGCCAGGGTGTGGGCTGAGTCGACGGTGCGCAGGAACTTGCGCAGATCCCTTCGCAGGCCAGGGGATTTCCGCAGTTTGCCCAGGTACTCCTGCGCGATGTCCGGCGGCAGCGGGCGCTTCGTGACCCAGCCGAACAGCAGCGGCAGCCGGTACAGCGCCTTGATCCGCAGCAGTTGCCCGAGCACTGCCATCGAGCCCGGGACGCGTGCGATGGCCGGCAGCGGCTGGAAGATCGGCGGGAAGAAGTATTCGAAGCTGTCCGACGGCGTCAGCACGACCCGGCCGACTCGTTCCGGATACCGCGCGAGCAGCAGTTGCGTGATGGCGCCGCCGGTGTCGTTGGCGACCAGGAGGACGTCTTCCAGGTCGAGCGCGGTCAGGAAGTCGCCGAGGAGGGTGGCGAGGCCGGCGGTGCTGAGGTCGGCGTCCGAGCGCATCGGGACCGAGTGCGCGCCCAGCGGAAGATCTGGGGCCAGGCAACGGAATCCGCCGTCTGCGACAGCCGGGGTGACCTTGCGCCACAGCAGGGCGTTGGTGAGTACGCCGTGCACGAAAACGACCGGACGGCCGTGTCCGCGTTCGAAGTACTGGAGCTCGCCTTGGGGGAGGTTGACGTGCCGGGCGGTGCCGAGTTCCTCGTGTGCGTTCATGCTGCCGAAGATACATACATACAGTCTGTAGGTAAATTACCTCTGCGGTAATGCCGGTCCTGACCAGGGACGATGCCTACCGCGGGCCCATCCGCTGGGTGATCCGATCGAAAAGGTCGTCCAGCGGTTCGCGGACCTCCTGGCCGAACTCGGTCAGCCCGTAGGTGACCTGAGGAGGCGTGGTCGGCTCGACGTGCCGCCAGACGAGGCCGTCCTCGACCAGTGCGCGCAGGGACTGCGCGAGCATCTTCTCGCTGATGCCGCGGATGCTCTCGCGCAGTTCGTAGAACCGGAGTTCCTTGTCCCGCAACGAGATGAGGATCCAGATTCCCCACCGGCTGGTGACGTGGTCGATCACGGCCCGCGCCGGGCAGTCAGTGTGAAACACCTCATACCGCGGCTCGGCGGCGGCCGGGGTGAACTGCGCGCTTCCTGTCACCTCCCGAGCTTACCCAAAGGTATGTCCTTACGAAGAGTAAGCGAGTCGGCCTAGCGTCGGTCGCCTACCGAAGGAGCGATTCATGATTGTGGTGACCGGGGCGACCGGAAACATCGGCAGGCCGCTGGTACAGGCGCTGATCGACGCGGGCGAACAGGTGACGGCGGTGTCGCGGCGGGCCGCGCAGTTGCCGGACGGGGTGCGCCATGTCGCGGCGGATCTGGCTGATCCGGCCAGTCTCGAACCCGCGCTGACCGGGGCGAAAGCGTTGTTCCTCTTGCTGTCCGGCGATCTGCACGCCGTCGGGGCAAGCCCGGCAGAGCTCATCGCGAAGGCCGCGGACGCCGGGGTCCGCCGGGTCGTTCTGCTGTCGTCGCTGGGCGTGGCGACCAGGCCGTTCGGCACGACGCGGATCGCCATGCGCGAACTGGAGGACGTGCTGCGGGAGTCCGGCCTCGACTGGGCCGTCCTGCGTCCCGGCGGGTTCGACTCCAACGCGCTGGGGTGGGCGGAATCCGTGCGCACGCAGGGAATTGTCGCCGCGCCGTTCGGCGACACCGGGGTGCCGATCATCGATCCGGCGGATATCGGCGAGGTCGCGGCCGCGTGCCTGGTCGACGACCGGCACGTCGGCGGCGTGTACGAGCTGACCGGACCGGAGGTGATCACGCCGCGTCAGCAAGCGGAGGCGCTGGCCGCCGCACTCGGCAAGCCGGTGCGGTTCCACGAGCTGACCCGTGCCGAGGCCAAGGCGGCCATGATCCAGCACGTGCCGGGCGAACTCGCCGACGACACCCTGGACATCATCGGCTCGCCGAATCCGGCCGAGCTGCGCGTCAGCCCGGACGTCGAGCGGGTCCTCGGCCGCCCGCCGCGTTCCTTCGCCGACTGGGTGGCCCGCAATCTCGCCGCGTTCCGCTGAGATTTACTCGGACGAGGCGCACCGGGAGCACAGGCCGGACTCCGCCTCCTCGGCGGATTCCGTTGGCGCGCCGTCGATCGCTTCCAGCCGGCCGCATTGACGGCACAGCAGGTGCCGGTGGCCGAAGCCGGACAGTTCGTAGCGTTGCGCGACGCCGACGTGGTCGAAGCGGTGGACGAGACCGGCGGTGACACCGGTGGTCAGCACGTCGTGGACGCCCCTCGTGGACGCCATCGACAGCCGTTCGCGGACCAGCGGCAACAGCTCCGCGACGGTCACGTGCGGGTTTTCGGCCAGCACTTCCAGCACGACCCGCCGGGCGGTCGTCACGCGCAGGCCGGCGCGCCGGAGCCGGGCGCTGGCGTCGGCGCTGGACGGGGTGGGTGCGGAGGTCGTGAGCACGCCTCCTTTGTAGTCCTCAGAGTTGATCCAGTCAAATGTAAGAACGGGTCAACTCTAGGGCTGTGAGCCACTGCACGCCAGAATTGATTCGGTCAAGTCTGGGGGTACGATCCGGGCCATGGACGAGTTCGGGGCGCGCCTGCGCGACAAGGGCCTGCGCAACACGCCGCAGCGGCGTGCGGTGCTGGCCGCGGTCGCGCGGACCCCGCACGTCACGGCCGCGGAGATCGCGACGGTGCTCGACGCGGACGGGGCCGTCGGCGCGTTGTCCAGGCAGGGCCTTTACAACGTGCTCGACGACCTCGTCGGCGCCCGGCTGCTGCGTCCGCTCGAACCGGCGGGCTCGCCCGCGCGGTTCGAACTCGAAACCCACGACAACCACCACCACCTGGTCTGCCGGGGATGCGGCCGGATCCAGGACGTGCCGTGCGCGATCGGAGCCGCGCCGTGCCTCGAACCCGGTCCGGTTCCCGGTTTCCGGGTGGACCAGGCGGAGGTCACGTGGTGGGGGATGTGCGCGGACTGCGAGGCCAGGGCTTAACGCAGCGCGTCCTGCAGCGCCGCGAGCCCGACCGGGCCGACGGCCAGCACGTCGCGGTGCCACTGGCGCAACGTGAACCCGGGTTTGGCGGCGGCCTCGGCGCGCGCCTGAAGCCACGCGCGTTCGCCGATCTTGTACGAGATCGCCTGGCCCGGCCAGCCGAGGTAACGCACGATTTCGGCGTGCACCCGGTGTTCCGCGGCCAGTCCGCGCTCGTGCAGGAACCGGCACGCGGTGGCGAAGTCCCAGCGGGAACCGTCCGGCAGCGGCAGATCGAGGTGCGAGCCGAGGTCGATCACGACGCGCGCGGCCCGCAACGCGGAACCGGCGAGCATGCCGAGCCGGGTGCCGCGCTCGGAGAACCAGCCCAGTTCGTCGGCGAGGCGTTCGGCGTACAGCGCCCAGCCTTCCGCATGGCCGCTCACTGAATGGACGCGCGCGTAGCGGCTCACCGAGTCCCCGACCAGGCCTGCGACGCCGATCTGCAAATGGTGTCCGGGAACGCCTTCGTGGAACACCGTCGTCAGCTCGGACCAGGTGGCGAAGCGCTTCCGTCCGCCTAGCGGCCACCACGTACGGCCGGGACGGGTGCCGTCTTCGGCGGGGCCGGTGTAGTACGGCGAACCCGACGCGGAACCGTACGCGAGGACGACGTCCAAGGCGCGCAACGCTTCCGGGATGTCGAAGTGCTCGCTCGCCGCGTCCAGTGCGCGGTCATGGGCTACCCGCAGCCAGTCCAAATAGGACTCTTCACCGTCCACAACGCACTCTTCGTCCAGTAGCGAGAGTGCTTCCGCCACGCTCGCGCCGGGTTGGATTTTCGCGACCTCGGCGGCGATTTCCGTTTCGATGCGCTGAAGTTCCGCCCAGCCCCATTCGTAGGCCTCGGCGAGATCGAGGTCCTCGCCAAGGGAAAGCCGGGCCGCGACGGCGTAGCGTTCCGCGCCGACGCCGTCGGTTTCGGTGGCGTGCGGGGCGTAGTCCTCGCGCAGGAAACGGGCGAGCGCCGAGTAACCACGATGGGCGGCGTCGGCTCCGGCGCGCAGTTCGTCGGCTTGCGGTCCGTCGCCGTACTCCTCGACGAGTGCATTGTGGACACCGGCGTACCGCTCGGCCTGAGCCGCCGTTTCCAGTGCTTGCAGGCGGGCCGCGCGCAGGCCGCGGTCGAGACCGGCCTGCAGCGTCTTCTGCCAGCCGGAAAGCATCGTTTCGACGCCGGCCATCCGGACCGCGAGGACGTGCCAGTCGTCCGCGTCGCCGCGCGGCAGCAGCCGGACCGAATCGGCGATCGAACTCAGCGTGCCGAAGTGGGCCTGTACCTGGCGGAACGGCTCGTCGAGCTCGTGCCAGGCCAGCTGCGCTTCGAGGCTGTCCCGCAGATGCGCGGACGCGATCCGGTCCGCGCGGGACCCGGGCGTCAGCGTCGCGAGAGAACCGAGCGTGCGCCGGGCCAGGTCGGCTCGGGCCGCGAAACCGTCCGGGGTGAGGTCGGTGAGCGCGGTCGCGTCGGTCGTTACGCCGTCCAGGGTCGCGGCGATCGGGTCGAGCGCTGCCTCGGCCGTGACGTGGTCGGCGGACAGCTGAAAAATCGGGGTCACGCCGCCACGTTAGCCGGGAGCCGCCGCCCGAATATAGAGACGTTAGCGGGGTCTGGCTGCTGGTATAGAGAATGCCCGCGCCGGTTCTCCGGCGCGGGCATCCGCGGGAAAAAAGCTCAGTCGGTGCCGGATTCCATCGCGGCGCGGTCGAGCAGTTCGACGTCGTCGGCCCGGCCGCGGGACGCGATCGTCTCGGCCCCGCCCTCGGACATCGCGCCGATCAGGCCGGTCGCGGCCGCCTGCGCGGCGCCGATCAGCTTCGGGTGCGAGTTGCCGCCGACCATGCCGAGGCTCGCGTACTGCTCCAGTTTGGCGCGCGAGTCGGCGATGTCGAGGTTCCGCATGGTCAGCTGGCCGATCCGGTCGACCGGGCCGAACGCGGAGTCCTCGGTGCGCTCCATCGACAGCTTGTCCGGGTGGTAGCTGAACGCCGGACCGGACGTGTCGAGGATCGAGTAGTCCTCGCCGCGCCGCAGCCGCAGCGTGACCTCGCCGGTGATCGCGGTGCCGACCCAGCGCTGCAGCGATTCGCGCAGCATCATCGCCTGCGGGTCCAGCCAGCGGCCCTCGTACATCAGCCTGCCGAGGCGGCGGCCCTCGTTGTGGTAGCTGGCGATGGTGTCCTCGTTGTGCACCGCGTTGACCAGCCGCTCGTACGCCGCGTGCAGCAGCGCCATGCCCGGGGCCTCGTAGATGCCGCGGCTCTTGGCCTCGATGATCCGGTTCTCGATCTGGTCGGACATGCCGAGGCCGTGCCGCCCGCCGATCGCGTTGGCCTCCAGGACCAGCTCGACCGCGGTGCCGAACTCCTTGCCGTTGATGCTCACCGGACGGCCTTGCTCGAAGCCGATGGTGACGTCCTCGGCCGCGATCTCGACCGCCGGGTCCCAGAACCGCACGCCCATGATCGGCTCGACGATCTCGATGCCGGTGTCGAGGTGCTCCAGCGACTTCGCCTCGTGCGTGGCGCCCCAGATGTTGGCGTCGGTGGAGTAGGCCTTCTCGGTGCTGTCGCGGTAGGGCAGGTTGTGCGCCTGCAGCCACTCGGACATCTCCTTGCGGCCGCCGAGCTCGCCGACGAACGCCGCGTCGAGCCACGGCTTGTAGATCCGCAGGCCCGGGTTGGCCAGCAGGCCGTAGCGGTAGAACCGCTCGATGTCGTTGCCCTTGTAGGTGGAGCCGTCGCCCCAGATCTGGACGTCGTCCTCCAGCATCGCGCGCACCAGCAGGGTGCCGGTGACCGCGCGGCCGAGCGGGGTGGTGTTGAAGTAGGCCCGGCCGCCGGTGCGGATGTGGAAGGCGCCGCAGGTCAGCGCGGCGAGCCCCTCCTCTACGAGGGCTTCCTTGCAGTCGACCAGCCGCGCGAGCTCCGCCCCGTAGGCGTGCGCGCGGCCGGGGACGGACGCGATGTCGGGTTCGTCGTACTGGCCGATGTCGGCGGTGTAGGTGCACGGAACCGCACCCTTGTCGCGCATCCACGCCACCGCCACGGACGTGTCGAGGCCGCCGGAGAACGCGATGCCGACCCGCTCGCCGACGGGAAGGGAAGTGAGCACCTTGGACATAGGAATGATTATGCACGACAATGTATGAACGTGCATCCCCGGGTGGTGTGAACTCGCTCTCCCGGGGTTCGCGCAGGTCCCCTCGTTCAGCGCTCGTATAGCCGCTGCCGCCACCAGGCGGCCGCGTGCCAGAGGCTGAGGGACCTCGCCGCCGGGTCGGGCAGGGTTCGCCGCCGGAACTCGGCACCGAGAGGAGCGAGGAGCCGGCGCAGTTCCGCGCGGTCGCGGCGGGGGAGGGCTCGCATCGCGGCTTCCAGTTCGTCGCGGGCGTCGACTGGATCGCAGCAGGGGCAATCGGACCACGGAAGATGCAGCCAGCGGCCAGGCTGGCGCAGGAAGCGCCGATACCGGCCGAGTGCCGGGGAAACGCGTTCGGCCCACAGATCGCGGGCTTCGGGTCGGTCGGCGCGCAGCGCGCCGGGCTTCCTACGAGGCATTGCCCCTTCGGGTCGACGTCATGTCGAAAGGATGCCACAGCCGCTGAACCGCTGACGAGCGTCAGCGTTCAGTAGGTCCGGCCCTTCCATCCGGTCCGGCGGCGGGCGGAGTCGATCGTCATCAGGGTGTAGAGCGCCGCGGTGAGCGGCAGCAACAGTCCTGCGACCAGCGGCTGCCGGTAATACCGGGCGACGGGGACGAACGTCGCCGCCATCACGAGCCAGGCCACGGCGGCCTGCCACGCGCCGGTCAGGGCGAGTACGGGCGGGGCGAGGAAGACGGCGATCATGCCGACGACGGTCCCGGCCAGGAGGAGCGGCGAATGCCGGAGCTGGGTGTAGGCGCTGCGGGCCACCATCTGCCACAGGTCGGCGAGTCGCGGATACGGCCGGACACTTCGGACTTTCGAGGCGTAGCCCAGCCAGATCCGGCCACCTGCGGACGCGACCGCGCGGGCGAGTGCGACGTCGTCGATGACCGCGCCTCGGATCGCTTCGATTCCGCCAGCGCGTTCGAGCGCTGAGCGGCGGACGAGGACGCATCCACCTGCTGCGGCAGCGGTGCGCCAGCGGGCGGAGTTCACGCGGCGGAAGGGGTAGAGCATCGCGAAGAAGTAGACGAAAGCGGGCACGATCAGCCGTTCCCAGAACGTTGCGGTGCGCAGAACGGCCATTTGAGATACCAGGTCCCGGCCGCTGGTGGAAGCGGCGACGAGGGTTTCCAGCGAGACCGGGTCGTGTGAGATATCAGCGTCTGTCAACAGAAGGAAGTCGACGTCTCCTGCTTCGCGGACGCCGTGTGCCACGGCCCAGAGCTTCCCGGTCCAGCCGTCCGGTGGTTCGCCGGGGCTCGTGACGGTGAGCGGGAGTCCATTGGGGACAGTCAGCGAGCGGGCGATTTCGGCGGTGCCGTCGCTGCTGCCGTCGTCTACGAGGATGACTCGCGCGTCGCCGGGATAGCTCTGGCGGAGCAGTGTGGGCAGGGTTGCCGGGAGCAGTTCCGCCTCGTCGCGGGCGGGGACGACGATGGCGACGGACGGCCAGATTTCCGGCTGGACCAGCGACGGAAGGCGCTGGTCGGTGCGCCAGAACCAGCTGTGGCCCAACGCGAGTCCGGCCCACACCGCCAGCGTCGCCCACGCGAGGACCGTGCTCATGCGCGGAGTGTAGTGACTGGAAGCAAACTGACAGGTCGCTCCCAGCGGACTCATAGATTCGCGGCTGAGACTGGGTGTTCCCACCACCGGAGAGGACACCCGGCATGGACCCGGACATCAGGAGACGGCAAGAGGAACGGGCGCGCGTCCGGCATCGGACCGCGTTCGTCACGGCGGTCGCGGCAGTGCTCGGGGTCGCGGCGGCCGGCGGCATCGGATACGGGCTGACAGCGGCTGGCTCGACCAGCGGCAGCACCTCGACCGGCAACGGCAGCACCTCGACCGACAGTGGGACCGGGTCGAGCACCTCGGGCCAGGACCAGCTGCAGGTGCCCGCGCAGGATCCCGGATCCGGCTCCGGACACGCGCACACCGGATCGGGTGCGTCGTGACCACGCCGTATTCGGCCGCGTTTCCCGCGCTCGGCACCACCGCGCGGGTGCTCGTCACCGAGGAGGCCGCGCTCGGCCCGGCGACCGCACTGTTGCGGACGCGGCTCGCCGAACTCGATCGGGCATGCAGCCGATTCCGTACTGATTCGGAAATTTCGGCACTCCACCGCGCGGCGGGTCGGGAAGTGGAAGTGAGCCCGCTGCTGGCTGACGCACTGTCGGCCGCGTTGCGGGCCTCCTGGCTGAGTGCCGGGCTGGTCGATCCGACGGTCGGCGGGTCGATGGCAGCGCTCGGTTATGACCGGGATTTCGCCGACATCACCGACGGACCTGGTGTGGTGCCAGTCCCCGCGCCTGGCTCGCATTGGGTGCTGTTCGAACCGGCCCGGCGGACTGTCGTGCTGCCGCGCGGCGTGATGCTGGACCTCGGCGCGACCGCGAAAGCGCTTGCCGCGGACCAGACTGCCGCGGAGATCGCCCGTCGCACCGGCTGTGGCGTGCTGGTGAACCTCGGCGGTGACCTCGCCGTCGCTGGCCCGGCTCCGGAAGGCGGCTGGCAGGTGGCGATCGGCGACGACCACAGCGATGCGGTTGCCCGTGCTGACACGACGATCACGCTCACCAGCGGCGGCCTGGCGACGTCCGGGATTGCCCGGCGGACTTGGCGGCGCGGCGGCCGCGTGGTGCACCACATCGTCGACCCGCGAACGGGCGAGTCGGCGGATCCGTGCTGGCGGACGGTATCGGTCGCGGCGAAGTCCTGTGTGGACGCCAACACGGCGAGCACCGCTTCGGTCGTGCTGGGAGTGGCGGCGCTGGACTGGCTCGGCTCGCGCGGACTGCCCGCGCGGCTGGTGAGTTCGCGCGGCGCGGTCCGGACGACGGCGGGGTGGCCCGCGGACCGCCGAGAGCGTGCGTCGTGAGTTCCGCGCTCTGGTATTTCAGCCGTGCCACCGGAATCGTCTCGTTGGTGTTCTCGACCGCCGTCGTGGTACTCGGTTTCCTCAACTCGGGGCGGTTCGCGACGCGAAGGTGGCCCCGCTTCGCGCTCGCGGACCTGCACCGGAACCTCGCCTTGACCAGCCTCGTGTTTTTGGGCGCACACATCATCTTCGCGGTCGTCGACGGTTATGTGGACCTCAGCTGGCTCGCCGTCGTCGTTCCGTTCGTCTCGGGCTACGAGCCGTTCTGGATCGGAATCGGTGCGGTAGCGGTGGATTTGCTGCTCGCCATCGTCGTCACGAGTCTCCTTAGGACTCACATCCCGCCGCGATTGTGGCGTGCGGTGCACTGGCTGGCTTACCTGTGCTGGCCGGTCGCGCTCGCGCACAGCATCGGTCTCGTGGCGTCCGACAGCGCGCGCCCGTTGCTCATCGCGCTTGACATCGCGTGCCTGCTCGCCGTCCTGGCCGCCGCGAGCGTGCGGTTCGGCAGTACCAGTCCTGATAGCGAGGCTCGCCGCCTCTCTCCACTTCGGAGGTGAACGTGCTTCCCCCGCGCCGGAACAACCTTGCCGCCCACCTCTCCGTCCACGGTGGACTCCCGGTCCTGGATCGCGACGCACTGATCCGCCAAATCGACGCCGCCGGTATCCGCGGCCGAGGCGGCGCGGGCTTCCCCGCCGCGGTGAAACTGCGCTCCGTCGCACCGGGACGGTCCATTGTGGTCGCCAACGGCTGCGAGAGCGATCCTTTCAGCAGCAAGGATCGCGCCCTGCTGGAGCTCGCGCCACACCTCGTGCTGGACGGTATTCAGGTCGCCGCTCGCGCAGTCGGTGCTACCGAGGCTTTTCTCTGCCTGCACGAAGAAAACCGGAGCGTGCTGGCCGCATTAGCCGAACGTCGTGACGCTGTGCCGGTGAAGCTGGTCGCGGTCCCGCCCCGATACGTCGCCAGCGAAGAAACCGCGCTGGTGCATTTCCTGGGCACCGGCGATGCCCACCCGACCGGCAAATTCCCGCGCCCGACCGAACGCGGCCTGCGTGGACGCCCGACGCTGGTCCAGAATGTCGAAACCTTGGCCCGGTTCGCGATTGTCGCCAGAATCGGCGCGGACCGCTATCGCTCTGTCCACACTGACCTGGTCACCGTCACTGGTGCCGTCGCTCGTCCCGGGGTGTCAGAGGTCCCGGCGGACACTCCCGTTTCCGCGATCCTCGCCCGCGCTGGTGGATCCGTTACCGCGCAAGCAGTCCTGATCGGCGGTTACGGCGGCACTTGGATGCCGCGTTCTCTGGCCGACCCTCTGCCGCTCGGCCGTGAACCGGGCTTGTCTTCCCTGCATCTGCTTCCGGAACCGAGCTGTGGCCTCGAGCTGACTCGGAATATTCTTTCCCAGCTGGCCGCCGAATCGGCCCGCCAATGTGGCCCGTGCATGTTCGGACTTCCTGCCATCGCCGCGGATTTCACCGACCTACTGGACGGTCGGGACGCGACTGGCCGCCTGGCCCGCCGACTCCCGCTCCTCAATGGACGGGGCGCGTGCGCACACCCGGACGGAGCGGTCCGCCTGGCCGCGAGCGCCCTGCGAGTCTTCGCCGCCGACGTCCGGGCTCACTTGGCCGCTGGCTCGTGCCGGATCACGGCGGGTACGGCATGAACCGCCTGACGGTCGACCCGATCGCCTGCCGCGCACACGGTTTGTGCGCGGACGTCCTGCCGGAACTGATCACTGTGGACGAATGGGGCTACCCGGTAGTACGCGGGGAGACGGTGCCCGACTCGCTGCTGGCCGAGGCTCGGCGCGCTGCTGCGGCTTGCCCGGCGCTGGCGTTGCGACTACGGAAAATGGAGTAATCGCAACGCCAACGGCGGATTCAGCGGTGAATCAACAACGCCACCAATCTTCGACGGCGTGCAGCGCCATGACCGAAACGGGCAAAACGCTCATTAAAGCTGACGCGAGGGCGGTCAACTAGCTCTCCTCTGGCAATTATGAATGTATTTCACACAACATGGATATCGTTGCGCCGGGCCGCCCAGGCTACTCTGCGAACGAGCTTCAGGGGTTACCCAAAGTTTGTCAGCAAATGCAGACAGCCTCGGTGGGATGAATCTTGCCGTACTGGAGAGTGAACCGTTTCGGCGCCCCGCCTTATCAGCCGCGGCGGATTACGGATCGTCGCGGCGAAGGCATGGCCACGGTGCTTTCCCCGTCGGTCTCGCCGTCCCTGGCCTGCGGAATCGCGTGCGGATCCCGGGCCGCTGCCAGCCGCTCCTCGACGCGGTCTGCCTTGGCGTCCCTGCCGCGGCCCCGGTAGAAGGCGGCGGCGCGCGTCCAGGCGTCTACCGCGTCCTCGCGATTCCCCCGTGCGTAGAGAATCTCCGCGAACGCCTCCAGCGCCCGCGCCTGGCCGGTCGCGTTGTGCGCCCGCTCGGCCAGCTCGACCGCTTCCTGGGACAACCGCAGCGCGGCCCGGTCGTTCCGTTCGGCGGCGGCGAGCCGGGCCTGCACCGTGCGCAGCCGCATCCGGGCGGTGAGGTCGCCGGCGATCTGGGCTTGCGCCAGCTGGCAATGCCGGTGGGCGACCGCGAACTCTTCCTGTCCAAGATGGAGTTCGGCCAGCGTGATGTACGTGGCCGCCTGTCCGGAGGCGTCGCCGGTGAGCGCCCGCAGGTGCAGGGCGCGGTGGTAGTGCGGCAGCGCCTTCTCGTACTGGTCGAGTTCGGCGAGGGTTTCGCCGAGGTACTGCTCCGCCTTCGCCTCGCGGACCGGGTCGCCGTTGCGTTGCGCGTGTTTGATGCAGCTGCGGAAGAGCGCGATCGCTTCCCCCTGACGGCCGGTCTGCCGGTGCAATCGGGCGAGATTGATGTTGATGGTCAGCTTCGCCATGGGCGATTCGTCGTTAATCGCCAGTTCCAGCGCTCGGGCCAACGCGTCTTGGGCCGCTTTGTGGTTGCTGAGCGTGAGGTGCAGTTCCCCCAGATCGTTGAGCGTTGACCCTTCGGCGTGGGAGTCGTTGTTCGCTCGGGCGGCTCGGGCGGCGACGGCTAGCCCGGTGGTCATGTCGTCGTAGAAGCCGTAGATGACGAAGGTGTCGTGCATGAGGTGCGGCAGGGTGCAGGCGTAGTCGTATAGGCGGTGTTGCTCGGCGGTCGCGGCGAGGGCGGTGAGGTTGGTGCGTTCGCGCAGGAACCAGCGGTGCGCGGCGGCGGGCGTGTCGAAGTGGGTCGGGCTGATGTCGGGTTCCGGGGCGAGCCGTGGCGGGCGGTCGCGGTGGGGGTGTGCCATCCGGTGTGCGTCGTCGGCGGTGCTGCAGTAGTGCGACAGCAAGCGCCGCAACGGTCGGGGGTCGTGGTGCTGGGTGCTCAGGGTCTGCGCGTAGCGGTGGAAGATCGAGACGATCCGGTAGCGGTCCGTGTCGCCGGGCTGGTCGATCAAGTGCAGCGCGACCAGGGTTTCCAGCGCCCGCCGGGTTTCCGCGGCGGGACGTCCGGCCGCGGACAGCAGGGTGTCGACGTGGATCTCCGCGCCGGGGTGGTGGCCGAAGAGCCGGAAGACGGCCTGGCTTGGAGGTTCGAGCATTTGATACGACGAGGAGAACGCCGCGCGCAGGCTTTGGTCGTCGCCGTCGTCGCCGATGCTCAGGAGCCTTTCCGGGTCTCGCAGCTGGTCGAGCATGGTGCTGAGGCTCAGGCCGGGGCGGCGGGCGGCGCTTTCGGCGATCAAGGTCAGCGCGAGGGGCAGGCCGTCGCAGAGGTGGGCGATCCGGCGGGCCGCGTCGGGTTCTCGTTCGCCGCGGCCGCTCAGGCGCCGGACGAACAGTTCCATCGAATCGTGGTCGTCGAGGCGGTCGAGGCTGAGGGCGGCTAGTTCGTGCCGCCGGGTCAGCGCGCCGAGGCGGCGGCGCGAGGCGACGATCACCGCGCATTCGGACAGGGTGTTCAGCAGCCGGTCGACGTGTTCGGAGTTCTCCGCGTCGTCGAGGATGACCAGCGCGGACCGGTCGGCTAACTGCTGGCGCAGGACCGCGGCGCGGGCGGTCGCGTCCACGACGTGGTCGACGGGATAGCCGAGCGCCTGGAGAAGCTGGTCGACCACGTCCGCCGGTTCGAGGCGCGGGGCCGGGCCGAAGCCGTGCAGGTCGAGGTAGATCGCGCCGTCCGGGAACCAGGCCGCGGCCCGGTGCGCCCAGTGCACCGCGAGGCTCGTCTTGCCGATGCCAGGCGGACCGCTGAGCACGACGGCGGGCGAGCGCGTCGGCGAGCCGGGCCGCAGCCACCGGTCCAGCGTTTCCAGCGCGGCGGCGCGGCTGATGAATCCGCGGAGATCGCGGGGGAGCGGATGGGACGGCGGCGCGGCCCGGCGCACCGGGGCGACAGCGGGCGGGTTTTCGTAGCGAGCCCGGATCTCGTCGTGGAAGGCGTGCAGCACGGCCTTGGCCGTGTCGTCAGCGGCGTCGTTGAACCGGCGGTTGGCGTCGAGGTAGTGGGTCTGGGCCTGCTCGGACTGCCCGAGCGCGTAGTAGATCTGGATCTGGAGCTTGACGAAAGCCAGCCGGCCGGCGTGTTCGGGGGCCAGCTCCTGCATCCAGTTCGCGGCCTCGTCGGGACGGCCGAGCGCGAGCAATTGGCTCGTCAGGATTTCTCGCGCGGGAAGCAACATGGATTTGACTTTGTCCTCGCGCCAATTTCCCGCGCGTTCGGTTCGGAGACCGGCCAGCGGTTCATCGCGCCACAAGGAAAGCGCGGCCACGGCGGATTCACGCGCCGCTTCATGATCGCCGGATCTCGCCGCCGCGTGTGCTTTCCGCATTTTTTCCCGAAAAACGGCGACATCCACGAGACCTTCGTCGAGGTCGACCAGGTAACCGTCGCCGGACCGGGCGACCGTGGCGGGCACGTCCGCTTCGGCGAGGGCGGGACGCAGCCGGTGGACCGCCTTGTACAGGGCTTCTTGCGGGTTTCCTGGCAGGTCGTCGTCCCAGAGCCACGAGATGAGGGTGTCCTGGGAGAAACGCTGTCCCGGCCGGGTGAGCAGGACGCCGAGAATATTCCGGGTCTGCCGCTGGCCCCACTGCTCATTCATCTTCCCGTGCATCCGCACCGCAGTCTGCCCGAGAATTCCGTAGCCGAAGTCCATTCGACGTCCTCCCTCGTCGATTGCCCAGTTTCGCATTGA
The DNA here is from genome assembly GCF_055633755.1 of Amycolatopsis sp. NPDC114484. Classification (NCBI taxonomy): domain Bacteria; kingdom Bacillati; phylum Actinomycetota; class Actinomycetes; order Pseudonocardiales; family Pseudonocardiaceae; genus Amycolatopsis; species Amycolatopsis sp. NPDC114484. The sequence continues at coordinate 348,108 of NZ_JBVKDQ010000003.1, read as the reverse complement.
TCCGGGGCATCGGCGACCGGTTCGCCGATAACGATCATCCCGGGAATTGTCTTGTCCGGAATCGGTCCCCTTTGTGTCCAGCGGCGGGAAGCGTCCGGTCAGGACCGCGCCGCAACCTCGGCTCGTCGGCTTGGTTCTGGACGGAGGGGATGAAGATGGCGCACGACGTGTGGGTCCGCGGCCCGATCGGTCTCGACGCCGGTTCGCGGGTGACGCGGCCGGACTGCCGCACCGTGCTGGCGGTCGTTCCGACCGTGACGGCGGGGACGCGGCTGGTCGAACTGATCTCGCTGCTCGAACGGGATCTGCGGGTGCAGGTGATGTTCACCGTGCCGCACAGCACCGACCGGTGGGCCGGGGTCGAGGAGTACGTGCGGGCACAGCACGGGCTGTTGCTGCCCTGGGAGCAGGCGGTGGCGCATCGGTTCGACCTGGTCCTGGCGGCCTGTCACCGGCATCTCGACCAGGTGCGCGGGCCGCTGATGCTGATCGGGCACGGGGTCGGGCAGATCCCCGGGCGCCGGTTCAGCCGGAAGGCAGGCGGCGCGTCGATCGAAACGACCGCGTTGGACCGAGAGCTGCTCACGTTTCGGGGACGAGTGCTTCCGGCCGTGCTGGGTCTGGGGACCGAGGCGGAGGTCGAGGTGCTGCGCGAGCGGTGCCCGGAGGCGGTGCCCGCCGCCGTCGTGGCCGGCGATATCTGCCTTGACGGGATGCGGGCGGCGAGCGGGCAGCGGGAGCGCTACCGGCGGGCGCTGGGCGTTGACTCGCGGCGGCTGGTGGTGCTGAGTTCGACCTGGTTCACTGACTCGGCGTTCGGCCGCGTCCCGAAGATGTACGAAGCGATCGCGAACGCGCTGCCGGACGACCGTTACGCGGTGGCGGCGGTGTTGCATCCGAACGTCTGGGCGGTGCACGGGCGGCGCCAGGTCGCCGCCTGGCTCGCCGGGTGCCGGGGTCTGCGCGTGATCCCGCCCGAACAGGGATGGCAGGCGACGATGATTGCGGCTGACTGGGTGATCGGCGACCACGGCTCGACCACGGGCTACGCGGCGGCGATGGGGCGGCCGGTGACACTCGCGTCGCTGCCGGACGGGCGGCCGCAAGCCGGGAGCGTCGCGGACGTCGTGCAGGCGCATGCGAAACCACTGGATTCGGACCAGCCGCTCGAACGCCAGGAGGAAGCCGCGATCGCCGCCGCCCCGAGGCTCGCCGCGGAGGTGCTGCCGGTCGTCAGCACGAGGATCGACTGCTCGGCGGGGATTTTGCGGTCGGCGATGTACCGGCTGCTGGAGTTGTCCGAACCGAGCACGCTGGCGTATCCGCCGTCGCCGGCGCTGCCCCGGCCGCTGCCTGGATGGGACGCGTGAGCACCGGGGTCGCGCGCGTACGGCTCGCGCTGCCGGGACGTCGTGCGATGCCGGTGCTGGTCGCCGACGTCGATCGGGCCGGACCTCGGCAGGTGGCCAGCGCGGACGTCGTGGTCCGGATCCGGTCCCGTCCGGCGGCGAACTGCGAGGCGGAGGAGCTGAGGGCGGAGTGGCCCGGTGCGCTCGCCGCGGCGGTGTGCTGGCCTGGCGGAGCGGTGTGGTCAGTGCGGCGTCTCGAAGGAGTCCCCGCTGAGGCGGCGGGCCTCGTCGAGATGGCGCTGGGCGCTTGCCTCGTCGCCGTGGCCGCGTTCGAGGTCGGCGAGCGCGGTGAGGACCTCGGCCTGGAAATGCGGTGACTGAAGGCGTTCGACGTCTTCGAGTGCGTGCAGGAGTTCGGTGCGCGCCCGGCGGTAGTCGCCCCGCCGGGCGTGGATCGCGGCGAGCGGGATGACCGCGCGCGCGTGCTGGGTGGCGTCGCCTTCTTCGGCGAGGATGGCGGCGGCTTCGGCCAGTTCGCTGAGTGCTTCGTCGTCGCGCCCCAGCATGATCAGGACTTCGCCGCGCCGATAACGGGCCTGGCCGACGCCGCGGGGCAGGCCGGCTTCGGCGTGTTTCCGGGCGCTGCGCTCGTACAGCTCAAGCGCGGTTTCCCACTCTTGCTGTCTTCGCGCGTTCCTCGCGAGCCGGGCCAGCGCGGAGGCCTGGGTCGGACTGTGCTGTTCTCGTTCGCCGATTTCGAGGGTCACGGCATTGTGCGCGGCGGCTTCGGCGTAACGGCCGAGCTGGTCGCAGACAAATCCGGCTTGGCTGTGCATCCGGGCTTCGACCAGCGGCTGTCCGCACCGCCGCGCCGCCTCGATCCCGGCCGTGCACAGCTCCAGGAACGGTTCGTAATCCCGGTGGTGCAAGAAAAATCCCCACGACGCTTCGGCGAGCTGCCACAGTTCCTCGTCCCAGCCGCGGTTCGAGGCGGCTTTCGCGACGGCGTTGATGACCGGCCGGTCCCGCCGCCACCAGTTCACCGCGCGGTCCCGGTCGGGGAAAGACCCAGTCGCCGCAACGGTTTCGGACGCGAACGTCGGGCGGAACGGGTGGATGAGCGCGCTCGCGGCGACGGTCTGGTCGCGGTACCAACGGGTGTAGCGGTGCACGAGGTAGTCCCGGTCGGCCTCGTCGTCCTGGCGTTCCGCGCGCACGCGGGCGTCGTGGCGGACAATATCGTGCTGTGCCACGGTTTCGTCCTCCAGTTCGTGGAGGAGGTTGGCTTCGATCAGCTCGTCGACGGCGTCGTCCAGATGGGCGGGCGAACTCTGGAGCGTGTCGGCGAGCGCGTCGACGGCGTGATGCGGGCCCGGCAGGATGCCGCAGGTTCGGTAGAGCCGGGCGGCCGAGTCGTCGAGGGCGGCGTACGAATCGTCGAAAACCGTTGCGATGTCAGTGAAATCCCCGAACCGCCGAGTACGCCCGCGGCGGGCTTCCTGGTGCGGCTGGCGTCGTGGCCGGGCGCGCAGCCTCGCTCCGGTGATGGCGAGCGCCAGCGGGAGGCCGGCGCAGGCGGTCAGCAGGTCCTGGGCGTCCTCGTGGCTGATCTGCCGTTGCCCGGCGCGGGCGAGCACCTCGCGGGCGGGCTGGTCCGGAAGCGGGCTGAGCGGAAGGATTTCCGCGCCGTCGAGCGCGAGGCTGGTCAGCTGGGACCGGCTGGTGACGAGCACGACCGCGTTCGCGCTGGACGGCAGCACGGCGCGGGCGTCGGCGCTGTGCACGACGTCGTCGAGCAGCACGGCGAAGCGGCGATCCGCGGTCACCGCGCGGAATTCGGCGGCGCGCTGCGCGAGCGAGGCGGGGATGTCGTCGGCCGGAATGCCCAGTGCGGTCAGGAAACCGTGCAGCGCGCCGCTGGTGGATTCCGCGGTTTCGGTGCCCTCGGAGGAAAATCTCGTGCACAGGATGCCGTCGGGGAACCGGGCGCGATGGGTGTGCAGCCAGTGCAGGGCGAGCGCCGTCTTGCCGATCCCGCCGACGCCGGTGAGCACGACGACCGACGGGGCGGGGTCGGACCGGAGCCGGATCTCGTCCAGCCGGGCCAGTTCCTCGGTGCGGCCGAGCAGCACGGGCGGGGCGGGCGGAAGCTGGACCGGCGCCCGCACCGGTCTGCCGGACGCTACAGTCGCCCCTGGCCGCGCTTCAGTCATTCCACACCCCCGATTATTCCTCCTTACCGGTTCCGGGCGGCGAAAGGAACGAAAAGAGGTCCGAGTCACCCACCTGAAATTCGGGCTCAGTGACGCTGGGTGTCTCCGGGCGTGCGCCGATCGAGAGCATTCTGCCCACCATGTGGGCGTATGGTGACTTTCTCCCGGAGCAGCAGGCGACGGATAGTTCCGTAAGACGCCTGATGCGCGTCCGCGATGCTCTGAATAGTAGAGCCAGATTGGTACTCGCGGACTATACGCGGCACGTCGAGTTCCCGGCGCACGCCTTGGCGGATTTCCGGCAGGACGGCGCCTTCCTGTCGCAGCAGCCGTCCGGTCCAGCTGAGCGATAATCCGTTTTTCCGGGCGATCTCGGTGATCGACGCGCCGGCCCGCCAGGATTCGAGCATCCGGCGATTCCGCTCGGTCCGATTCACGCGTGCCTCGTCCGGCGTGTCCATGCAAGAGCTCCCGCTGCTGGGCCTGAAGGTGCTCGACCCGCCATTATCGGCCTTGCGGCAACGGAATGTGAACCTACGAACGGGGTGCATGACAGCGCACGATGTTTGTTATCAAATGGTTACACAAGTGCGCGAAAGGGGGATTGAATAATCAGCACAACACGGTGATTTTTTCCGAAATCGTCGCGTTCGGGCAGTGCCGGGACGCTCTCGTCCCGGCCATCGGGAATGGATTCCGGTCAGTGCGGCACCCAAAGCGTGACCCGGGTCCCGTGCCCCGGCGTCGATTCCACCTGCCCGGTGCCCCCGACCTCCGCCAGGCGCGCTTCGATCGACTGCTGGATGCCGAACCCCGGGCCGCGTTCGCGCACGTCGAAGCCGCGGCCCTGGTCCCGTGCGACCACCGCGGTCCCGCCGTCGCGTTCCTCCACCCGGAGCACGACCCGGCTGGTCCCGGCGTGTTTCACCGTGTTGCGCAACGCTTCTCGTACCGCTTCGCACATCGCGGTGCGGCGATCGGCGGAAAGCCGGTCGTCGTCGGCGAAATCGGCAGCCACGAGCTGAGTGCGCAGGCCCTCGCGGGCCATGTCGGCGGCGACGTCGGCCAGTTCGACCACGAAGCCGCGTCTCGTGCGCGGTTCGATCGGTTCGGTGATGCTCCGGCGGAGTTCGGCCGCCTCGGCGTGCGCCACCGAGCGCAGCTGGGCGAGCCGTTCGGCGGCGTGGTCGGCGTCGTCGGACGGGGCGATCGCGAGCGCTTCCAGCGTCTGCAGCACGCTGTCGTGCAACAGCCGCTGGGTGCGCTTGCGTTCGGCCTCCTGGCCGCGGCGCAGGCCGATGTCGAGCGCGAACCGCGTGCCGACGCCCAGCAGCACCAGGATCCCGCACGCCACCACGATCGACACGGCCAGCGCGACGAGACAGCCGATCGACCGGTTGATCGCGAGATGGTCGTCCAGCCGCAGGCCGCCCGCCACGGTCAGCAGGAGGCGCACCGGGACGGCGGCGGCGAGCAGCAGCAACGCCGCGGGCAGCCCGGACGTCCCGGCCCACATCGCCATCGAGCCGACCAGCCACGTCCAGGTGACGTCGATCGCGAACGGCTGCACCGAATCCGGCGCGAGCACCGCGATCAGCAGGTTCAGCGCGAGCCCCGCGCCGAGGTCCGCGGTGAGCACCCGCCGCGTGCGCCGCGCGGGCAGCCCGCCGGAGCGCAGCAGCCACCACAGGAACGCGCCGTTCGCGGCGACGCCCAGCGCGGCCGCGGGCAGCACCGGAACCAGCCCGGTGCTGCCGTTGGCCGCGGCGAACCCGATGAACACCTTCACGAACGCGGCGATCCGGTAGGCGACCGGAACGACGACCCAGTACCGCGCGGCGCGGGCCAGCGTCGCGTCGCCGACCGCGGTGAGGTCCTCGCCCGCGTCCGGCCGCTCCGGCGGGCTGCCGCGATGCAGCAGTGTCCGCACGAAGTCCCGGCGTGGTACGGCAAAACCCGGTCCGGGCATCGTCCCTCCCCGTGTCTCCGGCGAGGATATTCGATTGGTGTAGTCCAGTGTGGAAACGCCGGGTCACGCTCTGGACATGGTTAGCCGCCACAGAGTCGTCCGCTCCCGGGAACGGTGCGCGTGCAAGGGATCGGCACTGTCCGTGGCGCTTCGGTGCCGTGGCGTGGTTTCCCGACGTCCCGCGACCTCGAGACCGGCGGCGGAGATCCGGTCGAGCAGTTCGGCCCGGGTCCGCAGGCCAAGGTGTTCGGCGAGGTCCGACAGGATCAGCCAGCCTTCGCCATGCGGCGCGAGATGGCCGGGGAGGCCGTCGAGAAACCGGTTCAGCATGGCGGACGAGGCGTCGTAGATCCCGAGTTCCAACGCGGAAGTCGGGTTTCCGGGCAGCCAAGGCGGATTGCAGACGACCAGATCGGCGCGCCGCTCGCCGGGCCAGAGGTCGGCTTCGACGACGCGGGCCCGGTCGGACAGACCGAGTCGCCGCAGGTTGTCGCGTGCGCAGCGCACGGCGCGCGGGTTCAGGTCGGTCGCCACCACTTCGGCGGCACCGCGCCGGGCGAGGATGGCGGCGAGCACTCCGGTACCGGTGCCGAGATCGAAGACCACCGGTGAACCCTTGCCTGGCAACGGTTCCTGCGCGACGAGATCGAGGTATTCGCTGCGTGTCGGAGCGAACACGCTGTAGGCGGGATAAATCCGGGCGTTCAAAGCCTTGAGGTGGATGCCTTTCCGGTGCCATTGATAAGCGCTCAGGGCGCCGAGCAGCTCACGCAATGAGATCAGCGTGCCCGGTAGACCGCCGAACGCGTGCTCGCAGGCGGCTCGGACGTCGGGGGCTCGGCGGAGGCGCAGCGAATGGTCAGCCTCCACCGAGACCAGGACTTTTCCCAGCAGCGCCGCGCGTTCCGAGCGCGCTGAACGCACCGCCGCGAAAGATCCCGCGCCTTGCGGGAGCCGACGGTCCATCGCGCGCACGAGCTGTCGTGCGTTGGGAAAGTCGCCGCGCCACAGCATTCCGGTGCCGGCGCGGGCAAAACGCAGTGCCGCGGCAGCGGTCAGCCGATCATCGACGACGACGATGTCGCCCGGCGGCGGGGTTCCGTTTCCGGAATGCCAGCGGGCGGTGTGGGTGGTTCCGTTTTCGGTCCACTGAACGGTGGACATGAATGCTCCCGGGAAGGGTCGAAGGGCCAGTCAGCCGTCGACGCTTCGCAGAGAGCAGGCGAGGATTCCCGCCGGTCAAGACAGCGGCGTGCCCGCGTGCTCCCGCGAAACGCGGGAGCGGCGGTCGCCGAGAACCATGCCCATCAGCACGGTGCCTCACTTCCTTCGAAACTCAGTGGTGTGTAACGGAATGGTGCGTCGTCCCGGTGCTGTGGCCCTTCGTCGCGACGAAGTAGACGATCGCCGCGATCACGATCAGCGCGAGCACCACCGCGACGGCGATCTTGGCCTTGCTCCACGGACGCTGGCCGTGGATCTCGCCGGTGCGGCCGTTGACGAGGATCTGCCAGTTCTTCCCGGCGTACACATAGGTCGCGACCCACACCGGCAGCAGCATCAGCTTGAAGGTGACGTTGTTGTGCCGCGTGTCGACCGAATTCAGCTGCTGGGTGTCGCCGCCGATGTCGTACTTGCAGTCGTCGGCGATGACCGGCGCCATCCGGTTTTTCGCCTCTTCGAAGCCGTTCTCCGGTTCCACGTCGTACCGCAGCGCGAAGTGCCCGGAGAGGAACTGCGGCTGGTACGGCGCGGAATCGAGCAGCGGCCACGGCGCGAGTTTGTCGAGCTCCGGCAGCGGCAGCTGGGTGCTCGCCGGCACCAGGACGTCGTCGAAGTTCCGCGCGACCTGCCCGCGCGCCGGGTACCAGCGGGTATGGCGAACCTCGCGCGTCTTGCGCTCGCCGTTCTCGTAGTAGCTCTCGGTGACGTAGTAGTACTCGCCGCGCGCGCCGGTGTAGACCGACACGGTCTGCGAGTCATACGTCCAGTGCGGGATGTAGGTGCTCTTCGTGGACTCGGCGGTGGTGACCTTCTTCAGCGCCGTCGGAGCGAACCAGCGCGAAGACGTCCATTTCTTCAGATGCGTACTCACCGCGGGGCGGTCGAACGCGAACGGCAGCACGCCTTCGGGCACCAGCTGACCGGACGCGCCCGGATCGATCACCAGCGGCGCCCCGCAGAACTGGCACATGCTGGCGGTCTCGTTGGTTTCCGTCCTGGCCGCGCACCGCTGGCACACGAAGACGTACTTGCCGATCGAACCCACCGGCTTGCGCGCCAGGTTCGCCAGCTCGGCGAACGGGATCTCGCGGATCTCCCGCTCGCCGGCGGCGATCTCCTGCCGGAACCCGCAGTACGGGCACTGCAGGGCCGTCGTGCCCGGCGCGAACTCCAGCCGCGCGCCGCAGCCGCCGCACGGATAGGTCGTGTTGGCCACGCCGCCCTGCTGGGAACGTGGATCGGTCATGGGTCCCCCGGAAGGTCGATGCGGCTCAGGACGGCGGCAGCGGCGGCGGGGTCGCGCCGAACAGCGCGGACACCTCCGGCACCTGGGCAGCCGGGGTCCACTGGGCCATGCCCGCCTTCCACACCAGCGTGTCCTTGGCGAGCGAGCCCGCCGAGATCTGCTGGCCGAGGCCCGCGCGGTCGAACGGGCCGAGCTGCTGGCCGTTCGCGCCGATGAACCACTGCTCGCCCTGCGGCAGCGGCGGCGGCATCTGCGGCGGGGCCTGCTGCTGGTACTGCGGCTGCTGGTATTGCTGGGGAGCCTGCTGCTGGTACTGCTGCGGGGCGGGCTGCTGCTGCGGGCCGGCCGCGCGCTGGCCGAGCGCCATGCCGAGGCCGATGCCCAGCCCCTCGCCCGCGCCGCCCTGGTTGTTCGCCGCCGCCTCGATCGCGTTCGCGGACTGGAACTTCGTGTACTGGTCGAGGTCGCCGACCACGCCCATCTGGGTCCGCTTGTCCATCGCGGCCTCGACCTCGGGCGGCACCGAGATGTTCTCGATCATGAACTTCGAGATCTCGATGCCGACCTCGCGCAGTTCGAGGTTCAGCGCGTTCGCGATCTTGCCCGCGATCTGCTCCTGCTGGGTGACCAGGTCGAGCATCGGCACCTGGGCGGCCGCGATCGCGGGCCCGAGCTTGCTGATGACCATGCTGCGCAGGTAGTCCGACACCTCTTCGGTGCGGAACTGCGGGTCGGTGCCCGCCAGTTCCTTCAGCAGCGCGACCGGCTCGACGACACGGACCGCGTAGCCGCCGAACGCGCGCAGCCGGACCATGCCGAACTCGGCGTCGCGCAGGATGACCGGGTTCTGCGTGCCCCACTTCAGGTCGGTGAACTGCCGGGTGTTGACGAAGTACACCTCGGCCTTGAACGGCGAGTTGAAGCCGTACTTCCAGCCCTTGAGGGTGGACATGATCGGCATGTTCTGCGTCTGCAGCGTGTACATGCCCGGCGGGTAGGCGTCGGCGACCTGGCCCTCGTTCACGAACACCGCGGCCTGCGATTCGCGGACGGTGAGCTTGGCGCCCATCTTGATCTCGTTGTCGTAGCGCGGGAAGCGCCACACAATGGTGTCCCGGCTGTCGTCGGTCCACTCGATGATGTCGATGAACTCGCCGCGGATCTTGTCGAAGATGCCCACGTCTGCCCCCTCGTCGTTGCCTCGTGCCCGCGGGCCACAGTACAGTGCGCGACCCGCGCCGGATCACTCCGGCGCGGCCGCCTCGCGCCAAAAGTCCTGCATCTGCGGGATGCCGCCGGGCCCGTCCACCCCGCGCTGGGTGAGAAGAATCGCCACTGAACCCGTCGACGGCGTCAGGTAGGCGCTGGTGCCGGTGCCGCCGACCCAGCCGTAGCGGCCCGGGACCTGCCACGGCTGTTTCGGTGCGACGTCGACCGCGCCGCCGAACCCCCAGCCCTGGCCTTCGAGGAAGACCGGATTGGCCGCGATCTGTTCGGCAGTCAGGTGGTTGGCCGTCATTTGCCGGACCGATTCCTTCGACAGCAGCGGGTTTCCCCCGGAAAGGAGCATTCGGGCAAAGCGGAGCCAATCGTCGGCGGTCCCGGCCAGGCCGCCGGATCCGGCCGGGAACGGCGGCACCTCGCGCCACTGGCCGTCCGGGGCGTCGGCCAGCTCTAGGCCGTTTTCGCCGGCGCGGTAGTAGCTGGCGAACCGGTGCCGCTTGGCCGCGGGCACCTCGAACGCGGTGTCGACCATGCCGAGCGGCTCGAACACCCGCTCGGCGAGGAAGTCCGGCAGCGACCGGCCGGACGCGCGGGCGATGAGGATGCCCTGCAGGTCAGCGCAGGTGTCATACAGCCACGCCTCGCCGGGCTGGTGCAGCAGCGGGATGCGGGCCAGCCGGGCGAGCCACTCGTCGGGTCCCGGGCGCAGCCGGACCTCGCGGCCGTCGGTCTGCACCGTGAACAGCTCCCGGACCTGCGGCAGGGAGAAGTCCGACGGGAAGCCGTAGCCGGCTCGGAAGGTCAGCAGGTCGCGGACGGTGATCGGCTTCTTGGCAGGTACGACGTCGTCGACCGGGCTTTGCGGCGTCCGCACGACCATCGGGGAGGCCAGTTCGGGCAGCCATTCCGCGATGGGGGTGTCCAAGCCGAACCGGCCGTCCTCGACCAGCATCAGCACGGCCGCCGCGGTGATCGGCTTGGTGATGGAGGCGAAGCGGAAGATGGAGTCGCGGGCCATCGGCGCGGTGCCCTCGACGTCGAGAGACCCCACCGCGGTCACCTCGACGTCGTCGCCGCGCGCGACGAGGGCTACCGCGCCCGGGACGAACCCGGAGTCGACGTGGCGGCGCAGGACTTCGTGCATCATCGGTCGTTCCCTTCGCGGGCGGGTGTTCCGCGGGGTGGTCGTTGCCGGGGTTTCACATCGGACATCCGCCCGGCGCGGCTCACTCTAACGGCGCAACGCGGTGGTCGGGACCGAGACGGAGCACTTGCCCGGCCCAGTTTTCGCGCAGCCGCCGGTCGTGCGTGGCGGCGACGATCGCGCCCGGACTGGTGCCGAGGGCGTCCTCCAGCTCGTCGCACAGCGTGGGGGAGAGGTGGTTGGTCGGTTCGTCGAGCAGCAGCAGGTGCGGCGGGTCGGCGATGAGGAGCGCGAGCGCCAGGCGGCGGCGCTGCCCGACGGACAATTCGCCGACCGCTCGGGAGGCTTCGCGATTTGTCAGCAGTCCCAACGAGTTCAGCGGGACGGCGGCGGTGCGTTCGGGACCGAGCGTCGCGAGATAGGTGGCGCGGGCGGTGCGCTGCGGGCGGGCGAAAGCGGTTTCCTGACTGAGAATTCCGGTGCTGATGCCGGGCTGTCGGGTTACGCCTTCCGCGGCGAGCTCTCCGGCCAGAAGCAGAAGCAGCGTTGACTTTCCCGCCCCGTTCGGACCGGTGACCAGCAGCCGGGTATCGGCCCGGATCTCCAGGCGGTCCAGGGAAAGCCGGTCTGGCAGGTGCACATTGTCCAGCGTGACAAGGATTTCTCGCGGATCTTCGACCGCCAGCGCGCAGGGGCGGAACCGGAGCGGCGGCGGTGGCGCGGGAAGCTGGGTGCGCTCCCGGTCGTCCAGTTTTCGCGTAGTAGCCCGGGTCCGGCGCGAGATCTGGTTCTGCACCCGGCCGGACCTGCGGCCGAGCCCCATTTTCTCGTTGTCCGGCGCGAGCCGCCCCGGCGCGACCCGATGCGCGGTGACGCCGAGCGCGTCGCGCAGTTCCTCCAGTTCTTCCTGCTCCTCGAGGTATTGCCGTTCCCAGCGCTCGCGTTCGGCCCGTTTCCAGCCGAGGTATTCGGTGTAGGTGCCGCCGTGGCGAACTGGACCGTCCGGGGCCGGGTCGAGGTCGAGGATGTCGGTGCACACCGCGTCGAGGAACGCCCGGTCGTGGCTCGCGAACACGACGGTGCCGGGCAGTTCGCGCAGCTGGGCCTCGAGAAATGCGGCGGCTTCGGCGTCGAGGTGGTTGGTCGGTTCGTCGAGCAGCACCGCCGACGGGCGGCGGACCAACAGCCCGGCCAGGGCGAGCCGTCCGCGCTGGCCGCCGGAAAGCGAACCGAGCACGCGCTCTCGGTTGATCTCGGCGAGCCCCAGCCCAGCGAGCACGATCTCCGCGCGCCGGTCCGCGTCCCACGCCTCGTGTTGCTGCGCCCTCTCGAGCAGTTCGGCGTACTCGTTCAGGGTCGCGGCATCGTCCGGTGTCTCGGCGAGCAGCGCGGTGACCCGGTCGAGTTCGGCCAGCACTTCGCGGGCCGCGGCGAGGGCTTGGTCGAGGACGTCAGCGATCGTCTCGGCCGGGTCGAACGGCATTTCCTGGTGCAGGAAACCAAGATCCGGCGGCCGCTCGACCTCGCCGCGATCCGGCGCGTCCACGCCCGCGAGCACTCTCAGCAGCGTCGATTTCCCGGTGCCGTTCTCGCCGATCACGCCGATCCGGCGACCGGGGGCGGCGGTGACCGACACTCCGTCGAGCACGCGCCGTCCCCCGAGCACCCGCACGATCTCGTGCGCGCGCAGGGCGGTCACTCCGTGATCCCGGCCGTTTCCCGCAGTTGCCCGTTTTCCAGCCGCAGCCAGCGGTCGACGCCGATCTCGGCCAGGAACCGCTCGTCGTGGCTGACCACCACGAACCCGCCCTGGTAGGCGTTGAGCGCGCTTTCCAGCTGGCCGGCGCTGACCAGGTCGAGGTTGTTCGTCGGCTCGTCGAGCAGCAGCAATTGCGGGGCGGGCTCGGCGAAGAGGACACACGCGAGCGTCGCGCGCAGCCGTTCGCCGCCGGAAAGCACCCCGACCGGAAGATGCGCCCGCGCGCCACGGAACAGGAAGCGCGCCAACAGATTCATCCGGTCCGCGGGCAGCATTTCCGGTGCCGCGTCGGCGAGATTCTCCGCGACCGTGCGTTCGGAATCCAGCAAATCGAGCCGCTGCGACAGATACGCGATCCGCCCGTCCGCCCGGCTGATCTCGCCAGCGTCCGGTGTGAGTGTCCCGTGCATCAACCGCAGCAACGTCGACTTGCCCACGCCATTCGGCCCGGTGAGCGCGATCCTTTCCGGACCGCGGATCGACAGATCCGCACCCTCGCCCGCGAACAGCCCACGCACCCGAAGATGCTTGCCGTCAAACAAGGTCCGTCCAGCCGGTACCGCGGTTTTGGGCAGCTCCAGGCTGATTTTCTGGTCCTCCCGCAACGACCGTTCCGCCTGGTCGAGCTTCGCTTTCGCCGCACTGACCCGCGCCGCGTGCGTGCCGTCCGCCTTCGCCGAGGACTCCTGCGCGTTGCGCTTCATCGTGCCCGCGAAGATCTTCGGCAGCCCCGCATTGGACAGATTGCGCTTCGCGTTGCTCGCCCGCTTGTCCGCGCGTTCCCGGGCTTGCTGCATTTCGCGCTTCTCGCGTTTGACCTCTTGTTCGGCGTTGCGGATATTCTTCTCCGCCACCTCCCGTTCGGCCTGCACGGCTTGCTCGTATTCGGTGAAATTGCCGCCGTAGAACCGGATTTCGTCCGCGCCGAGCTCGGCGATCCGGTCCATCCGGTCGAGCAGCGCGCGGTCGTGGCTGACCACGAGCAAGCAGCCGGACCAGTCGGAGAGCACGTCGTAGAGCTGCTGGCGGGCAGTGTGGTCGAGGTTGTTGGTGGGCTCGTCGAGCAGCAGGACGTCCGGGCTGCGCAACAGCTGCGCGGCGAGACCGAGGGAGACGACCTGGCCTCCGCTGAGCGTGCCGAGCAGCCGGTCGAGCGCGAGATCGCCCAGCCCGAGCCGGTCGAGCTGCGCATGGGTGCGGTCCTCGATGTCCCAGTCCGCGCCGATGGCGGTGAAGTGCTCCTCGGCCGCGTCGCCCTCCTCGACGGCCGAGATGGCCTTGAGGATCGCGTCGATGCCGAGCACCTCGGCGACCGTGCGGTCGGCGGTGAGCGGCAGGTCCTGCGGGAGGTACCCGAGGATCCCGTCGACGGTGACACTGCCCTCCGCGGGCTTGAGCTGCCCGGCGATGAGCTTGAGGAGAGTGGACTTCCCGGCCCCGTTGGGCGCGACGAGGCCCGTTCGGCCTGCCGGGAAGGTGGCGGAGAGCTGGTCGAAAACGAGGGTGTCGTCGGGCCAGGAGAAGGAGATCCCGGACAGGACGATACGGAGATCGGACATGGTGCGGCCTCGCGGTGGATCGGCAGAGCTGTTGCCCCGCTAGTGGTGAGGTGGACGACTTGGGTGGGGCCATCCGCGACCTTCGTTCCCTGTTGTTTTAGGGAACGACTCGACCTGGTGCGGCGGCGCGCTCGCGCCTGCCTGGGGTCGGTTTGCCTCGCAGCCCGCGGGTCTCGTGGCGTACGTCGCCTGACCTGCACGGGGAACCTCCACGCGCGGTCTCAAGGCCGCGCAGGGATCAGCGAGGGGCCGGTGCCGTAACGGCCCGTGCCCCGGGCTCACCCGGAGATGTCGTCTTCACCTGCCACGATCGAAATCCTCTTGATCAAGTGTGCTGTCCGTTGGCCAGGATACCAGGAAGCGGACGAAGCGCATCCGAGTTCCACTGTGGACGGATGGTGGTTCAGAACGTCTCGCCCAGCCGCTCCAGCAACGGCACCGCCTCCTCCAGCACCGCCAGCTCCTCCGGCGAGAACCCCGAGCTGAGCGAAGCCGCGAACTGGCGCATCCGAGCGTCGCGGCGGGCCCGCAGCACCTCGCTGCCCTCGGGGGTCAGCGAGACGATCATCTGCCTTCCGTCGGCCGGGTCGGCGGTGCGGGTGACGAAGCCGCGTGCGGCCAGGCCGCTGATGGTCGTGCTCATCGCCTGCGGGGTGATCTGCTCGGCGCGGGCCAGTGCGGCGGTCGTGGCCGGGCCGTCGCGGTCCAGGCGGGACAGGGCGGAGCGTTCCGGCAGGGAGAGTTCGGCCGCGACCTGGCTCTGGCGCAGCCTGCGGGCGATCAGGCTGACCGCGCCGTACAGCGTCGCGGCCAGTTCGTCGGGGGCGGACATGGGAAGAGGCTAGAGCAGGTACTCCTTGACAGCCGCGAAGTCGCCCGCGTCGGAGATCAGGCCGATATAGCCGTCGGGGCGGATCAGGACGAGGGTGCGGTCGGTCGGCGAGTACGCGCGGGCGAGGTGGCCGGCGGAATCGGCGATCTCGTCGTCGGCGGAGGGGTGGGCGACGACGTGGAAGGTGCGGACGGTCGCTGCGGACCGGGGGCCGAAGTTCAGCAGGGTGAACTGGCCGCCGCGGGTGAGGTCGAAGAGGCGGCGTTCGCCGGTTGTGGTGGTGAGCCCGGGGGCGTCGGGGGCGCGGTCGCCTGCGCGGAGCGGGGCGGAATCGGCACGGTCGTCGCGGGCCAGGACGGACCCGCGGTAGTTGACGCTGAGCTGGGTCGTGTCTCGATCGCTGCGGATGGGGATGCTCTTCTGTTTGGCGGCTTCGGCCAGTCGCGCGGTCGACAGCTTCAGCACTCCGGCGGCGACCGGACGGCGTTCGGACTCGTAGGTGTCCAGCAGTTCGGGCACCCCGGAAGCGAGTTTCCAGCCCAGGTTGTGCGCGTCTTGGACGCCGGTGTTCATGCCCTGGCCGCCGGCGGGGGAGTGCACGTGCGCGGCGTCGCCGGCGAGGAAGACGCGGCCGTTGCGGTAACGCTCGGCCAGACGGGTGTTGGAGCGCCACACCGACGTCCATTCCGGGCTGTGCAAGCGAAGGTCGCTGCGGCCGCTTCGCCGGTCGAAGATCGTTTGCAGCGTGGCGAGGTCCAGGTCGGGTTCGCCGCCGAAGGACGCCTGGTACTGGAACAGATCGGTGGACGGCAGCGGGCAGAGGCTGACGAAACCCTCCTCGCAGCGCCACATGTGCCAGGCGTCGCGGTCGAGGCCGTCGACGGCCAGGTCGGCGACGATCATCCGGATCCGTTCGTCCGTCTCGCCTTCGAAGGCGATGCCGGCTTGTTTGCGCACGACGCTGCGGCCGCCGTCGCAGCCGACCAGCCACTGGGCGCGGACGGTTTCGGTCTGGTCGCCGGTGCGGAGCACTGCGGTGACGGCGTCGGCGGATTGGTCGAAACTCTCGAGTGCGGTGCCGAATTCGACTGCGCCGCCGAGTTCGTCGAGGCGGAGGCCGAGGGTTTCTTCGACGCGCCATTGCGGGGTGATGACCGATGCGGGGTAAGGAACGTCGGGACGCTCCTCGTAGGTCGGGCCGCCGCTCGTCCGGCCGTCGGGGTCGGTCAGGAGGATCGGCATCGCCGGCCGGCCGTGGGCGAGGACGCGGTCGATGACGCCGAGGTCGGCGAACACCTCGAGGCTGCGCGGCTGGATCCCCTTGCCGCGCGAGCCCGGGCGCGGGCCGGGGGACGCTTCGACCAGCCGGAACGCGACGCCGCGCCGGGCGAGTTCGCAGGCGAGCGTCAGCCCGGTCGGGCCCGCCCCGGCGATCAGGACCGGCAATTCCGAGGTGGACAGGTCGGGTTTCGACATTTCTTCCCCCTGGCTCCGAAGAACTTCCTGGATGCCAGCGTACGGAAACTTGCTAAGAAAGACAAACCTTTCTATCGTGAGACGGGTGGCCCCTGAAACCGTCCGTCGCCGTCATGGCGAGCAGCTGGAGTCCGCGTTGCTGGCCGCCGGATGGGACGAATTGCTCGAAGCCGGATACGCGCGGCTGACCATGGAGTCGGTCGCCGTGCGCGCCCGCACGAGCGAGGCCGTGCTCTATCGGCGGTGGGCCAACAAGGATGAGCTCGTGCTGGCCGCGATGCGGCGGCACCGGGACGACAATCCGATCGCCGTTCCCGACACCGGGAGCCTGCGCGGCGATCTGCTCGCGTACTTGACCGCGGCGAGCGAAGCGCTGGCCGGGTTCTTCGCCGTCGCGGTCGCCGTGGGTTTCTCCGGACTGGCGGCCAGTACCGGTGCCACTCCAGGCCAAGTCCGCGACCAGATCATCGGCGACCGGCTGCTCGCGCAAGGAACCCTCTACCAGCGCGCGCACGATCGGGGCGAGATCGACCTGGCAGCCATCTCCGGGGCGGTGCTCGAGATGCCGCTCCAGCTGGTGCGCCACGACCTGCTGCAGGACCTCGCCCCGCTCCGCCCCGCGCGGATCCGGTCGATCGTCGACGACCTTTTCCTGCCGCTTGTCCAGTCGAATACAAGAGTTAAGGACTTAACTTCGGTTAAGGAAAAGCAGCCGGACCCGCTGCCCGGCGACTTTTTCCGGTCGATTCGCTGGGCGCAGCGCAAGCGGATCGAGGAATGGAGCCGCACGCGCGACCTCACCTTCGAACAGGCCATGGTGCTCGGCTACCTGGAGCGGCGACCCGGCGTCATCCAGCGAGACGTCGCGGAGATGAGCTATACGACGCCCGCGAACGTCTCCCTGCTGCTCAAGGGTCTTGAGCGCCGGGGACTGGTCGAGCGTCGCACGGAGGGCGGGAGCAAGCGCGTCTACGCCACCGAGGCCGGAACCGGCCTGGTCACGGGGCTGGGTGCGGTGCTGGCGGAGGCCGAGGAGATGGTCCTCGCTCCGCTCGATCAGGACGAACGGGCCGGGCTGGCGGCGTCGGTGGCCAAGATCAACGCGCACCTGCCCGGGGTCTCGTGAGGGGTGAGGCTGGTGCTCACCGGGATCGCCGCGCATGAGGCTTGAGCGCGCGCCCTTCGGCGGGGTGAGGCCACCTGTGGTGCAGCGGTGACTGGCCAGGGCGCGGCGAACCGCCCTGGCTCAACGCTGCAGCCCCCGCAACCTCTGCTTCCCAGCGCCGGTTTCACTGCCAGCAGCTCCTCGAACCGCCTCGTTCAACGCCGCAACTCACCGCAGCCTCTGCTTCCCCAACGCCGCCAGCACCGGCTTCACCACCAGCAACTCTCCGAACCGCCCCGGCTCAACGTCGCAGCCCTTGCAGCCTCTGCTTCCCCCACGCTGTCGGCACCGGCTTCATCGCCAGTAATTCACCGAACCGCACTCAGCTCAAGGCCGCAGCCGCCACAACCCCTGCGTCCCCAGCGCCGGTTTCACTGCCAGCAGCTCCCTGAACCGCCCCGGCTCAGCGCTGCAGCCCTCGCAGCCTCTGCTTCCCCAGCACTGGCCTCACTGCCAGCAGCTCCCCAAGCCGCCCCGACTCAACGCCGCAGACCCCGCAACCTCTGCTTCCCCATCACCGCCAGCACCGGCTTCACCGCCAGCAACTCCCCGAATCGGTAATCCTCCGCGGGAACCAGCCGCTCCGCCAGGTCCGGCCGCTGCTTCCGCAGGTAGTGGCGGGCTTTCTCCGCGTGCAAGGAATTCGAGACGATCTTGATCCGGTCCGCGTCCTCGATCAACGGCACCGCGCCGAGCACGTTCTCCCACGTCGACCGGCTCTCCGTCTCCAGCGCCAGCTCGCCCCGGTAGCCGTACTCCCGCGCGTACCGGGCCATCAGCACCGCCTCCGGCTCCGGGCCGCCGACGGCGCCGCCGCACAGCACCAGGCGCGAAGGTCCGGGCGCCTGGGAACGTACTGCCGCCCGTACTCGCCAGCGGTTTACGAAATTGGCTCGCGACCTGCCATTGCGGTAGCCGAGCACGACCACGGCCTCGCCGGTGCCTCCCGTTCCCGGACGGTCGCCCATTCCCCGGCGCGAGGATCGCCAGTGTTCCCATTCGGCCCAGCCGAACAACAGGACGAAAAACATCAGAAAACGCCGCGGCACCCACCCGATCCTACCAGAGTCCACAAAGGACAGACCGGGTCGAGCGAAGACGCACGTCTGGAACTTGTCGATCCGCGAAGGTACTGTCACACGAACCGCTACGTCGTCGTCCGGTAGTCGGGAGGAGCAGTGTCGCTCGGAGGGATACCGTCGCAGGGCTCCGCCGTCCTGCGGCCGCCGATCGCCGATTCGTGGCGCCGGTCCCGGCTGTTCGGCGTGGAACCCGGCCTGGACCGGGCCGCGATCTCGATCGCCGAGGTCGATCCGCGCAGCAGGCTGATGACCGCCGCCCGTCCGGTGCTGGACCAGCTCGTCGAGCAGCTCGCCGGCACCCGGTTCTCCATCCTGCTCGCCGACCGCGACTGCCGCCTCGTCTTCCGCTGGTTCGGCGACCGCGGCCTGCAACGCCAGCTGGAGGATCTCGGCGTACTGCACGGTTCGCAGCTCAGCGAGGGCCGCGTCGGCACGAACGCGCTCGGCACGCCGCACGAATCGCGCCAGGCGGTGGAAATCCACGGCCAGGAGCACTACGCCGACGCGTTGAAGCGGTTCAGCTGCTACGGCCATCCGATCCGGCATCCGCTCACCGGGCGGATCGAGGGCGTCCTCGACATCACCGGCGAGAGCGACAGCGGCAACCCGCTTTTCGGGCCGCTGGTGAAACGCGTCGTCGGCGACATCGAACAGCTCGTGCTGGAGAGCGCCCGCGCCTGCGAGCGTCGGCTTTTCCTGGCGTTCCAGCAGGCCACGCACCACCGCAGCGTGCCGGTCGCGGTGCTCGGCGGCGATCTGGTGTTCGCCAACGAAACCTGTATCGAACAGCTTCGTCCTGCCGATCCGACCCTGCTGCGCACGTTGTTGCCGCAAGTCCCGGAACGCGGCGTGTTCGACACTCGCCTCGATGTGGGTGACGGAATCAGTCTTTCGGTCGTAGCCGAACGCGTCGAGGGTTCGACGGACGGCGCCGTCTTCCGCATCGCGAAGAGCCCGAGCAGCAGCCGAAAACCGGCCCCCGCCAAGACAAAACCCGCGCGCTCGGTCCTCGTCACGGGCGAACCGGGCACCGGCCGCACCACCACGGCCCGCGCGCGAGCCGGCGTGGACGATCCGGTCGTCCTGCACTCGGCCGCGGCGTTGCGAGAGGAACCGCGAGCCTGGGCAACAAGATTCGCCGACCTCGTCGCGCAGCCGAGCACCGCCGTCGTCCTGGACGACATCCATCTGCTCCCGGAGAGCCTGCTCCCGTTGGTCGGCGAGGCGCTCGACAACCCCGGATCGGCCCGGCTGCTGCTCACTTCCGTCCCGTCGGACGCGATGTCCCCAGCCGTCGCGGCGATCGCGGCGAGATGCGCGGAAACCGTCACTCTCGCCCCGCTGCGCGAGCGCCTCGACGACCTGCCCGTGATCGCCGTGACGATGCTCCGCGACGAATATCCGGACCGGAAACCGCATTTCACCGGCACCGCGCTGGCCGCGCTGCGCACGCATCCGTGGCCGGGCAACCTGCACGAGCTGCGCGCGGTGCTGCGTGAAGTATCCAGCCTCCCGTACACGGGGGTGATCGACCTCGCACAGCTGCCGCCCGCGTGCCGCGGCAGTTCCCGCACGAGGCAGCTCGGCGGACGTGAACTCGCCGAACGGAACGCGATCGTCACGGCGTTGCGCGCCAGCGAAGGCAACAAGCTGCGCGCGGCCCGCGAACTCGGCATCAGCCGCACCACGCTCTACCGCCGCATGCAGGCGCTGGGCGTGACCGACGACTGTCCACTTCTGTAACACTTCGCCCCCGGTCCGCCGGGTGACGATGACCTCCATCACGACGAAGTGAGGAGGCGCCAGGTGACCGCGACGGTGGAATTCCCCCTGCACACCCAGGTCCGGGAGTTTGTTTCCGGCCCGCTGGAGCTGTTGATCGGCGGGCGCTGGGTCCCGGCCGCGTCGGGCCGCACGTTCCCGACCTACGACCCGGCCACCGGGGAGAAGATCGCCGAGGTCGCGCACGGCGAGGCCGAGGACGTCAACCGCGCCGTCGCCGCCGCGCGCAAGGCGTTCGACGAAGGCCCGTGGGCCGCGATGAAGCCGAACGAACGCGAACGGCTGATCTGGCGCATCGGCGATCTGCTGTCCGAGCGGGCGGAGATCTTCGGCCAGCTGGAAGCACTCGACAACGGGAAGTCCGCGGCGATCGCGACGGCGGTCGACACGAACTGGGCCGCCGACGTCTTCCGCTACTACGCGGGCTGGGCGACCAAGATCGAAGGCAGCACGGTGAATGTGTCGATGCCGTTCGCGCCCGACGCGCAGTTCCACGCCTACACACTGCGCGAGCCGGTCGGCGTGTGCGGGCAGATCATCCCGTGGAACTTCCCGCTGCTGATGGCCGCGTGGAAGATCGCGCCGGCGCTCGCCGCGGGCAACACCGTGGTGCTGAAGCCCGCCGAGCAGACGCCGCTGACCGCGCTGCTGCTGGGCAAGCTGTTCGAGGAAGCCGGATTCCCGCCCGGCGTGGTCAACATCGTCACCGGCTTCGGCGACGCCGGGGCCGCGCTGGCCGCGCACGACGGCGTGGACAAGGTGGCTTTCACCGGCTCGACCGAGGTCGGCAAGAAGATCGTCCAGGCGGCGAGCGGCAACCTGAAGAAGGTTTCCCTCGAACTGGGCGGAAAGAGCCCGAACGTGGTGTTCGCCGACGCCGATCTCGACCTCGCGGTGCCGGGTTCGGTCAACGCGTGGATGTTCAACCACGGCCAGTGCTGCGTCGCCGGAACCCGGCTGTACGTGGAGGACACGATCTTCGAGGAGTTCACCCAGGCCGTCGCGCAGGCGGCGAGCCAGGTGAAGATCGGGCCGGGCCTCGACCCGGAAACCCAGCTGGGGCCGATGGTTTCCCAGGAGCAGTTCGACCGCGTTTCGCGCTACCTCGGCGAAGGGCTCGCCGACGGCGCCCGCGCGCTCACCGGCGGAAAACGTTGGGGCGACACTGGATATTTTATCGAGCCGACTGTTTTTGTTGACGTCAAACCGGAATTCAGTATCGTCCGGGAAGAAATCTTCGGCCCGGTCGTGGCGGCCATGCCGTTCAACGCCGAACAGGGCGTGGCCGCCGCGGCCAACGACAGCGAGTACGGACTCGCCGCCGGGGTCTGGACACGCGACGTCGCGAAGGCGCACCGTACTGCCAAGGAACTGAAGGCAGGCTCGGTGTGGGTCAACCAGTACAACGGCTTCGACACGGCGATGCCGTTCGGCGGCTACAAGCAGTCCGGCTGGGGCCGGGAGCTGGGCGCGGCCGCGCTCGACCTCTACACCCAGACCAAATCCGTGAACATCGCGCTGTGATCCGCCCGCTCGAACAAAGGAGTTCCCGATGAAGACGAAAGCAGCGGTCGTCTACGAGGTGGGCAAGCCGATCGAGGTGGTCGAACTCGACCTCGAAGGCCCCGGCGAGGGCGAGGTGCTGATCCGGTACACGCACGCCGGACTGTGCCATTCGGACGTGCACATCGCGCACGGCGACCTGGAGGCCCGGCTGCCGATGGTGCTCGGGCACGAGGGCGCGGGCATCATCGAGGACGTCGGCCCCGGCGTCACCCGGGTCAAGCCGGGCGACCACGTGGTGTGCTCGTTCATCCCGAACTGCGGCGTGTGCCGCTGGTGTTCCACCGGGCAGCAGGCGATCTGCGACATGGGCGCCACCATCCTCGAGGGCTACCTTCCCGGCGAGCGGTTCCCGTTCAGCGGCCCCGGCCCGGTCAAGCAGTACGGCGCGATGTGCATGCTCGGCACGTTCAGCCAGTACTCGACCATCCACCAGAACTCGGTCGTGAAGGTCGACGACGACCTGCCGCTCGACAAGGCGGTGCTCGTCGGCTGCGGCGTCCCGACCGGATGGGGTTCGGCGGTCAACGCGGCCAACGTACGTCCAGGCGAGACGGTGATCGTGTCCGGCGTCGGTGGCATCGGCATCAACGCGGTGCAGGGTGCGCGCTATGCCGGCGCGAAGAACGTGATCGCGCTGGACCCGTTGGAGAACAAGCGCGAAAAGGCCATGGAACTCGGCGCGACGCACGCGGTCGCGACGCCGGAGGAAGCGGCTGAGCTGGCGCAGTCGTTCACCAACGGCAACGGTGCGGACAAGACGATCGTCACCGCGGGCATCGTGACCGAGGAGATCGTCACCGGAGCGTTCAACGCCACCGGGAAGGGCGGCACGATCGTGCTGACCGGGCTGAACAAGCTGTCGGTGAACAACGTCAATCTTCCCGGTTCGATCCTGACGCTGTTCAAGAAGACCGTGAAAGGCAGCCTGTTCGGCGACTGCAACCCGACCGTGGACATCCCGAAGATCCTCGGGCTGTACCAGAGCGGGGACCTGAAGCTGGACGAGATCATCACCCGCACGTACACCCTGGACGAGGTCAACCAGGGCTACGACGATCTGCTGGAGGGCCGGAACGTGCGCGGCGTGCTGGTCCACGACGCGCCGTGACAGCCGGGTCGGCTCTGTCGGCGGACTGCGGGCCGGTTTCCGGTCCGCAGTCCGCGGTTCCCCTGTTGGCTGCGGACGTGGTCGGCCGCCGCCGCGAGATCGAACTGTTGCTGGCCGGTCTCGATTGCGGCGCGCACGTCGTGCTCGAAGGCCCGCCAGGCACCGGAAAAACCACGCTGCTGCGCGCGGTCGCGGAGGCAGGCGGCTCACCTTTCGTATTCGTGGAAGGCAACGCCGAGTTGACTCCCGCCCGTTTGGTCGGACAGTTCGACCCTTCGCGGGTACTCGCCGAAGGCTACGTGCCAGAGACCTTTGTGGACGGTCCGCTCATCGAAGCCCTGCGCACCGGCGGCCTGCTTTACGTCGAGGAGGTCAACCGAATCCCGGAGGAGACGCTCAATGTCCTGATCACGGTAATGTCGGAAGCCGAACTGCACGTGCCGCGCCTTGGCCGAGTAAGCGCGGCGGACGGTTTTCGTTTGGTAGCCGCGATGAACCCGTTCGACGCGGTCGGCACCGCCCGCATCTCGTCAGCGATCTACGACCGGGTCTGCCGCATCGTCATGGGCTACCAAAGCCAAGGCGAGGAAGCCGACATCGTCGCCCGCCGCGGCCCGCCGGTTCCCGCTGAATGGCGAGACCAAGTCGTAGATCTGGTGCGCCGCACCCGCGAACACGCCGACGTACGAGTCGGCTCCTCAGTACGCGGCGCGATCGACGTGGTGCGCTTGGCAGTTTCACTGGCCCGGATCCGAGGCGCTTCCACGACGGACTGGCGGATCGGCCACGACGCCGCACTAGCCGCCCTGTCCGGCCGGATCGGCCTGCACGAATCCAGCGGACGCACCCCGGAATCAGTGATCGACGAACTGTACGCGGCAGTCTTCGGCGCGGAATCCCCTCCACCGGATTCGGAAGCAGGTGACCCGCCGGGGGAAGCCTGAGCCCGCCACCGGCGGGCCCACCACAACGACCACCCCGGCCGGGTTCCGCGCGGAGCAGCACCACACCGCGCTCAGAACTGTCCCGCAACGGCCGTTTCGCAGAAATCTCGCCCGAGGTCGGGGTACTGGACGAAGAAGCGTTCAGCACGGTATTCCGCGAGAACGCGGACGAGGCAATGGCCTTGCTGGTCGAGATGAGCAAAGCCACCGATGAGTCCCTGCGCGCGGCGTCGCGAGAGTTGGCCCGCCGATTGATGATCGACGTCGCCCGCCAAGGCCTCGCACGCTGCCGAGGCGTAGGAAAACTACGCCGAGACCGAGCCGACCGAGGCGGCGAACTAGACCTGGACCGCTCACTACCCGCACTGATAGACGCCGCAGCAGTCGGCAAAACCCCAGCACTGGACGACCTCGTGGCACGCCGATGGGCTAAACCAGAATTGGCTCTATGCCTTGTGATCGACACGAGCGGTTCGATGACAGGCGCACGATTGGCCGCAGCCGCCCTCACCGCGGCGGCCTGTTCCTGGCGGGCCCCGGTAGAACACGCGGTGGTGTCCTTCGCCCGAACAGCGGAGGTGATCCGACCCCTGCGGTCTTCCCGGTCCAAGGCGGCGGTAGTGGATTCGGTTTTGTCGTTGCGGGGTCACGGAGTTACGGCGCTGGCAGCGGCTTTGCGTAAAGCGAATGAACAACTCGTTTCCTCGCGCGCAGCCAGGAAAACGGTTCTTCTGTTGTCGGATTGCCGGGCAACAGACGACCAGGACCCGCTACCCGCCGCCCGCGCGTGCGAAGAACTGTTGATCCTAGCCCCCGCCGAAGACTGCGAGGAAGCCGAACGTTTCGCCCAAGAATCAGGCGCCCGCTGGCACCCCCTCACCGGAGCCGCAGCCGCCCCCACCGCACTAGCCACGCTCCTGGACCGTCCTTGAGGGAATCAGATTCCCTCAAGGGGTCCCTCACTGACCACCCGCCCAACCGATACCCGCGCCCCCCAACTCACCACGCACCCAAACCGCGCCCCCGTCCGCACACCCGACTCACCACACACCCCAAGGCCACGCCCACCCAACAACCCGCAGCCCGCGCACCCAACGAATCCATGCACCCACACCACCCCCGCACCCCGATACGAAGCCAAAATGCGGTCTGAGGGTGCTTGTCAAGGCATCTTTCCCGCCTTGACAAGCACCCTCAGACCGTCATCACAATCAAGCTTCGGGGTGCCCCCACCGAGACAGGACGCAATGTCGCCGCCAGGCGACGAGCCAAACCTCAACCAGCCCCCCCAGGCTCATCCCCCAACACCTCATCGGCAAACCCAGCCGCCAAAGCCCGCAACCCAGCATCCAAATACAACGTCAAATCCGCATCAGCCCGAGCCGACCACCGCTCATAAGCAGCCCGGCAAGTAGCCAGCACCGCCCGCCCGACCGCCAACGGATACAACGAATCCTCAGCCTGCCCAGTCCTGCGCGCCACAAAACTGACCACCGCGCGTTCCCAAGCGTCATAATGCCGAGTAGCACTAGCCGCCAACTCCGCCACAGTGCTGAGCAAATTCATCCGCATCCGCAGCTCAGGCACATCCTCAGCCCGATAATGATTGGCCGCCAGCACCGCCCGCCGAACCGCCTCCAACACCGGAACATCGTCCGGCGCGTCCGCGAGCAGCTCCCGGATCGCATCCACCTCGGAGTCGAACTCGTTCCACAACACATCAGACTTCGCGTCGTAATACCGGAAGAACGTCCGCCGACTGACCCCAGCGGCCGCCGCGATCTGATCCACCGTCGTCTCGTGAAACCCCTGCTCAGTGAACAGCCGAAGCGCGATCTCCTCCAACTGCCGAGCACTGGTGCCCCGAGGCCGCCCACGCCGCGGCCGAACCTCGCCAGCCTCGCCGACCGGTTCAGCAGGCATGCCTCCCCCTCCCGCGGACGCTTCTGTCACCGGGTGACAGTACTCGGCCATCGACACCCCGCGACACCTGCGGCCCGGCGCGAGACCGCAGAACGCAATCCACAATGGATTATCGAATAACCGAAGAATCCGCGATCCGAGACGGCAAGTTCGAAATGAACTCCATTCCCGATTTCATCAACCGCCACCATCGCCGACCCCGGCCCGCTTGGCCTGGCGGGCCGCGAGAACAACACCTTCGGCACCACCGCGTTCGGGCACCTACAGTGCGTTCTGGCTTTCGCCTTCCACACCTGGCAGTTCGCCCCGAAGACCCCGCCCGCCGACGCAGCGACCGCGACCGGAATGTTCCTGTTGGTGTCCACCATTTTCCCCGGCTAGATGATGATCGCGGCGCTGCGCACGGAAAGCGCGGGCAAGATCGGCGGCTGGCTCGACCTGGCCGCGGTGATCGCCTGGTCCTGATCGTTCGCGGCCGTCACCAATGCCACCACAGGCCGGGACCGGACTTCTGCCATCCGGCGGGCCCGAACATGTCCTTGGCCGCTTCCCCGACCCGCTCATGCTCAGCGCGAGACAGCCGTCCGGACTGGACAGTGCGCCGTCAGCGGCGAGGTAGGCGTCAGCGCGATGGTGCCTTCCAGCACCAAGAGCCGGTCGCCGGGTCCGCACCGGCACCGAGCCGGACCAGCGTGAACGAGTCGCCGGGGGACCGCAGCAGCTCCTCGGTCCCGCCCGCAGGGGAGAAAGCCGCGGTGTGGCTCGGCATCGGCGCCCCTTCTCGGCGTCACCTCGACCATGCCGACGCACCAGCCCGAACAGAAACCGACAGGACGCTGCCCGAACGTCACTCCGGCCGGTCCTCGCCGCGCACCCACGAGTCCAGCACGATCAGGGTGCGCGTGCTGGTGATCCGGTGGCTGCGCCGCAGTTCGTCGATCGTGCTCTGCAGGTGTGCCATGTCGCGGCTGCGCAGCCACACCACCGCGTCCGGGTCGCCGGCGATGGTGAACACCGCCTGCGCCTCCGGGATCCGCGTGGTGGTCTCGACGATCTCGGCGACGTTCGTGCTGCCGAAAAACCTCAGCTGCGCGAACGCTTCGATGCCCCAGCCGAGTTTCGCGTGGTCGACCTGCACGGTGAAGCCGGTGATGACGCCCTTCTCCCGGAGCCGGTCGACGCGCCGCTTCACCGCCGCGGTGGAGAGCGACACCCGCGTGGCGATGTCCGAGAACGTGCGCCGGGCGTCCTCGCGGAGCAACGCGATGATCTCGTGGTCGGTCGCGTCCAGCAGTTCTTCGGCCATGAGCGGCATCGTACGCAACAGATCTGTCTGATCGGCCCTCTCGCGCGTCATCCTTTGCGTCCTTGCCACTACAGTGGCCGGGCACGTTGCGCCCGGGCTCAGGGGTGGGGTGAGGTGGCTCACGTCCCAACGGCGGGTGCCCGTGGGCTGATGGCGTGCGGAAGGGAAGTGCGGATGAACGCCTTCACGTTGGAAGACCGGTACGTGCGCGAAGCGGGCACTGTCTACTTGACCGGGGTGCAGGCGCTGGTGCGCGTCCTGCTCGACCGGATCCGGCTGGACCGCCGCGGCGGCGCGGATTCGGCGGCCTTCGTGTCCGGGTACCAGGGTTCGCCGCTCGGCGGGTTCGACCTGGAGCTGGCGCGGCGGTCGGGCTTGCTGGCCGAGCACAACATCGTGCACCAGCCGGGCGTCAACGAAGAACTCGGCGCGACCGCGGTCATGGGCAGCCAGCTGGCCGCCCGAGCGGGCACGATGCGGCCCGACGGCGTGGTCGGCATGTGGTACGGCAAGGCCCCGGGCCTGGACCGGGCCACCGACGCGCTGCGGCACGCGAACCTCGCCGGCACCGATCCGCGCGGCGGCGCGGTCGCGCTGGTCGGCGACGATCCCAACGCGAAGTCCTCGACCATCCCGTGTGCGTCCGAGCACGCGCTCGCCGACCTCGCGATGCCGGTGTTCTTCCCGGCCGACGCGCAGGACGTGCTGGAGCACGGCAGGCACGCGGTCGAACTTTCCCGCGCGAGCGGGCTCTGGTCCTCGATGAAGATCGTCGCGAACGTCGCCGACTCCGGCGGCACCGCGGTGGTCGATTCGGAATGGACCGCGCCGGAAATGCCCGAGGGCGCCTACAAGCACCAGCCGAACAGCCGCCTTCTCGGGCCGGAGCTGATCACGCTCGAGCACAGCCTGCACCGCGTCCGGCTGCCGCTCGCGATGGAATACGTGCGCGCCAGCGGAATCAACCGGATCGTCCGATCCGGACCGGACGACCGGGTCGGCATCGTCACCGCCGGGAAGTCCTATTTGGACCTTCGGCAGGCGTTGCGGATGCTCGGTCTCGACGAGGCCGAACTTTCCCGCTACGGAATCCGGCTGCTGAAGCTCGGCGTCGTGTACCCGGTCGAACCGGGCATCATCAAGGAATTCGCCGAGGGCCTCGACGAAATCCTGGTGATCGAGGAGAAGCGCGCGCTGGTCGAACCGGCGATCAAGGAAATCCTCTACGGCCGCACCGGCGCGCCGCGGGTCTACGGCAAGTCCGACCAGCACGGCCAGGTGCTGTTCACCGAACTCGGCGAACTGGACCCGGACCGCATCGCCAGCGGGCTGGCCAAGCGCCTTCCGGACGCGGAACCGGTCGCGGCGTGGAAACAACGGCGTCGCCGGGAGCGGATTTCGGTGCCGCTGCTGGCTCGCACGCCGTACTTCTGCTCCGGCTGCCCGCACAACTCGTCCACAAAGGTCCCGGACGGCACGCTCGTCGGCGCCGGGATCGGTTGCCACACCATGGCTTTGTTCATGGAGCCGGAGCAGGTCGGCGAGGTCGTCGGGCTGACCCAGATGGGCGGCGAGGGCGCGCAGTGGATCGGCATGGCCCCGTTCGTCGAGACCCCGCACCTGATGCAGAACATCGGCGACGGCACGTTCATGCACTCCGGCAGCCTCGCCGTGCGCGCGGCGGTCGCGGCGGGCGTCGACATCACGTACAAGCTGCTCTACAACTCCGCGGTCGCGATGACCGGCGGCCAGGACGCTGTCGGCGGACTGTCCGTGGAGAAGGTCGCTGCGCTGCTGCTGACCGAGGGCGCGGCGAAGGTCGTCATCACCTCGGACGTGCCGCGGCGGCTGCGGAAGCGGAAGCTGCCGCGCGGGGTTGAGGTGCGCGACCGGTCGGAACTTCTTCGCACGCAAGAAGAACTGGCGGCGCATCGCGGCGTGACGGTGTTGATTCACGAGCAGGAGTGCGCGGCGGAGAAGCGGCGCAAGCGGCGTCGGGGGAAGCAGGAAACGCCTGCGCGCAAGGTGTTCGTGAACGAGCGCGTCTGCGAAGGCTGCGGCGACTGTGGCGTGAAGTCGAATTGTCTTTCGGTGCAGCCGGTCGAGACGGAGTTCGGCCGCAAAACCCAGATCCACCAAGCGTCGTGCAACGTCGACTACTCGTGCCTCGACGGTGACTGCCCGTCGTTCCTGACCGTCGTCCCGACCGGCGAGGTCAAGCGCCGGCAGCTGGCCCCGCTCAGCGCGGACGTCCTGCCGGAACCGGCGAAAAAGCTGTCCGACGTCGCCGTGCGGATCACCGGCATCGGCGGCACCGGCGTGGTCACCGTCGCGCAAATCCTTGGTGTCGCGGGGGTTCTCGACGGCAAGCAGGTGCGCACCCTCGACCAGACCGGTCTCGCGCAGAAGGGCGGCGCGGTCGTCTCGGACGTGAAGATCTCCACCGGCGCGGTCGAGCAGGCCCCGAAACTCGCGAACGGGGAATGCGACCTTTACCTGGCGTGCGACGCGCTGGTCGCCGCCGATCCGGCGTACCTCGGCGTGTCCGACGCCGGGCGCACGGTCGCCGTCGTGTCCACTTCGGAGGTTCCGACCGGACGAATGGTCGTGGACAAGGAAGTTTCCTACCCGGACCAGTCGAGCATCCGCGGCGCGCTCGGCGACGCGACCGCCGCCGGGCACTACCTCGACGCGCGCGGCCTCGCCGAGCAGATCTTCGGCGACGACCAGTTCGCCAACATCCTCCAGCTCGGCGCGGCCTACCAGACCGGGTCGCTGGCCGTCACCGCGGAAAGCCTGGAACAGGCCATCAAGATCAACGGGACCGCGGTGGAGACGAACCTGCAGGCGTTCCGGCGCGGCAGGCAGCTGGTCGCCGACCCGGACGCGCTCAACGCGGAACTCTCCCCGGCGTCGGAGGCCCCGGTTCCGGCCGCGGCCGACGCGGAAGCGGTCCGCCGGGTGCGTGCGCTGGTGCGGGCCGACGGCGAACTCGCCCGGGTGCTCGACCTGCGCATCCCGGACCTGATCGCCTACCAGGACGAGCGGTACGCGCGGCAGTACGCGGAATTCGTCGAGCGAGTCCGGGTTCAGGCGACCGCTTCGGTGACCGAGGCGGTCGCGCGGAACCTCTACAAGCTCATGGCCTACAAGGACGAGTACGAGGTGGCGCGGCTGTCGCTGGACCCGCAGCTGACCGCGGAGATCGAGGCCCAGTTCGGCGCCGGCACGCGGTTCGCGCACCGGCTGCACCCGCCGGTACTGCGCGCGCTGGGGATGAACCGCAAGATCAGCCTCGGCGGCCGCAGCGTCCGGCCCGCGTTCGCGGCGCTGCGGGCCATGCGCAAACTCCGCGGCACCCGGCTGGACCCGTTCGGCCGCGCGGAGGTCCGCCGGGTCGAGCGGGCGCTGATCGGGGAGTACCGGCAGGCGCTGACGCGCGCGCTCGAGGTCGCCGACCGGGACGACGCCCGGCTGGCAGAACTGGCCGCGCTGCCGGACTCGGTGCGCGGGTACGAGGAGATCAAGCTGGCCAACGTGGCGGCCTACCGGCGGCGGCAGGAGGAGCTGCTGAAGGAACTGGAGCTGCCGGACTCGGTTCGGGTCGCGACTGCGTGAGGGGAGTCGCTGCGGGCGGGTTCGTGCCGCGGCGACTCCGGCAGCTGTTTGGGCCGCCGGGCTTGTGCGGGTCGCGAGTGCGAGGGAGTGCTGCTGCGGGGCGGGGTTCGTGCCGCGGTGGTTCCGGCGTCTGTTCGGGCTGCCGGGCTCGGTGCGGGGCTGCGACTGGGCAGGAGTGCAGCTGCGGCACGGGGTTCGTGCCGCAGTGGCTCCGGCCTCTGTTCGGGCCGCCGGGCTTGTGCGGGTCGCGACCGCGAGGGAGTGCTGCTGCGGGGGCGGCGGGTTCGTGCTGCAGCAGCTCCGGTTGTTTCGGGGCGAGTCGTCTGTCCGGGCCGCCGGGCTTGGTTCGGATCGCAGCTGCCTGAGGGGTGCTGCTGCGGGCGGGTTCGTGCCGGAGCGGCACCAGCGTCTGTTCGGCCGCCGGACTGGGTGCGGGTCGTGACTGCGCGACGGGGACCCGCTGCGGGGCAGGCTGCGTGCCGCAGCAGCTCCGGTTGCCTCGGCTCGGCAACTGTGCCGGTTTCCAGGCGAACCGTCCGCTTCAGCCACCGGCGAGCACTTTGCCCCACCTCAGCGGCGGATTCCGCGCACAAATCCACTGACCGGCGCTAGATCAACTCCCCAAAACCCCATTCAACGCGCATTCCGCGTTCATCCTCCGCGCAGTGCCAGAAACGACGGGGAGACGGGCGAACCCGATCTCCCCGCCGTTTCGGCCTTCCCGCAGCGCCCGGCGCGGCCCGAAAAGCCGTGTAGGTGTCACACCAACGGGTGGTCCTGGCGAACCTTTCCCGGCGACCCGCGTCCGTCCCCCGATCGGTGGGGTGGGCGGCGCTCGGCGGGGTGCTCCGCCGGCAGGGCTGTGACCAGTGCAGACGCGCCGAATCCCCTAATGCCCCTAATCGGGGGATCGATAAAGTCCCTAGTGGGTGCCCCGGCTAACCCGGGTGACCCCCCGATGGCGGCCACTCGGCGGAGTCCTATCTTCGGAAAAGGAGCCGGCTCTGGGGCCGGCCCGTCCGTTTCTCGGACAACCCCACCCCGATCCGTTGTCACCACAGGAGAATACAAACTATGGGCCCGGTGCAGACGCTGCACGAATTCGCGCTGAACCTGCTGAACGACCCGCAGTCGCTGGCGGACTACAAAGCCGACCCGCAAGGGGTGCTGAACGGCGCCGGTCTCGGCGAGCTGAACCCGTCGGACGTGCAGGACATCATGCCGCTGGTCATGGACAGCGCCCCGCTGCCCGCCGCTCCGGCCGTTCCCGCGGTGCCGGGCGTCCCGGCCGCTCCGAGCCTCCCGGCCGTGCCGGGCGTGCCCGCCGCCCCGAGCGTCCCGTCGGCTGACCTGGCCGGCGCCTTCGACAAGGCCAACGCCGCCGCCGAGCCGGTGGCGCACGAGGCCGGCGACGGCCTCGGCGGTCTCCTCGGCGGCCTGCCGAACCTGAGCCCGGTCTTCGAGGGCGTCAGCAACGTCGCCGACGCGACCGGCCTGAACACCGTCACCCACGGCACCCTGGCCGCGGTCTCCGGCGTGCTGGACCACGTCGCCGACGCGACCCACCCGCTGCCGCTGGTCGGCCCGATCGTCGACGCCGCCGCGATCGACACCGAGAACACCGTGAACGCGGTGGGCGACCACGTCTTCGACGGCAAGCTCGTCGGCTCCGCGGTGGACGCGACCACCAACCACCTCGGCGACGCGCTGACGTGGAAGGCCGTCGTCTCCGAGACCGCGAAGATCCCCGGCCTCGGCGGCCCGGTCAGCGGCATCGTCGAGGACGTCCGCCAGGGCGGCTCGCACCTGCTGGGCACCGTCAACGAGGCGATCGGCTCGACCCCGGTGGGCGTCCACGGCGACAACCTCCGCGCCGACCTGACCCACGCCACCGGTGACCTGACCTCGGCCGGCGACCTGTCCGGCACGCTGGACCACGCCGCCGGCGCGCTTCCGGCCGTTCCGGGCCTCCCGGCGCTTCCGGCGGTGCCGGGCGCGGGCGAGCTGCCGCACGTGCCGGGCGTCGGTGCGCTGCCGCAGGTCCCGGGTGTCGGCGCGCTGCCGCAGGCCCCGTCGGTCCCGGGCGTCGGCGAGCTGCCGCACGCTCCGGAGCTGCCGTCGGTCCCGGCCGCCCCGAACGCGGGTTCGCTGACCCACGCCATCGAGGGTGCGACCGCGCACGCGCCGGCCGTCAACGCGGCTGCGCAGCACGTCACGAGCACCGTCCAGGACGCCGTCGAGACCGGCACCCAGCACGCGACGACCGGCGAACTGCCGGACGTTTCGCACGCCGCGCCGCTCAACGAGGTGCAGAACCACCTGCACGACGTCGCGGGCGGCCTCGAGTCGCACGCGAGCAGCCTGCACCTGGACAACCTGCACCTGGGGCACTGATCCTGGCGTAGCAAGGGTTTTCCCGCCGCGGGCCCGGACCGGTCATGGTCCGGGCCCGCGGTTTTTTGTGCCGGGGGAGCAAGGACGGGGTCGCACCTGGGTCACCGGCCCTGGTGTGCCAAGGGTTTCCCGGCACCGGGCAGCAAGGACAGCAACGGCTGGCCATCGCGGAAGAGGTCGCCGGTCGGGCCGTCTGGCGGAAGCGTCGCGGCCCACACCACGCCGCGGGCGCTTTCGAGTGCGGGGCGGGCGGCGTCCTCGTCGCCGCGTTCGGGATGTGTGGCGGTTTCTCCCGGATCGACGGCGTTGACGAGGATCGGGGTGTCCCGCAGCGCCGAGGCGAGCACGCCGGTCAGGGTGTTCAGCGCGTGCTTGGCGAAGGAATGCGCCGGGGCGCGCAGGCTCGCGCCGAGGTCGAGCCCGGTCGAGATCTGCAGTGCGGAAACGCTGGAAACATTGACGATCCGGGCCGCCGGTGCGGCTTTCAGCAGCGGCAGCAGCAACTGCGTCAGCTGCCACGGGCCGAGCACGTCGATGTCCAATGCGGACTGGACGGCGGCCACGTCGGCGTCGAGCGCGGACAGCGCGGCGAAATCGACGGTGTCGCTGGCATTGTTGACCAGCACGTCGAGGTGGCCGAAGGATTCGGCCAGGTAGTCGGCCGCGGCGGTCATGGTGGCCAGATCGGTGAGGTCGAGCCGCAACGCGGTGGCGTTCGGGAGCCGCGCGGCAAGGGATTCGGCTCGGGGCAAATCGCGAGCGGTCAGTATTACGTGATAGTCCTGTTCGGACAGCAGCCGGGCGATGGCGAAGCCGAGTCCGACGGCGCGGCTGGTTCCGGTGATCAGGGCGGTTTTCGGCACTGCGATACTCATTTCACGAGTCAGTGGGCGGAATGTTTCGGAAGGAATCCCACGAGGGCCAGCGCCACGAGGTACAGGCCGGCGCAGATGCCGAAAACCAGTTCGGCGGCGGGGATCCAGGACGGCGTGGCGGCCGGTCCGACACGGGCGAAGAACACGGTGCCGAGCGCGGCGACACCGATGGCTCCGGCGAATTGCTGGGCGGCGTTGAGTATTCCGGAACCGCTGCCGACTTCTTCGGGCGTCGCGTCGCCGAGGATGAAATCGAAAAGCGGAATGAACAGCAATCCGGAACCGGCGCCGGTGATGAACAGCGCGGGGGCGAGCTGCCAGAGGGTGATGGCCGCGCCCCAGTGCGCGATCGACCACCACAGGACGAGCAGTCCGGCGACCGCGATAGCGAGTCCTAAGTGGAGCGACGTGCGGCCGAGTTTCGCGGCGAGTACCGCGCCGGACAACAGGGTCGCGACGGCCGTGCCCGCGGCCCAGGGGAGCAGGGCGAACCCGGACTGCAACGGAGCCCAGCCGAGACCGGACTGCAGCAGCAGGTTCACGACGAGCACGAATCCGCTGAGCGAGGCGTAGAACCCGCCGGTG
The DNA here is from genome assembly GCF_055633755.1 of Amycolatopsis sp. NPDC114484. NCBI lineage: Bacteria > Bacillati > Actinomycetota > Actinomycetes > Pseudonocardiales > Pseudonocardiaceae > Amycolatopsis > Amycolatopsis sp. NPDC114484. The sequence continues at coordinate 313,765 of NZ_JBVKDQ010000003.1, read as the reverse complement.
ATCAGCAGGCCGAACACGAAGCCGCGCTTGGAAAACAGCGACGGCGCGATGACCGGGTGACTGCTGCGGCGTTCGGATCTCGCGAACAAGGCGAAGGCGACGACACCGGCGGCCATCAGCACGTACGTCCACACCGGCCAGCCGAGTTCGCGGCCTTGGATGAGCGGCACGATGAGCAGCGCTGACGCGGCGGTGAGCAGGCCGACGCCGCGCAGGTCGAGGCGGGCGCCGCGGTCCTCGCCGCTGTGCCGCGGCAGCACGCGCAGGCCGAGCAGTCCGGCGAGGATGCCGAACGGGACGTTGATCAGGAAAATCGAGCGCCATTCGCTGCCGAACAGGTTCAGGTGCAGCAGCCACCCGGCGAGGATGGGCCCGGCGACGGTGGCCAGGCCCATGATCGGGCCGAACGGCATCAGGGCTTTGCGCAGCTGATCGGGCGGGAAGACGACCTTCACCAGCGCGATGCCTTGCGGGATCATCGCCGCGCCGAACAGGCCCTGGAACACGCGGGATCCGATCAGGAACCCGGGGCTGGGCGCGAGCCCGCAGGCCAGCGACGCGAGGGTGAAGCCGGTCATGCCGAGCAGGAACAGCCTGCGGCGGCCGAGCAGGTCGCCGAGCCGGCCGGACGTCACGAGGCCGAGCGCGAACGCGGCGGTGTAGGCCGACAGGACCCACTGCAGGGTCACCGCCCCGCCGCCGAGGTCGGCGCGGATCGAGGGGCCGGCGAGGGCGGCGACGCTGGTGTCGATGAGGTCCATCAGGTCGGCGATCACCACGACGACCAGCACCAGCCACGCCTGGACCAGCGGAAGCGGCTCGACGCGGGGAGACGAACTAAGTTCAGTAGTCACGAACTAAGTTCTAGGTGACGAACAAAGTTCGTGTCAAGCTATAGTGGCGGACATGCCCGCTGCCCCCCGAGAGCGCCGCGCCGCCCGGCACGCGTCCGCCGGCGCCGAAACCGCCGAGGTCACCGCGCGGAAACCGCGGAAAGAACCGATCACGGTCGACCGGATCACCGACGCCGCGCTGCAGGTCGTCGCCACCGAGGGCTACGACGCGCTGACCGTCCGCCGGGTCACCGCGGTGCTCGGCACCGGACCGTCGTCGCTGTACGCGCACATCGTCAACAAAGAGGATCTCGACGATCTGCTCATCGGCAGGCTCTGCGCGCAGATCGAACTGCCCGAACCGGACCCGGCGACGTGGCGGCAGCAGATCCTGGACGTCTACGGCCAGATCCGCGACCTGTACCTGAAATACCCCGGGGTGTCGCGCGCCGCGCTCGCGATGGTCCCGACGCATCTGGAAACGCTGCGGGTCGGCGAAGGGATCCTGGCGATCCTGCTGGCCGGCGGCATCGAACCGCAGACCGCCGCGTGGGCGCGGGATTCGCTCACGCTCTACGTCACCGCGTACGCCTGGGAGCGGTCACTTGTCCGGCAACGGCAGCAGCGCGGCGGCGAGTGGGTGCTCAGCCAGGAGGAACTGATCGAACGGTTCACCGCGCTGCCGGAGGAGAAGTTCCCGCGCACCCGGCAATACGCGACGGAGCTGACGTCCGGCGCCGGGCATGACCGGTTTGTCTTCACGGTCAACCTGATCACGCGGAATCTGGCTGGCGGGGCTGGGGAATTGCCGGATCGCGGAAGCCCGGACGCCTGAGCGCGCGGAATCTGGCTGGCGGGGCCGCGGAGTTGCCGGATCGCGGAAGCCCGGACGCCTGAGCGTGCGGAATCTGGTTAGCGAGGCTCTGGAATCGCCGGATCGCAGCAACCCGTCATCCGGGGCAATTCCCGGTTGACCTCGGCCAGTTCGGCGGCGACCGCGTGGCACGGTTCGCACACGGCGAGGTGCCCGGCGAGGACTCCGGCCCGGCGGGCGGGCAGTGTGCCGCGCAGCCACGCGCCCATCCGGCGGCGGACTTCCTGGCACTGCGGCAATTTCGCGTCCGGCACCTGGACTTGCAGGTACGCCTGCCGCAGTCCTTCGCGGGCGCGACGGGCGAGCACGGCGACACCGTTGGGCGAAACGCCGAGCACCGGCGCGAGTTCCGCCGGGGTGTCGCCCTCGGCGGACATCCGCCACAGCACTGTCCGCCAGCGGCCGGGCAGGGTCCGGTAGGCCGACCACACCAGCCGGTCTTCCGAGCGCATGACCGCGAGTTCGTCAGCGCCGCCATCGAGAGTTACGGGTTCCGGAACGGTCGCGTAGAGATCGATACGATTTTCGTGGCGGCTCCACCGGGCGAACAGATTTCGCATTGTGGCGACGAGATACGCGGGCGCGTTCGATTCCGGGCCGCCGCCCGCCGCGACCGTGCTGAGCACTCGCGCGAAGGCCTCGGCGACCAGGTCGTCGCGTTCGGCCTGCTGGCGCACCAAACCGGCGGCGACGCGGCGCATCAACGTGACGTGCCGCCGGAACAATTCCCCGCCGGCCTGGCAATCCCCGGCGCGTACGGCGGCGAGGAGTTCGGCGTCGGTGCGCTCGTCCTCTCGCGCGTCGGTGACCAGAGTGCTGCCCAGCGTCGCGTCCACCGTGCACCTCCCACCGGACCGGCCCACACCTCGTCACGCGGGACTACTGAAAGTAACTGGTACAGCAGTGTACTCCATATGGCGGCGGGGATCGGGCAGTCGGCCGCGCGATTCGGCTCCGGCCGCCGACGTCAGCCATCCGGGGAAGTCTTGGCCGCTCAAGGACATTTAGCTCGGCCGCCGACTGTCCGAAGTGGACTATTGACGCCCGGTCAGGAAAACTTTCCGGCCAATTCGGTGAAATAGGGCGTCATCGCCGGGTGGTAATCGGCGAAGTCCGGCTTCGGCGTGCCGTCGAAGGCGGCGGCGAACATGTCGAGGTAGTACTCCCAGCCGGGGCCCGCTTCCGGGATCTTGTCCGCCGAGTCCAGGTGGTGCACCAGCTGGAGTTCCGTTGCCGCGCCTTGGGACTCGAGCCGCAGATCCATCCGCCAGGCCCCGGATTCGTCGGTCGACGACACAGCCAGGCGGCGCGGCGGTTCGCAGGCGTCGACGCGGAGGTCCATCCAGGGCTGCTCCTCCTCGAACAGCATCCGCACCCTGATCATCCGACCGGGTGTCCCGTCGCCCTCCCAGGGACCGAACCAGCGCGCGGTGCGTTCCGGCTCGGTGATCGCCGCCCACACGTCGTCGATCGGCGCGCGGAAAGTGCGCGGCAGGACCAGGTCGATGCTGTCGGCGAGACGGTGCGCTCTGGCGGTGGGCACGGGTTTCATGCGGTGTTTTCCTCTCCGGAAGCGGTGTCCCGGCGACGTTCGCGACGGGTGCGGTGGACCTCGGTCTCCAGCGCGTCGAGCCGCTGCTGCCAAGCCGGCGGCGCGACGAGCTGCGTGAGCCAGGCGGTGAGTTCGGCGAATCCTTGGGGGTCGAGCGCGTAAAACCGTTGCCTGCCTACGAGTTCGTCGCGCACCAGTCCGCTTTCCCGCAGCACGCGCAGATGACGCGACACCGCGGGCCGGCTGATGGCGAAGCGCGCGGCGATCTCGCCAGCGGGCAGTCGCTGGCGCTGCAGGAGTGCCAGGATGTCCCGCCGCACCGGGTCGGCGATCGCGTTGGCGACCAGATCCACGGCGGAAGCGTAACCCAGCGGTTACGCGTTCGGCAAGCACGTCACGGCCAGGTCGACGCGCCGCCGCGGCGTTTGCGGACCTCTTTCCCCGCGCCGGGCGGGAAACCATGCTTGGTAAGCCGCACTTCGGCGAGCTCGTCGGCGCTGGTGACGGTGAGGAACAGGCTCAGCAGCAGGCTGATCAGCAGCGCGGCGACGATCATCCCAGCGGGCATCGGCGTGACCAGCGTGAGCACGACATAGCCCGCGATCAGCCAGGGCAGCGCCTCGATGAAGATCCGGAACGCGAAGCGCAGCACCCAGGTTTTCGCGGTCGCGTCGTGCAGCACCCACTCGCGGTACTCGTCGGGGAGTACCCCGCCGTAGACGTAGTGCAGCCAGCGCACCGGGCCGGGACGCTTCATGCCCGCCGGGTACCCCGTGCTCAGGCGGTATACGCCCCGAGTTTGACCGGGTTCATCAGCCAGAACAGCCGGTCGATGCCCTCGGCCGACGCGGAGACGGTCAGCACCGCGAGCACGGCTCCGCCGTGGCGCACCACCGCCGCGGGCTGGCCGTTGGCGTCGCTCCAGCCCACTTCGGTGCCGGGCCAGAACCGGCCGGCGAACGCGCGGACGTACTTCGCCACCGTGACCGCGCCGACCACCGGGATCCGCGTCGCGCGGACCGCGCCGCCGCCATCGGAGTAGCTGACGACGTCCTCGGCGAGCAGTTTCTCCAGCGTCGCGAGGTCGCCGGTGCGCGCGGCGTCCACGAACGCGGTGAGCAGCCGCCGCTGTTCCGACGGCTCGGCGGGCGTCCGGCGTTCCGCGGCGAGGTGCTTGCGCGCCCGGCTGACCAGCTGGCGCGCGCTCACCTCGGTGGTCTGCACGATGTCGGCGATCTGCTGGTACGGATAGTCGAACGCCTCGCGCAGCACATAAGCCGCCCGTTCCGTCGCCGGCAGCTTCTCCAGCAGGAACAGGACCGCGACCTCGAGCGCGGCGGAGCGCTCGGCGCCGAGCTGCGGGTCGGCGGAGGCGTCGATCGGCTCGGGCAGCCACGGGCCGACGTAGGTTTCGTGCCGGACGCGGGCGGTCTGGCTCGCGGTGATGGCCAGCCGGGTCGTAGTGGTGGCGAGGAACGCGCCGGGGTTGCGGACGGCCGAGCGGTCGCAGGTCTGCCAGCGCAGCCAGACGTCCTGCAGGAGGTCTTCGGCGTCGGCGACGCTGCCGAGCATCCGGTAGGCGATCCCGAACAGCCGCGGCCGGACCTGCGCGAACACCGAGGCGGCCTCGGCGATTTCCTCCATCTGCGGCGCGGTCCTTTCTCCTCCGGCGGGTATTCGCGAGCTTAGCGGGCAGGGGTGTCACAAATCGGCGCGCTGTCCGGTCCTGACTGGAGACGCGCACGGCGACCGCTGTGGCGGAACGGAGGGAACGAGCATGAAGATCGTCGTCATCGGCGGGACCGGGCGGATCGGTTCGCAGGTCGTGCGACTGCTCGAAGGGCACGAAGTCGTGGCGGCCGCGCCGAGCACCGGCGCGAACACCCTGACCGGCGAAGGGCTGTCCGGCGTCCTGCAGGGCGCTGACGTGCTGGTGGACGTGTCGAACTCCCCGTCGTTCGCCGACGACGACGTCCTGGAGTTCTTCCAGCGCTCGACCGGGAATCTGGTGCGGGCCGCGCGCGAAGCCGGGGTCGGGCATTTCGTCGCGCTGTCCGTCGTTGGCGCCGACGAGCTGCCGGATTCCGGTTACCTGCGGGCGAAGGCCGCGCAGGAGAAGCTGATCGAGGAAAGCGGCCTGGCTTACACGATCGTGCGGGCGACGCAGTTCCTGGAGTTCGCGGTCGCGATCGCGGACTCCTCGACGGTCGACGGCGTGGTCCGGCTTTCCGACGGCGGCACGCAGCCGATCGCGGCGGAGGACGTCGCGGTGGCGGTCGCGCGGGCGGCGGGCGAACCGGCGGTCGGCGGGATCGTCGAGATCGGCGGTCCCGAGGTGCTGCCGATGGACGAGTGGATCCGCCGGGTGCTGACCGCGCGGAAGGACCCGCGCGAGGTGGTGACCGATCCGGCCGCGAAGTACTTCGGGACGGTGCTGGGCAAGGACAGCCTGGTTCCGGCGGAGGGGTCGTGGCGCGGGAAGGTCGGGCTGGCGGAGTGGCTGAGCCGGTGAAGCTCGTGCGCGGCTGTCCCGGTGAGAACCGGGACAGCCGCTCGCGAGTTACGAAAGCTGGCCGTCGTAGTCCGGCAGTTTGAAGCCCTTTTCGTAGTCCCCGCCTTCGAGGTCGGTGGACCGGTTGCCGATGTTCGCGGTGATCGTGTAGCCCTGCTGAGTCAGGTCGGCGCGGCAGCGCTGCTTGCCTTCCGCGGTGCCCTCGCCGGATTCGCGGGTGCAGATCGCGTCGATCGGGTAGCCCGCGCCGCTCAGTTGCTTGCGCGCGGAGGAAGAACTGGTCCGCGCCGTCACGAACAGGACGGACACATGGTGCTGGCCCGCCCATTGGGCGACCGCGAGCACCGGCCGGTTCGGCTCGCCGGGGTGGTATTCGGTTTCGAGCGAGGTGTTGTCGATGTCCAGCACGATCGCCAGCCGGGACCCGCCCTGGGCGACCCGGTCGGTCAGCCACGGAATGGCCGGGTCGACGGCTTCGCGGACGTCGGCCTGCCATTGTTCGTAGCTGGGCAGCTCGGACACCGCGGCCGAAGCGGTGGCCGGGGCGGCGATCAGCCCGGCGGCGGCGAGAATCGCGGCGCAGGCGCTCTTGACGTTCATCGGCGCGTTTTCTCCTTAGCGTGGCGGAAACTGCCGTCGATCACGTTAATCGCGCCGGGACTTCCGCTGCACCGTCGTTCGTCGGTGAACTTCGCGCTGTCGGAGGGGAATTCTCCGGTTGTTCACCGGAACCCGCGGGCGTGTTTTCCGCCGCGATTCGGGGTGATGATTGTCGACGCGGGTTGACAATCATCACCCCGAATCGCCGTTATCCGGCGATAGTGTCCAATTCGGCCAAGGCGTCCGCGGGCAGTTCCAGGTCGCCCGCGGCGATGTTCTCCCGCAGATGCGCGACCGACGACGTGCCGGGGATCAGCAGGATGTTCGGCGACTGGTGCAGCAGCCAGGCCAGCGCGACCGCCTTCGGGCTGGCGCCGAGCCGGGCGGCGACGTCGTCGAGGGTCGAGGACTGCAGCGGGCTGAACCCGCCGAGCGGCCAGAACGGGACGTAGGAAATCCCTTGGGCGGCAAGGGATTCGATCAGCTTCTCGTCCCCGCGGTGCGCGACGTTGTACCAGTTCTGCACGGTGACCACCGGCGCGATCGACTGCGCCTCGGCCACCTGCTCGGCGTCGACCACGCTCACGCCGAGCTCCTTGATCTTGCCTTCCTGGCGCATTTCGGCGAGCGCGCCGAACGGTTCGGCCAGCGAGCCCGGCACCGGCGAGTGGCCGTCCGCTCCGCCGCCGACGCGCAGGTTCACCACGTCGAGCGCCTCGACGCCGAGGTTCCGCAGGTTCGACTCCACCTGTTCGCGCAACTGCTCGGGAGAACGCTCGTGGATCCAGCCGCCGGAGTCGTCGCGCACCGCGCCGACCTTGGTGACGATCTGCAGTCCGTCGTACGGCGCGAGCGCTTCGCGGAGCAGTTCGTTCGTCACGTACGGCCCGTAGAAGTCAGCGGTGTCGATGTGGTTCACGCCCAGTTCGACGGCCGTGCGCAGGACGGCGAGCGCCTCGTCGCGGTCGTTCGGCGGCCCGAAGACGCCGGGGCCGGCCAGCTGCATCGCGCCGTATCCCAGGCGGGCGACGGTGCGCCCAGCCAACGTGAACGTCCCGCCGGGGAGGTTGTCGGTCAATGTTCCGCCTTTCCTTCTCGCCGCGCCGGGTGCCGTCGCGGCTGCCGTCCATGGTGCTGCCGGCGGCGCGGCGCGGCCAGTACCCCTCGGTCCTGGGAGTGTCAGGGCCAGGCTCGCGGGACAGGCTCCCGATAATTTGGTATACCATTATTATGGCTTCTCTCACTGTGACCGGCGTGCGCCCGTGGGGCGGCGACCTGGCCGACCTCGTCCTCGACGGCGACCGCGTCTCCGACGTCCGGCCCGCGGGTTCGGCCCCGGTCGAGGGCGAACAGCTCGACGGCGCGGGCCTGCTCGCGCTGCCCGGCTTCGTCAACTCGCACGCGCACGTCGACAAGAGCTGGTGGGGCAAGCCGTGGGTGTCCTACGGCGGCGTCGCGAGCACCGAAGGCCGCATCGCGCACGAGCAGGCCGAGCGGGACAAGCTGGGGATCCCGAGTGTCGAGGTCGCCGAGACGGTGCTGCGCGAATTCCTGCGGCACGGCACCACCGCGGCGCGCAGCCACGTGGACGTCGACCTGGGGCTCGGCCTGCGCGGCATCGAAATCGTGCGGGAGGCCGCGCGGCGGCTGGGCGGCGCGGTGGAGGTCGAGATCGTGGCCTTCCCGCAGGACGGCGTACTGCGCCGGCCCGGCGTGCTCAAACTGCTCGACGAGGCCGCGGCGGCGGGTGCCGGCTGGATCGGCGGCCTCGACCCGGCGGGCATCGACCGCGACCCGGTCGGCCAGCTCGACGGACTGTTCGAGATCGCCGAGCGGCGCGGTGTCGGCCTCGACATCCACCTGCACGACGGCGGCGAGCTGGGCGCGTTCCAGTACGAGCTGATCGCCGACCGGACCGTGCGCACCGGATTGCAGGGCAAGGTCACCGTTTCGCACGGCTTCGCGCTCGGCGAGGTTCCCCCGGCGCGGCAGGCGGCGTTGCTCGACCGGATCGCCGAGGCGAGCATCTCGCTGGCGACCGTCGCCCCGGTGCGGACGGCCCCGCTGCCGTGGACCGAGTTGTCCGCGCGCGAGGTCCCGGTCGGCCTCGGCACGGACGGAATCCGCGACCTGTGGTCCCCGTACGGCGACGGCGACGTCCTGCGGATCGCGCTCGGCTTCGCCCGGTTGCACGGGTTGCGGAAGGACGAGGATCTGGTGGCGGCGGTGGAGCTGGCGACGCGGCGGGCGGGGTCGTTTGTGGCTCGTGGGCGGCATGATCTGGTGCCGGGTTGTCGGGCGGATGTGGTGTTGGTGGCGGCGGAGAATGTGCCGGATGCGTTGATGCGGGTGCCGGTGCGGTCGTTGGTGGTCGCGGGTGGCCGGGTGGTGGTGCGGGACGGCGAGGTGCTCGTCTGAGGAGTTCGTCCGGTGCGCCAGCCCGCCGCGGATTTTTCCGTGTTCCGCGACGAACTTTTCGCCCCGGCCGGACGATAGCTTCCCGGGATGGACAAGCTCGACGCTCTCCGCAGGCGGCTGGAGCAGGACCTTCCCGCGCTGCTGGAACACCACCGGGTCCCCGCCGCGGTCATCGCGGTGGCGGTCGGCGAGGAGACGGCCACCGCGGCCGCCGGGGTGCTGAACCTCGGCACCGGCGTCCCCGCCACGGTTGATTCGGTATTCCAAATCGGCTCGATCACCAAGGTCTGGACGGCCACCCTCGTCCTGCAGCTCGTGGACGAGGGCCTGGTCGTCCTCGACGCTCCTATCCGGCGCTACCTCCCCGAACTCAAACTGGGCGACGCGGCCATCACCGTGCGCCAGTTGCTCAGCCACACCGCCGGGTTCGAGGGCGACCTCTTCACCGAGACCGGCCCCGGCGACGACGCGGTGGAGAAGTTCGTCGCGACCCTCGACGGCGTCGCCCAGCTCTTCCCGCCCGGAGAGCTGTTCTCCTACAACAACGCTGGCTACGTCGTCCTCGGGCGGCTGGTGGAAGTCTTGCGCGGCAAGCATTACGAGGACTGCCTGCGCGAATACCTCGCCGCCCCGCTCAAACTCCAGGAGTTCTCCCCGAACGCGCTCGACGCGATCCGCTTCCGCGCCGCGATCGGGCACCTCGAACCCGAACCCGGCGCCGACCTCGTGCCCGCGCCGTTCTGGTCGATGCTGCGGTCCAACGGCCCCGCCGGGTCGTCGCTCGCGATGTCCGCGGCGGATCTGCTCGCCTTCGCCCGCATGCACCTCGCGGGCGGTGCCGAAGTGTTGAGCGCGAAGAGCGCCGCGGCGATGCTGCAGCGGCAGGTCAGCCTCCCGCCGCTCGGCATCATGGGCGACGCGTGGGGGCTCGGCTGGGAGCTGTTCGACACCCCGGGCGGGCAGGTCTACGGCCACGACGGCAACACCATCGGCCAGGCGGCGTTCCTTCGGCTGGTGCCCGAAAGCGACCTCGTGGTGGCGTTGCTGACCAACGGCGGCGACGCGATGAGGCTTTACGAGGACCTGGTTCCCGCACTGCTCAAGGAATTCGGGGGCGTCGAGGTGTCGCTGCCGCCGCGTCCGCCGTCCGAGCCGGAAGCGTTCGCCGCGGACCGGTATCTCGGCACCTACGCCAGCGCGGTCGCCGATCTCGTGGTCTCCCAGGACGACGACGGCCGGGTCTGGCTGGAGCAATGTCCTAAAGGGACAGCCGCGGAATTGAGCGCTGCCAGCAAATCCGAACTGGTCCTTCTCGAAGGCGACACGCTGATCCTTCGCGAGGCGCAAGGCGGGATCCATCTGCCCCTGGTCTTCCTCGGCGACGACGGCTCCGGCCGTGCGCGATACGTCCATTCGGGGAGGGCTACCCGGCGCGCCGAGTGACCGGACGGCTTTGCCCGAACTGAACGATCCGGCCGCCGTCCCCGGGTAAGGTTTTACCTCGTGGCCGCTGATCTGGGGTGGAATACGGGGCAGACGCGGATCCGCGCTGCCGACGGCCGCCTCCTCGGCGCGGGCGTGCTGATCGGCGGCCGCTATGTCCTGACCTGCTCCCGGGCGGCGCGCGGCGAAACCGCTTTCCGGGTCGAATCGGCGGGGCTCGCGGCGCTCGCCGGGCTGGTCCCGCCGCTCGCGGGCGAGCGCGGCGACCTGGCGCTGCTCGAACTGGACACTCCGGTGCGCGGCGGCGCCACGCTCCGGCGCAAGGTCGAATCCGGGCGGGAAGTCCGGATCCACAGCCTTCCGCTCCGCCTCGGCTACGGCATCTGGGTGCGCGCCACCACCGGGGTCCCGGACGGCGAACGGGTGCCGCTCACGCTGCTGGAGGGCCGCGTCGACCCGGACCTGTCCGGCTGTCCCGCGTTCGACAGCGCCACCGGGCGGCTGCTCGGCATCGTGGTGGTCGACCACGGGGTGCGGCTGGTCCCGGCGGACACCGTGCTGGCGTACTTCCCGCAGCTGCGCGAATGGGTGACCGACGATTCGGTGATCGAGGACCGCCTCGACGAACTCCTCGTCCGCACCGGCAGCCTGCCGCTGCCGGACACCGGGGACCTGCGGGTCCCGCTGCCGAAAGCGACTCCGCCGGATCCGTTCGACGCAGTCCTGTCCGACGCGGCACTGCCGGAACGGCACCGGTTTTGCGCGGAATGCCGCAATCCGGTGGGCCGCGGCAATCCCGGCCGGACGCGCGGCTACTGCGTGCGTTGCGGCACGCCGTTCAACTTCCTGCCGACGCTGGAGCCGGGCACAGTCGTCGCCGGTCGCTACGCGGTCATCGGCTGCATCGCGCACGGCGGGTTCAGCTGGATCTACCTCGCCCGCGACGAGGTCGAAGACGGCCGGTTCGTGGTGCTCAAAGGCTTGATCGGCGAACGGGACCGCGACGGCGCGCTGGCCGCCGCGCAATCCGCCGTCGTCCCGCAACTGCTGGGCCTGCACCATCCGAACGTCGTCCGCACCCTCGCCCACGTCGAAGACCCGGACCCGGACACCGGCAGGCCCATCGGATACCTGGTGATGGAATACGTGCGCGGGATTTCGCTGCGGACGGTGCTCCAGCGCGCGAAGCGGCTGCGTCCGGAACACGTCGCCGCGTATGGGCTGCAACTGCTGGAGGCGGTCGGGTATCTGCACCAGCGAGGGTTGCTGTACGTCGATCTGAAACCGGACAACGTGCTGCAGGACGGTGATCGGATCACGCTCGTCGACCTCGGCTCGGTGCGGCGTAAGGACGATCGGGACAACGCGATCGTCGGCACCCCGGGCTATCAGCCGCCGCCGTCCGAGCTGGACCGGGAAGGTCTCAGCGTCCGCTCGGACCTCTATTCGGTCGGCCGCACCCTGGCGGAGTTGCTCCGTGCCTGTTCCGGGTCCGGGGGCGGTCTTGGCCGGGAAATGCTGGGGAGCCTCATCGACCGGGCGACCGCGGCCCACGCCGAGCGGTTCGCCACCGCCGAGGACATGGCCGACCAGCTTCGCGGGGTGCTGCGTCAATTGCTCAGCCAGCGCACCCGGGTGCCGCATCCGGCTGAATCCCGGGAGTTCGGCGGACCTCGTGGACTCGCCGCGGCCGGGCTCGGCGTGCCGGAGTGGAGCGCTTGGGCGGCCGAACCCCCGCTGCGGGCGGACGAAATGCCGCAGCACCGCGACGTGGCGGCGGCCTTGCCGTCCGTGCTTCCCTCCGCTGGCGAAGAACTCTCGTGGGTTTGGCGCAGTGCTGTCCTGGCGCTGGAGAGCGGAAGAACCGATGAGGCGGAAACCCAGTTCCGGGAATGCGCGTGGTTGATGCCGGGCGAGCTGGCACCGTTGCTGGCGTTGGGTTTCTGCGCGGAACTGCGCGGCCTGACCTGGAACGCGGCGCAGTACTACAAAGCGGTGTGGGTGCGCGACCGGGACGTGGCGGCGGCGGCCTTCGGGCTCGCCCGGACCAGGCTCGCGCACGGCGATCGGGTGGGCGCGGCCGCGGTTTTGGACGAGGTGCCCGCGACCGGGCGGGAATCCGGTGCCGCTGCCCGGGCGGGGGCGGTGCGGGCGCTCGCCGCGGTCGGCTCGGAACTGCCCAGCGTGGACGAAGCCGCCGCCGCCTGGTCCCGGCTCGGCGAACTCGACCTGGACGAGGACGAGCAGGACCGGCTGACCGCAGTGGCCGGGGAAACGCTGCTGAGGCTGGCGGCGGAACGTCCTGGGGCAGCCAGCCGGTTTCCTGATCTGCACCAGGTGAAGCACGACCTCGCGCAGATCTACTGGGAGCAGGCGAATCGGGCGTGGTCGATGCTGCGGGAGCACGCGAGCCGGGTGCGCGGTGCCGAGCTGCCGGGTCCGGTCTCGGCCGCGCAACCGAAAGTCGTGGGGCACCACCGCGAGTACCTGTCGCCGAACACTTCCCGCACTACCGTGGCAATCGCCGTCACGGCTGGCGCCGAGGGCGGTTCGAGGCGGCTGTTCGTGCGAGAGGCACCGGGTTGCGTGCTGTACCGCATCAGCCAGCTGACCCCGAGGGAACGGGATCTGCCGCTGCCGTTGCCGCGCGGCGCTGAATCGGTGCTCGACATCGGGGAATGGGCGCCGGGGGAAACCCGGACTTACGTGTTGAGCCTGCTTGTGCCGTCGGGAAGGGAACACGAGCAGGAGACTCACTTGATCGCGGTGTGGGCGCAGCAGGGAGCCGCGCGTTCGGAAGCGGAGACCGTCTACGTGCGGCTGACCGACGCTGCGGCCGAGCTGGCCCGCTCGCCGATCGGGCATCGGGGACTCGCGGAGGCGGTCGACGCCGCGGTTTTCGCTTACCGCGACAGAAATCTGGATGCCGCGCTGGAGGCTCTGGGCTTGGCGGTGGCGTTGGCGACCGGGCAGGGGAACGAGGCCGTGCTGGGCCGGCTGCGGTTGCTGGTGGACATCGTGGACGCGGAGAGCGGGCTCGTGAGTTTTCGCGGGCCGCTGGCTGGGGAGGACTTTCTTTCGGAGCGGATTTCGGTCCCGGACCGGACCCGGGAGCCGGTCGCCGCTGATCCGGCGGTGCCCGCCGAGGAGGACTACGACGTCGAGGTGCTGGATTCAGTGCGGCACGAGACGGCTGCTTCGGGTGCGGTGCTCAGCGCTCGGGTGGATTCGCGCCGGGCCGACTCCCGGCGCGTGGACTCCCGGCGCGTGGACTCCCGCCGGGTGGATTCCCGCCGGGTCGATCCGCGGCCCGGTACCCGGCGTACCGGCAGGGTCGGTTATCCCGTGCGGCCCGATCAGCTGGATCCCGGGCCGGATCCGTTCGACTCCCAGCGCGTCGTCTGGGCGGGAGTGCGGGCGATCGGCGAGAGACCGCCGGACGACGCCCCGCAGCCGGTTCCGGGGTTGCTGGCGGCGTCCGTCGAATGCCGGTCCGACGATCCGGTCGTGGTCGGGAAGGCGGTACGGGTCGCGGTTTCGGTGCGGCGCAAGGAACCCGCGGCCGTTCCGGCGGGCGTGGTGCGGGTCCGGGTGCTGCTCGACGCCGCGCCCGGGGTGGCCGAGCCGATGTCGCGGGTCGGCTGGATCACCGGCGACCAGCTGCGCGATCCGGCGGAGTTCGACGTCGTGCCGGTCGCGCCGGGGCCGCTGCGGCTGGTGTTCCGGATCTACCGCGAGCACGACGCCCAGCTGCTCCTGGAAATCGCGGCCGCGCTGCCGGTGGAGGTGCCGTCTTGACCCGTCAGCTGAGTGCCGAGGTGACCGTCGACAACACCGCCGGGCTGAGCCGCGTCGCGGTGCCGCCGTACAACCGGGCGCGGACGGTCAACCTGCGGTTCCTCGAATTCCCTGGCGTGCCAGGGCTTCTCGTGCAGGCCTGGGGAAGCGCGTTCCCCGAGGACGGCGGCGGCGGGTACCAGGGCCGGATCGCGCACAGCCTCGGCGAGCTGAACTCCCGGATCGACATCCTCCGCGAAACGTGGCAACGGCACATCGTGGACCTCGCCGAGCGGACCGAGCGCGGGCCGCGCCGGCATCCGTTCGCCGACGGCTGGGACCTTTCGGAGCGGCCGGAACTGTTGCGCCACGCCGGTTTCGCGCTCGCCGACGCCGGCTACCTGATGTACCGGCTGCTGTTCGCCGGTCCGGACCGGGGACTGCAGCGGATCCGCTCGCTGCTGGAACTGGCGCTCGCCGAGGGCGAGAACGTGCTCAGCATCGAATCGGACAGCCTGATCGTGCCGTGGGGCATGCTCTACACCTCGCCGCGGCGGCCGGACGAGTACCCGGACGACGAAAACTGGCCGCTCGCCGGGTTTTGGGGCTACCGGCACGTCGTGGAGCACACGTTCTCGCGGGTCGACGACTTCGACGCGCGGATCACCGTGGACGGCGGCAAACCGGTCGTCGGGCTTAATGTCGACCACGGGGTGGACCGCCAATTCCCGGACACGCCCTACATCGCGCCAGTAGTCGATTTCTTCCACGGCCGGGCGGAAGTGGTGCTGCGGCCGGACAAGAAAACGCTGGCCGCGCACTTCCGAAGCCGCGATTTCGCCGACCACGTCACGTATTTCGGCTGCCACGGCAAGGTGAGCGGTTCTGGCGGCCTGGTCGAGCAGCCGTACCTGAAGCTCGGTGACGGCGAACGGATCTACGGGACCGACCTGATCGCGTGGCTGGCGGAAGCGCCGCTGCCGACGCGGCCGTTCGTGTACGTCGGGGCATGTCAGGGCGGACAGGTGACGTCGGCGTTCTACTCGGCTTTCGGCAAAGCCTTGCTGGGCAACGGCGGACGCTGCTTGATCGGCCCGCAGATCGACCTGCCGCCCGCGTTCGCGCGCGAGTACTCGCAGCGGTTGTTCACCGAATTCATCGATTCGGGCGCGAAACTGGGCGACATCGTGCGTTCGCTGGCCCGTGCGTTCGCCGACGACCACCACAATCCGCTCGGGCTGATGTTTTCGCTGTACCGCGGGATCGACGTGCATCTGTGGCAGGAAGGGCGACCGTGACCGAACCGGTGATCCTGGACCTCGACGAGCACGGCGATTTCGTGGACCCGGAAACCGGAAAGCCGGTGCCCGTCGAGGCGACGCCGCGGTTTCTGGTCCGGTGGCTGGAAGTTCCGTCGACGGCGACCGACATCGTCGTGTTCGTGCACGGCTGGCAGAACAACCGGGAAACCGCGGACCGGCGGGCCCGGCAGTTCTTCGGGCTGCTGGAAGAGCGGTATGCGGCGGGGTCTTACGAAGGACTCGGTGCCTGGCAAGGGTTTTACGTCATGGTGCGCTGGCCGTCGATGAGCAATCCGTTCCTGACCGGGTACCGGCGGATCCGCGACCGGGCACACAAGATGACCACCGACGGCCGGGCCGCGGCGGCGCTCGGCCAGCTGCTCGGGTATCTGAACGCGGAACGCCAACTGCCGGGCAGCGCGCCGAGTTTGCGGACCGTCACCGGCCAGTACCTGCATTGCGTCGGCCATTCCTTCGGCGGCCGGTTCGTGGTGGAAGCGGTGCAGGCCGCGGCCGGGGACGGTCCGCCGGTCCTCGGCTGGGATCGCGCCGACCCGCGTTATCCCTACACTGTGGACACCTTGCTGGCGTTTCAGATGGCCGCCCGGCCGGATATCTTCACCGGCCGCTTCGCCCCGGTGCTGCGCGACGCCCCGATCAACGGGCCGATCGTGGCGACCCGTTCCCGCTTCGACCGGGCCACCGGTTTGTGGCACCGGCTGGCGGAGGGCGTGCGGGGGATCGGGAACGTCGGCGTGAAAACACCGGACGACGAGATCGCGAACACCGTGCTGCACAAGGTGGACGCGGAGTATTCACGGTCCGAAATGGACCGAAGGATCGTCAATGTCGAGTCGGGCTGGCGGTTCCGGCGCGGGCGGTGGTGGAATCCAGCCGGGGCGCATTCGGACATCTGGTACCCGGAGTCGGCGCATCTGCTGCTGTCGCTGGCGGAACTGGCCCGCTGAACGGGGCTCGGCAGTCCACATCGGACTGCCGAGCCCCGAAGGCGTTCAGTAACCGTAGTGCAGCCAAACAGCCTTCGTCTCGGTGTAGGCGTCGAGTGCCCACGGACCCATCTCGCGGCCCCAGCCCGACGCCTTGTACCCGCCCCACGGCGCGGCCATGTCCGGGATCGGCGGCATGTTCACGAACACCGCACCCGCCCGGATCCCGTCCGCATAACGTTGCGCCGTGCGAATATCGCGGGTCCACACGGTCGCGGCGAGGCCGTACTGCGTGTCGTTCGCGCGGGCGACCAGTTCGTCCGGGTCGTCGTACGGCGTCACCGCCAGCACCGGGCCGAAGATCTCCTCGCGCATGATCGTCATGCTGTCGGTGACGCCCGCGAACAGCGTCGGTTCGTAGAAGTAGCCGTCGCGGTCGACTTCCGAGCCGCCGGTGATCAGGTCCGCGCCTTCGGAACGGCCGGTCGCCACCAGGTTCGCCACGTGCCTGCGGTGCTTGTCCGACACGAGCGGGCCGACCTGCGTCGTTTCCTCCAGGCCGGGACCGACCCGCAGCCCGGCGAGTCCGGCGGCCATTTTCTCGACGAACTCCTGCTCGCGCTTGCGGTCGACGTAGAACCGCGTGTACGCCGCGCAGACCTGCCCGGTGTTCAGCGTCGCGCCGGCGAGGTTGCCCGCGACGGCGGCGTCCAGGTCGGCGTCCGCGGCGATGATGCTCGGGGCCTTGCCGCCGAGTTCGAGCGTCAGCCGCTTGAGGTTGGATTCCGCGCTCGCCGCGGTGATCAGCTTCCCGACCGCGGTGGAACCGGTGTAGGAGACGTGGTCGACGTCGTGGTGCGCGCTCAGCATCGCGCCCACCGGGCCGTCGCCGGTGACCAGGTTGACGACGCCCGCTGGGATACCAGCCTGTTCGGCCAGCTGTACCAGCCGGATGCTCGTCAGCGGCGTCACCTCGCTCGGCTTGATCACCACGGTGTTGCCGGTGGCGAGCGCCGGCGCGAGCTTCCACACCAGGATCATCAGCGGGAAGTTCCACGGCGTGATCAGCGCGTTCACGCCGACCGGCTCGCGGCGCGTGTAGTGCAGGGTGTCCGGGAACGAAACCGGGTTCGTGGTGCCCTGGATTTTCGTGACCCAGCCGGCGAAATAGCGCAGGTGCTCGGCCGCGCCGGTCACGCTCACCTGCCGGGAGACGCCGATCGGCTGGCCCTGGTCGCGGGTTTCCAGCGCGGCGAGTTCCTCGTGGTGCTGCTCGACGAGGTCAGCGAGGCGGAACAGCAGTTTCGCGCGCCGCACCGGCGCGAGCCCGGCCCACTCCGGCGAGGCCAGCGCGCGGCGCGCGGCGGCGACCGCGGCGTCGACGTCGGCCTGGGTCGCCGTCCCGACGTCTTCGAGAACCGTGCCGGTGGCCGGATCGCGGGTCGGGATGGGCTCCCCGCCGGCCTCGGTCCACTGACCGTCGATGAACAGGCGTGTCGCCATGGTGCTCCCTAGTCCCGATCTTCTGGTCGCTCCCGAGTATCGGCGCGCGGCGGGCGGCCGGTCTTGTCCGCGAGGGCACGCCCGTTGTCGGCGAGTGAAGACAATGCCGGGCGGGGCCGGGGGACCGGTCAGGATCAGGACATGGACGTGATCGTGGTGGGTGCGGGCTCGGCGGGCTCGGTGGTGTGCCGGCGGCTGGTCGACGCGGGCGCGAAGGTGACGTTGCTGGAAGCGGGCGGGCCGGACACGAACGCGGCGATCCACGACCCGTCGCGCGCGGCGGAACTGTGGCACGGGGCCGAGGACTGGGACTACTACACGGTGCCGCAGCCGCACGCCGGAAACCGCAGGCTGCACCTGCCGCGCGGCAAGGTGCTCGGCGGTTCGCACTCGCTGAACGCGATGATCTGGGTCCGCGGCGCGGCGGCGGACTACGACGGCTGGGAACTGCCCGGCTGGACCTGGGACGACGTGCGCCCGGTGTACGAGCGGATCGAGCGCGACCTCCTCGACCTGGAACAGCACGATCCGCTGCAGCCGATCCAGCGGTCTATTGTGGACGCGGCGCAAGAGATCGGGTTGCCGTTCAACGACAATTACAACAGCGGCGTCCTCGACGGCATCTCCGTGCAGCAGGTCACCATGGCCGGCGGACGGCGGCGCAACACCTGGCTCTGCTACTCCGAACCGGTCGCCGACCAGATGACCGTGCGCACCGGAGCGCTGGTGCATCGCGTGCTTTTCGAGGGCGACCGCTGCATCGGCGTCCTGGCGGAGATCGGCGGCGAACTGGAGCCGCTGTTCGCCGACCAGGTCGTGCTCGCCGCCGGCGCGCTGGCGTCCCCGGCGATCCTGCTGCGCAGCGGGATCGGCCCGGCCGACGACGTCGCCGCGCTGGGCCTGGACGTCGTCGCGGACCTGCCGGGCGTCGGCGAGAACCTGCACGACCACCTCCTGTCGCCGGTCATTTTCGCTACCGACCGGCGCGAGGTAGCGCCGCCGCAGACCGGCCTTTCGGTGACGCAGACGCATCTGTTCTGGCGCAGCCGCCCGGGCCTGGAGGTGCCGGACACCCAGCCGATCCACTTCAGCGTGCCGATGTACGAGCCGTGGATGACCGGGCCCGCCACCGGGTTTTCCCTGATGGCGGGCATGATCACACCGCAGAGCCGGGGAACGCTGCGGTTGCGCAGCGCGGATCCGACCGAGACGCCGCTGATCGACCTCGCCGCACTCGTGCACCCGGCGGATTTCGAGAGCCTGGTCGCGTCGGTGGAGCAGTGCCGGTTGATCGGCCAGGCCCCGGCGTTGGCCGAGGAATGGGGCGCGCGGGAGCTGTACCCGGGACCGGCGGACGTCCGGGAATACGTCCGGCGCACGGCGATCACCTATCACCACCAGGTGGGCACCTGCCGGATGGGGACCGACGAACTGGCGGTGACGGATCCGACGCTCGCGGTGCGCGGGGTGTCCGGGCTGCGGGTCGCGGACGCTTCGGTGCTGCCGAGGGTGATCAGCGGGAACACGAACGCGCCCGCGGTCCTGATGGGGGAGCGGGCGGCGGAATTCCTTCTGGCGTAAATCGCGCGCAGGTGTCAGTAGGCTCGTCGGATGGATCTGCTCACCGCCGACTACCCGGCGCTCGCCGCTTTGGCCGCCGACCCGCCTTCGGGACCGGCCGCGCTCGCCGCACGCGTCGCCGAGCAGTACCCGGAGGCGGACGAGGAACAGCGTCGGCGGCTCCGTTACTTGCTCGACCTTCTCGGGACGGACGGCGATCCGGTCCTGCTCGATCTGCTTGCCCGGCTCCGCACGGCCGGGCTGCTCGAGTCGGCGGTGCGCCGGGGCCTGCCGGTGCCCGGGCCCGTGCTGGATCAGCTGGTCAAGGAACTGGGATATCAGCGGCCCGTCATTGACGCGGCAGGAGTGTCCGGGGACCGCCGGCGGGCGAAGGCGCTCGGTGTGCTGCTGAACGACGAGGACCTGTGCGGCCGGGCGGCGCTCGCACTGGCCCGCCTCGGCGCCCGCGAATGGACGGTGCAGATCGCCCGGCGGCTTTTCGCGTCCGCCGGGCTCAAGCACATCTTCTTGACGGTCGCGCTGGAGGAAATGGGCGATCCGGCCGCGGTCCCGGTGCTGCTCGACTGGCTGGCGAACGGTCCGGAACAGTCTGCCTGGAACGTCCACCACGCGCTGGTCCGGCTCACCGGACGCTCCCCGCTGCTCCCTTCGCCCGACGACATCCGCCGGGTCTGGGCGGGGCTCGACCTCACCGCCGGGCCAGTCCCCCAGGTGCGGGACGTCGCCGTCGATTCTCCTTCCGCGCTGCGGTTTTCCGTGGATGAAGGCCGGGCTCGGGTGCGCGTCGAGTTCGACCCGTCGTTGCCGGGATCGATGTGGCCGCGCTGGGATCAGACGCTGTACGTGGGGGATCAGGCGCGATTCGGCGTCGGCTCCGGGTGCGAGACCTGCGAAACAACGCTGCACCTGCTCGGTTTCGGTCCTGCCGAAGCGTTCGCCGGTGCCGCCCAGGTACGGGAAGTCCTTGCTGAGCCGCGAGAACTCACCACCGCGACCGTGCGCGCGCTGGAACCGCTGCTCCAGGAATTGGAGACGGGGCACTACCGGATGCTCTTCGCCGATCTTCCGCTGGAACGCGTGCGGGCGGCGGAACAGTCGTGGTGGTGGCTGCGCAGAACCGAGACGCGCAGTGCGTGGGAGGGGGAACCGACCTGGCCGGGTATCGAGCATTTCCAAGTCCCGCAGGCGATTCCCGGCGAGATGCCGGCGTACGGCAGCGTGGTTCCGTCGCAACCGCTGGACGCGCTGGACCCGGCGACAGTCGACCGGTACGCGGAAGCCATCGCCCGCGGCGAGCGTCCGGCGGCGTTGCTGCTGGCGTGGGCGGAGGACAGGTACATCAGCGCTCAGTGGCCGGAACGGTTCGTGCTGGGTGTTGTCCTAGATGGACACCACCGCCTGGCCGCCTACGCCGCGGCAGGCGTACCCGCGCGCCTGGTATTGCTGGTGCCAGGGGAGAGCGGCGAGACGGTGGAGGACTTCGTGCGGGTTTGTCCCGGTTAGAACCGGGACAAACCCGCACGAGCCCTAGTCCCGCGCGAAGACCCGCTTGCCGCCGAACCACGTCTCCCGCACCCTGATCCCGGCCAGCTCATCCGCCGGGGTCTTGAACGGATCCTGGTCCAGGACCACGAAATCCGCCGACTTCCCCGGCGTCAGCGACCCCGTCACGTCGTCCAGGCCGCACGCCCGGGCCGAGTTCAGCGTGAACACCTGGATCGCTTCGGCGAGCGTGATCGCCTGCTCCGGCCACAGGCTCCCCGGGTGCTTGCCGTACGGGTCCTGCCGGGTGATCAGCCCCTCGATGCCTTCCCAGGCATTCGGGGATTCGCTCACCGGCCAGTCCGAACCGCCGGCGACCAGCGCGCCGGTGTCCAGCAAGGTGCGGTTCGGTTGCATCCGCGCCGCGCGTTCGGCGGGAATCACCTGCGCGATGGCGTCCGGGATCACGCCGGGAACCCACAGGAACGGGGAGATGTCCGCCGAGACGTTGAGCGTCGCGAACCGTTCCAAATCGTCCGGGTGGATGAACTGTCCGTGCGCCACTTGGATTTTCGTCGTGTAGTCGCCACGGGCGCGCAGGGTGCCAGCAGCGTCCAAAGTGGCCCGGACGGCCGCGTCGCCCGCACAGTGGATCTTCGCCGACAACCCAGCTGAGACTGCGACGTCCAGCCAGTCCGCGAGTTCCTCCGGCGGCATCGTGGTGTCGCCGCAGAAGCACTCGTGGTGCAGGTACGGCTCCAGGAACGCAGCGGTGTGCGCGGGCGGGGTGCCGTCGAGGAAGATCTTCACGAAGTCCGGCCGATGGTGCTCGCTGCGGTACTGCGCGGCACGGTCGAGCAGCGGTTTGCCGATCGGGTCCGCGCCGAAGATCGGGTCGTTGACCAGCATCGACGACACTACCCACGCCGCCAGTTCCCCGGCGTCATCAAGGGTTTTCAGCGCGGCGAGGATGTCGATGGTGGCACCGGCGTCCTGAAACGCCGTAATCCCGTACGAGTGCAGGATTTCGATCGCCCGCCGCGACGCTTCGGCGTGCTGCTCGGCGGTGAGCGTGCGCGTGTCCCGCATCGCCCGCTCGACCGCCAAGCCCGCGGTCTCGATCAGCAAACCGGTTGGCGCGCCGCTCGTCAGGTCGCGGTGGATCGTTCCGCCCGCCGGGTCCGGGGTGGCTTCGGTGATCCCGGCCAGCTCCAGCGCCCGGCTGCTCGCCCACCGGTTGTGCCTGCTGTCCTCGATGAGCACGACCGGACGCCCGCCCGCCGCCTCGTCCAGCGCCCGCCGCACCGAATCGTGGCCGAGCTCGGAGGCCAAGGTGGACGGCCAGGCACCGCCGACCACCCATTCGTCCGGACCGAGCCCCGCCGCCCATTCCCTGACCGCGGCGAGGATTTCGTCGAGACTCGAGCCGCTTTTCAAGCGCAGCTCGAACAATTCCCGTCCAGCGAGCGCGTGATGGCTGTGCACGTCCACGAAACCCGGCAGCACGAACGCACCGCCGAGATCGAGGACCTCGGTGTCCGGACCGGCTTCCGCGGCCGTCAACCGGCCGTTCTCCACCGCGAGCGAAGTCGCCCATGGCCGGTCTTCGTCCACTGTGTACACAGTGGCGTTGGTGAGGAGAAGTTCAGGCGCCACGGGTCACTGTCCAGCGGGGTCGTAGTCCGGCGAATAGACGGTGTTGCTGAGCAGGCGGCCGTACGCGCCGAAGGTGAAGTGCGTCGGCGTCTTGCCGTCCTCGCCCAGCCCGAACAGCGAACCGTGCGACCGCAGTTCCCGCACGTTCCGGTGGTCGGCCACAGTCACCGACGCGCACGGGATGACCTTCTCGCGCCAGGTGAACACGTAGATCCCGGGCCGGATCTGGTAGACGGAGTTCTCGTCGGTGTCGGCGAGCCCGCGCTCCGGACCGGAGAGGCACTGCCAGCTGTACCAATGCGGAGTGAGGTAGACGTGCTCGTACGCGTGCTCTTCGCTGTAGACCCACTGCACGCGGCGGCCGATCAGCGCGGTGCTGGGCGCGATCTCCTCGCCGTGCGCTTCGCGGCCCTGGATGGTCGCCGGACGGAACCGTTGCGTCACGCGGGGAAGTCCGTCGCCGATTGTGCTCGTGATGACCAGGGCACGGCCCTGGCGGACGTCCAGCAGCAGGCTGAACGACGTTTCCGCGCCGGGGTGGAACTGCACGTAGAACAGTCCGGCGTCGACCAGGAACGTCTCGGAAGCGGTTTCGCCGGTGCTGCCGTCCTCGTCCCACGACGCGCGGCCGCTGGAGAAACTGATCGAGAACGTGCCGCCGTCGGCACAGTCCAAAGTGAACGACTGGTTGTCGAGATCGTCCACAGTGGCCGCTTTGTTGGCGTCGAAGCCGGGGGCGAGACCGTCGAGCGGGAGCCAGGTGGAGGTGTCGGACAGGTTGGTCGCGGGCATGGAGCCTTCCTCAGTGTTCAGTGGTCACAATGGCCGTGGGCGGCCGAGGGCAGGTCGAGTGCCGGGTTCCGGTCGCAGAACCCGTAGGGGCGCAGCATGAATCCGGAGTAGTCGACCGGCATGACCGGCCAGTCCTCCGGACGCGGGATGTGCGTCGGGCCGAAGACGTGCCACAGCACGACATCGGTGTCGCTGACCGAGCGGTCGGCCGCTGTCCACGCGGGCAGGCCGGCCCCGCCCGGGTGTGCGTTGGGGCGGTCGCCCGCCGGGAAGCGTTCGCCGGGCGCGTACGGCGTGACCCACAGGTGGTTCGTGGCGAAGGTCGCGCGCTGGTAGACCGTCGAGTCCGGTTGCGCCATCAGGGTTGCCGACGGACGCGGCACCAGCTGGTACGCGGTCGGCGCGCCGAGCCGGTTGGTGTGCTCGGTGCTGCGGACTTCCCATACCCGCGCGGCCGCCGGGTTCGCGTTCCGCTTCGCTTCGGCTTCGGTGCGCAGTTCCGTGGCCTTCCAGGTGAAGGCGTTGCCATACGGGTTTTCGTCGCCGATCGGAATGCCGACAGCGTCCACTTCGTACACCGAGTTGCGCTGGCCGTCGACCGCGACGTCGAGCCGGGCGCAGAACAGGTGCTGGTGCACCGGCGCGAACAGGCCGGGCGCGATCTCGGACGCGTGCGGATGCGCGGACCCGGGCTCGCCGGCGCCGGAGAAGACGATGCCGGTCGCCTTGGCCTCGCATTCGATGGTGCCGTCGAGGTAGAGGTACCAGAAGAAGCCGTAGTCGTAGTTGCCGATGGTGGAGATCGAGGAGATCACCAGGCGACGCGAACGGCGGACCTCGGCGTTGCCGTCGAGATCGGTGTGCTTCCACAGGATCCCGTAGTCCTCCTCGTGCATGCAGATCGCGTTGGGCACGCGCACCGGCTGGCCGTGGTCGTCGGCGAGGAAGGCGTCGAAGTAGTGGATGACGCCGAGGCAGTCGCAGCCGAGCCGCAGGCTGTTGCCGTTCTTGCCGAGCAGGTACTCGCCGGCGTCGAAGTAGCTGATCCAGAACCGGCCGATCGAGGTGTCACCGTAGGGCACGACCATCTCAGGCACCGACGCGCGATATATCACCGAGCGGTCCTGGAAGGTCAGCTGGTGCAGGGTCAGGCCCTCGCGCGCGTTGAACCCGACGCGCAGCTGCCAGCCTTCCCACGTCACCAGCGAGCCGTCGACCTGGAAGCTCGGGCCTTCCGGCTGGGTGATCTCGATCGGCTTGAGCGTGGTCCGCGCGGGATGACGGCCGTAGCGGCCGGAGTCCGCCGGGACCGGGACGTCGCCCCCGTCCTCGACCCGCAGGACGCGCTGTTCGGTGAGGTTGAGGTGTGCGACCAGGCCCTCGACCGGGCGTGACCAGGGGTTGTCGGTGTCGTCCTCGCGCAGGAAGGTGAGCGAACGGATGACCCGGCCGGTCTCGTCGTCGCGGCCGAAGTAGCCGGGGGCGAGCGGGGCGCAGAACGCGTGCTCGATGCGGTCGCCGAGACCGCGGCGGTGCATCGCCGCCTGCCACTCCGGCGAGGCCTTGGTGATGGCCTCGGCCAGGTCGTACTCCTCGAAGAGATACGGGGGCTGGCCCTCGCCGCACTTCTCGTGGCTGACCAGCGCCCCGCCGGTCACCGAGACGACCGCGTCGGCGGATTCGCCGGTCGCGGTGTCGAGCAGGGTGAACTGGATCCGGCGGTCGGCGGGGGCACCGCCCAGTACGGCTGCCTTGTCCGGCTCCACCGGGAGGACCTGCGGAAACCGGGTCGTCTCGGTGATGAGCCCCTGTGCCTCCAGCACTGCCCGGCCTGCCGCGAGCTCGTCGGCGGTCAGCGGGTCAAGGGGGTGGGGGTGTGCGTTGCTCATGGTGTCCCTTCGCGCTCCTCGCCGAAGTGTTCGCGGTGGCCCGGGGCAGCGGTAGCCGGGCCCGGGGGTCGTGCGGTCGCTGACAACAAGGATGCACTCGTCGCCAATCCCCGGGAGGGCCGTTGCTGCAGGATTGCCGAATGCGACTCGACCTTTCCGGCAAGGCCGTGCTGATCACCGGCGCCGCGTCCGGGATAGGACTGGCCTGCGCGCGGGCGTTCCTGGAGGAGGGCGCGCGGGTCGGGGTCGTCGACCGGGTCCGGCCGCCGTCGCTGCCGGGGGAGGTCGTCGCGGCGCGGGCGGACGTCACCGACGAGGGCCAGGTCGCCGCGGCGGTGCAGCTCGTGGCGGAGTCGTTCGGCGGGATTGACGTGGTAGTCGGCTGCGCTGGGATATCAGGACCGGTCGGACGGCCGCTCGCGGAGACCAGCGCCGAGGACTTCGCCGCGGTGATGTCGGTGAACGTGCTGGGGCAGTTCCTGGTCGCGAAGCACGCCCGGCAGTGGCTGGGAGACGGGAGTTCGATCGTCTTCCTGGCGAGCGATTCGGCCTTCGTGTGTGCGCCGGGGATGGTGCCCTACTGCGCGTCCAAGGGCGCGGTGGTGTCGTTGACGCGGGCGTTGTCGGTCGAGCTAGACGGCGTCCGGGTCAATTGCGTGTGCCCGTCGGTGGTGGACACGCCGATGGCGCGCGGGGATTTGGGGGAGCTGCTGGACGAACCGGGATTTCCGGTGCAGGCGGCCGAGGAGGTCGCCCAGCAGGTGGTGTATCTGGCTTCCGCGCGGGCGCGGACGGTGAACGGACAGGCCTTGCTCGCCGATTTCGGCTATTCGGCTCGGTCTGGTTTTCCTGCTTGAAAGGGAGAAATGACGATGGCAGACACGCGGGTCGTGGCGATTACCGGCGGAGGGACGGGCATTGGGGCCGCGGTTGCTCGGCGGTACGCCGGGGAAGGCGCGCAGGTCGTGGTTCTGGGCCGGCGGCGGGAGCCGTTGGAGAAGGTCGCGGCCGAGACCGGCGCGCACGTGATCGCTTGCGACGCCAGTGTCCGGGAGGACGCGGAGGCGGCCATCGCGGAGGTGCTCGAGAAGTTCGGGCGGCTGGACGTGATCGTGGCCAACGCCGGCGGGCACGGGCTGTCTTCGGTGGTGGATACCGGGGACGAGGAGTGGGAGATCGCGCTCCGGTCCAATTTGTCCAGTGCGTTTGTGTTCTGCCGGGCCGCGTTGCCTTCGCTCGTGGAGAGCGGCGGGCAGGTCGTGATTGTGTCTTCGCTGGCCGGATTGTTCGCTGGGCCTAATGTTGCCGGTTACACGGTGGCCAAGCACGCGTTGATTGGGCTGACTCGGTCTATCGCGCGGGATTACGGGCCCAAGGGCGTTCGGGCCAACGCGGTGTGTCCGGGATGGGTGCGGACGCCGATGGCGGACGGGGAGATGGAGCAGTTCGCCGAGGCGGCCGGGTTCGACGGCGGGCATGACGAGGGGTATCGGCGGGTGACTGCCGAGGTGCCGTTGCGGCGTCCTGCCGAGCCGGAGGAAATCGCTTCTATTGTTCGGTTCCTCGGGTCTTCGGAGTCCTCGTACATCACTGGGGCGGTGCTGGTCGCCGACGGTGGGGCGCACGCGGTCGACTTGCCCACATTGGCCTTTGAGCGGGCTGGGATGTAGCCCGATAATGGCCGGATGACGTTCGAGGGGGACTGGGCGGAGAAGACCGCGACGGCCAACCAGCGGTTCGCGGACAAGGCCGTCGCGATCGCCCGGGAGGTCGAGGTCCTGCTCGGCCGGGAGGCCATGACCTATCCGCGACACCCGGTCGCGCGAGCCCGAGATGCGCTCGCCGACCGGGTGTTCGCGATTCTGGCGGCGGCGCGCGAGGCCAGCCGGACCTTCTACAACGTCGACCAGCTTCCGGTGGCGATCGTGTCCGACGCCTACGGTGACGACTGGGTCGAGAAGGTGGCCGACGCCGCCGGCACGCTAGCCGCCGCGATGGCCCGGGCCGCGACCGTTCTCACTGGAGTGGTGGACAGCCAGTTCAAGGACGCCGACACGCAACAGTGGGCCACCGGCATCCTCGACGACGTGCGAAACGCCGCCGCCGAAGTCCTCCGCGAAGCGGCCAGCCGCCCCGGTCAGGCGACGTGACAGCGACTCAGGCCGCGGTCCGGGCCAGGCTGCTCGGCCACTTCACCGAAACCGTCCGGGCGCTGCCGTCCGGATCGGCGCTGGTGCTGAGGCATCCCGACCTGCCCAACGCGGCGTTCCACCGCGGGGTGACCCTGTCCGACGACTACGGCCGCGACGAAACCCGGCGATTCTTCGACATCGCCTACTGGGTGCTCGGAGCCACCGCCGCGACGTGCGAGCAGTACCTCGACCTGACGATGCGTTCGTGGCGCGACCGGGGCTGGGCGACGGAGTTCTCGGCGGATCCGCCGCTTTCCGCCGGTTACGCGAGAACTTCCGACGGGTACGGGTTCGCGATCAGGAGCAGTATCAACGGATATCTCAGCATCGCGGGGACGACGCCGGTCTTCGCCGCGGACTCGCCCGAGGGGGACCCGCTTCCGGACCGGATCGACCAGCCCGCCGCGTAGGCGTTCCCCGCTGGCCGACGAGGGTTGGTGGCGCGATGCGGAGGTCCGTGAGGGGAACCCTGAGGGAATCAGAGTTCCTCAGGGTTCCCCTCACGGACTTTCTGCGGGGGGCGGCCACGCGGTCCGTGACCTGAGTGAGGTCAGTCCGATTCCGCCAGGGTCCGAAGCCATTTGGTCAGCAGCTGGGTTTCCTCGGCGCCCAGGATTTCCGGGTTCGCGGCGGCGTGTTCCAGCACGCGGTGGATCTCGGAGTGCCGGTTGCCAGTAGCGGGTGCGGTGCCGGTGATCGCGGCGATCGCGCCTTCCCGCACCGCCACCGACAACGGCCGGTCTTCCTCGGCGAGGATGATCTGCCGCAACGTGACCCCGATGTTGGCCACCAGGATGTGCGCGGCCGCCTGATCGGGAGGGACCGTGAGCCGTCCCTGATCGGCGGCGGCTCGGGTCAGGGCGCGCAGCATCGCGCTGGGCCGTTCTTGCGCCGCGGGTGCGTGGCCGGGGTGGACCTGGCCGTACATGAGCGTGTAGAAGCCGGGGTTCGCGATTCCGAAGGCGACGTGGGCGTCCCAGCCGTCGCGCAGGTCCTGGATCGGGTCGCCGGACGGCTCGTGGGCGCCTTTTTCCGCCAGGTACAGGTCGAAGCCGCGCTCGACGACCGCGTCCAGCAGGCCCTGTTTGCTGCCGAAGAAGTGGTACAGCGTCGGCATTTTCACGCCGGCCTGTGCGCAGATCGCCCGCAGCGAGATGTCCTCGCCCGGCGTCGCGGCGACCTGCTCGGCGGCGGCGTCCAGGAGCCGGGTCCGTGTATCCGCGTTCGCAATCTGTGTCACACCGCTATGGTAGCCGCTGTTGCACTGATACATTGGTGCATATCATCGATAAAGAGATGGAGGGGTCCTCATGACCGACCACACCCTCAAGGGCAAGAACGTGCTGGTCGCCGCCGGGGCGAAGAACCTGGGCGGGCTCATCAGCAGGCAGGCCGCGCAGGCCGGCGCGAACGTCGCGATCCACTACAACTCCGAGTCGACCCGTCCGCTGGCGGAGGAGACTCTGGCCGCGGTCGAGGAGGCGGGCGGCAAGGGCGTCGTCCTCACCGGCGACCTGACCGTCCCGGCGAACGTGGAGAAGCTGTTCGCGGACGCGGAAGCCGCGCTCGGGAAGATCGACGTCGCGGTGAACACGGTGGGCAAGGTGCTGCGCAAGCCGATCGCCGAAACCACCGAGGACGAGTACGACTCGATGTTCGACATCAACTCGAAGGCGGCGTACTTCTTCATCAAGGAAGCGGGCAGGAACGTCGCCGACGGCGGCAAGATCATCACGATCGTGACCAGTCTGCTCGCGGCGTTCACCGACGGGTACTCGACCTACGCGGGCGGCAAGAGCCCGGTGGAGCACTTCACCCGCGCCGCGGCCAAGGAATTCGCCCCGCGCGGGATCTCGGTCACCGCGGTCGGGCCCGGCCCGATGGACACGCCGTTCTTCTACGGCCAGGAAACCCCGGAGCGGGTGGAATTCCACAAATCGCAGGCCATGGGCGGGCAGTTGACCAAGATCGAGGACATCGCCCCGATCGTGTCGTTCCTGGCGACGTCCGGCTGGTGGATCACCGGGCAGACTATCTTCGCCAACGGCGGCTACACCACCCGCTGAGTTCGCGGACGACAGCAAGGGAAACGCAATGTCCGAAGTGGAGATTCGCCGAACCGGTGGCGTCGTTCGTCGCCGCGGTGAACCGGCACGACGAAGCCGCGTTCCTGGACGCGTTCACCGAAAAGGGCGTCGTGGACGACTGGGGCCGGTCGTTCACCGGACGCGCCGAAATCAAGGGATGGAGCGACGTCGAGTTCATCGGCTCGCGCGGCGTCCTGACCCCGGAGGAGGTCACGGTCTCCGGTGACGACGGCGGCACCGTCACCGTTGTCGGGGACTGGCGCAGCAATCACGCCAACGGACGGTCGAAGTTCGTCTTCGACGTCGACGGCGACCGGCTCGCCAAGATGACCATCCGGGAAGGCTGAACGGCCGGGGCGTGGGCGTCCCACCGCGGAACGCCCACGCCCCGGGTCAGTTGGTGCCCAGGTAGGCCTGGTGCAGCGTGTCCGGGTTGTCCAGCAGGGGCTGCGATTCCCCGGCGTAGGTGACCTTGCCGGAGGAGACGACCAGGGCCTCCTGCGCGACTTTCAGCGCCAGGTGGGTGAATTGCTCCACCAGGAGGATCGCCGCGCCCGCGTTGGCGAACTCGGTCACCGCGGGGAGAAGCCTGGTGAAGACGGCGGGAGCCAAGCCCAGCGACATCTCGTCGATGAGCAGGAACCGGGGTTTCGCCGCGAAGGCCCGGCCCAGCACCACCATCTGCTGCTCGCCGCCGGACAGCAGCGCGGCGGGCGAGTTCTTGCGTTTCTCCAATTCCGGGAAGAGGGCCAGGACTTCGTCCACCCCGGCCGGGGGTTTGGCGGTCAGGCGCAGGTTTTCCAGGACGGTCAGGCTGGCGAAGACCGCCCGTCCTTGCTCCACGTGCGCCAGTCCGAGCCGGGCTCTCGATACGCGCGAGTGTTTGGTGACGTCGGTATGTCCGATGTGGATAGTCCCGGTCGCCGCCGGGATCACGCCGGACAACGCTTCCAGCAGGCTGGTCTTGCCCGCGCCGTTGGGGCCGACCAACGCGGTGATCTTGCCCGGTTCCAACGTCAGTCCGACGTCGGCGATGACCGGGCCCGCACCGCGCGTGACGGTCAGGTTTTCGATGCGCAGCGTGCTCACAGCATCTCCGTTTCGCCCAGGTACGCCTTCAGCACCGCCGGATCGGCCAGCACTTCCGCTTGCGGGCCGCTGGCCAGCACCTCGCCGAAGTCGAGCACGGTCAGGGTGTCGCAGACGGACCGGACCAGGTCCAGGTCGTGTTCGATGATCAGCACCGAGACCCCGAATCTGGCCGGGACCTGACGCAGGCGTTCGCCGAAGGCCACGTGTTCCTCGTGCGGAAGGCCCGCCGCTGGTTCGTCGAGGAGCAGCACCTGGGGCTTTGCCATGAGGTGGCCGACGACTTCGACCAGCCGGCGCGCACCCACGTCGACCCGCTCCAGCGGCGTCGCCGCCGGCGGGCAACCGAAGAACTCCAGCGCGGCAGCGACTTCGGCGGCGGGCGGGCGTCGGCGGGCTACGAAGCGGACGTACGCCTCGATGGTCAGTCCCGCTGGGACTCGGTCTTGCTGGAAGGTGCGGCGCAGACCGGAGCGGGCCCGTTGCGTCGGGTTGCCGGTGAGCGGACGGTCGGCCAGTTCGACGGTTCCCTGGGCCTGGGGCAGGAAGCCGCTGATGGCGTCGACCAAAGTGGACTTTCCGGCGCCGTTCGGGCCGATTACGCCCAGCACCCCGCCCTTCGGGACGGCTAAGTCCACTCCGGACAGTGCCTTGACCTGACCGAAGGTCACGCTCAGACCGCGGACCACCAGCACCGGGTCGCCAGGCGGCAGGCGCGGAGGTTCTTCGTCCAGCGCGGTGATTTGGACTCCGGCGCTGGTCCTTGAGCGGCGACGCCACAGTTCGCGGATCGCGGTGCCCAGGTTGCCGCGTCCGGCCAGAGCCTGGATGCCCAGCAGACCGAAGATCACGTAGCCCCAGTCTTGCGGGACTCCCATCGCTTCAACAGCTCTGGTACGGCAACCCACAGGACAGCGCCGAACACTGCCATATCAATCAGGTGCGCGCCGGACATGATTGCCAGCACGTACAACGCCAGTGACTGCAGCGGAGCGAAGCTGGTCGGGAAGGCGAACCCGACCTGTGCGGTGAGCAGGCCGCCGCTGATGCCGCCCAGGGTGGCGCTGACCGCGAAGGCCGAGAGTTTCGCGGTGCGGACGCTGGCTCCGGCTGCGGCGGTGCCACGTTCGGAGAACGCCACCGCGGCCCAGCTGCTGCCCCACGGACCGCGCCGGAGGAAGTGCACGACCAGCGCGCAGACGATCAGCACGATGACGCAGAGCAGGAAGTACGCGTTGTCGTCGGCGACCAAGGACGGGCGGTCTACCGAGACACCGTCAGTGGTGCCGGGGAACTGGATTTCCACCAGGGTGACGTCGGCGGCCGCGGCCAGGCCGAGCGTCACCACCGCCAGGTTGATCCCGCGCAGACGCAGCGCGGGGAGTCCGATGAGGACACCGACGACGCCTGCCGCGAGACCGCCGAGCAGCAGCCAGAAGAGGAAGCCGCCGGGGGCGTTGGCGACGTTCAGCGCGGAGACGACCCAGGCGCCGATCGCACCGAAAGTCAGCTGGCACAAGGAGATCATGCCTGCGCTGCCGGTGACGACGCCTAGGCCGAGCAGGGCGATGGCGGCTACTACGACGCTTACGCCGAGGTAGGCGAAGTAGCCGTTGAGGCCGACGGTCAGGCCGATTCCGACCAGCACCGCGACGACCGCGACGACCAGTGGGGTTCCGAAGCGGGACACTGCGCCCCGGTCAGCGAGCTGCATCCCACACCTCCTTGCGCTGAGACCACACGAGCAGGCCGACGATGGCCAGGAACGGGACGAAATTCCGCACTACCGAAAGCTGGTCGACCTGCGCGAGCGCGCCCTGCAGCATGCCGAGCACCAGACCGCCGGCGACGGCGAGGTCCAGCCGGCGGAACCCGCCGAGCAGGGCCGCCGCGGCGGCCGGCACCACCAGCATGGCCAGCGAGGTGGCGTCGTTCGACTGGGACGGCGCGACGATCACGATGATGATGGTGCTGATCAGGCCAGTGGCGCCCCAGACAGCGGCGCTGAGCCGTTTCGCGGGGATACCTAACAGTTCAGCTGTCGTCGGGCGTTCCGACAAAGCCCGCAGTGAGATGCCAACGGGCGTTTTTGTGAGAATCAGCCGCGCGGCGAAGGCGATCACGACCGCCAGCGCGACCGTCACGACGGTCACCTGGCTGATCACCACGCCGCCGACGGTGAAGGCCGGACCGGCCAGCAACGCCTGGAACGGCTGCGGTTTGTTGCCGAACAGGATGAACGACAGCGAGATCAACAGCAGCAGCACCGCGACCGTCACCGCCGAGCGGGTGCCGGTGCCCGCCTCGGCCAGCCAGGTCGAAACGACCCAGCCGATCAGCACGCTCAGCAACCCGCCCAGCAGCACGCCGAGAACCACCGCCAGCCATTCCGGCAGTCCGCCGTGGACGGACAGGGCCACCCCGACGTAGCTGCCGAACATGCCGGTGGCCGCCTGGGCGAAGTTGACGACCCGGACCAGCCGGGACATCAGGGTCAGACACACCGCCAGCACCGCGTAAAGCCCGCCGGCGGCCAGCCCGGCCAGCGCTCCCTGCACCATTGCAGTCTCCTCATTCCAGAGTGGATCGGGCTAGCGCCGCGGGATCCGCAGCCAGTCGGTACCGGCGATCTGCCACCGGTTCGTGCCCGTCGCGAGCTTCACCGGCCAGCCCGCGATGTTGTCGTGGTGCGTCTGCCCGGGGCCGAACACGTACGGCGTGCCGACCATCGGGTCGGTGATCGGCTTCATCTCGCGCAGCGCCTTCGTCACCGATTCCCGCGTGATGTCGCCCTGCATGCCGTTAAGCACCTGCAGGAAGTATTTCGCCGCGAGGTAGCCGCCCTGGCTGAACGAGGTCAGCGGAATGTTGTTGCGGGTCATGAGATCCCGCCACTCCTTGGTGCGCGGGCTCGACGGATCGGTGAACGGGTAGAACTCGGCGGGGACGTAAACACCGGCCCCGGCCTCCGAAACCGCCTTCGCGTACTGTTCACTGTAGACACTCGTGAGCAGCAGCCAGGTCACGTCCTTCCAGCCCTGTGCCTGCGCGGCTTTCAGCTGGCCGATCGAGTCGGGCTCGACCGGGTTGACCGTCACTGCTTTGCACCCGGCGGCGCGGGCCTTGACGATGTACGGCGTGTAGTCGGAACCGTTGTACGGCACGGTCGCGTCGACGTACTTCAGTTTCTTGCCGGTGATTTTCGACCATTCGTCGATGGCCGCGCGGTAGTATGGCAACGTGTTCCCGGCGATTTCCAGCAGTGCGCACATGTCTTGCAGGTGCAGCACTTCGGAGCCGTACAGCAGGGTCAGCGTCATGTCGTGGAACGGCCCGACGTTGGCGGGCCCGATGTTCGGACTGGTGAAACACGACGGGTCGACGCCGATGCCGGAGATGGAAAGGACCTTCTCCTGCTGGTAGTACTTGGCGTTGATCTGGCATTCGATGAGGCTCGACGATCCGACCAGCGCCACCGCCTGGTCGCCGCCCACGATCTCGCGCGCCGCGGCCGCCGCGGCGGCGGGATCGCCCTTGTCGTCGATGGCGTGGTATTCGATCTTGCGCCCGTGCACGCCGCCCGCCGCGTTCGCCGCGTCGAAGACGGCCTTGGCGGCCTGGGAGGATTCCGGGAAGGTGGCGGGTCCGCTCAATGCGTTGACCGAGCCGACCACGATCGGCCCGTTCGGATCGGCGGTGCCCGCGCAGCCCGCCGCGACCAGCGTGACCAGCACGGCCGAGGCGAGCGCGGGCAGGAACTTTCTCATCATGGCTCGGCTTTCCGGTCCACAGTGACCAGAGGGGGAGGGGAGAGAACGGGGGCGGTGCCGGGGGAAGGACCGGCACCGCCGGCACGGGGAAGACTCAGTCGGTCGCCGCGGCGACCGGTGCGGAATCCACGATCTGCTCGAAGCTCGCGACCTTGTCGCCGTCGAACTTCCACACGTGCGCCACCCGCGCGGTGAAAGCCTTGCCGGACTTGCGATTCGTGCCGGTGTACGTGCCGAGGCCGACGATCGAGTCACCGGCGTCCAGCAACGCGGACAGGGTGAACGTGTAACCGTCCCAGTCGCGGGCGATCGCCTCGAACACGTTGCGCCGCACCTCTTCCGGGCCGGTGTAGGTGCCCGCATACGGGAATCCGGCGGCTTCGGTCCAGGTGGTTTCCGGGCCGATCGGGGCGAGCATGCCTTCGAGGTCGCCGCGGTCGCTCGCCTCGTAGTGCGCGGTGATCACGTCCAAATTGGACACAGGGAAACTCCTTAGACAGGCTGGACGTCGGGGTAGCTGATCGAGCCGAGCGGGTAGATGTGCCCGCCCGCGCGGGAATGCTCGGACCGGCCGTCGCCGGTGATGCCGAGGAAAACGCCGGTGGTGCGCAGGTCGTAGCCGAGGTCGTGCAGCCACACGCTGGCCACCGCGATCCGGAACTCGCGGAAGCAGAACAGGTACAGGCCGTCGGCGAACTTCCAGACCGTCGACAGGTCAACGTCGCCGTGCCCGCGCTGCACGCCCTCGACGCACTGCCAGCAGTAGCGTTCGGAGGAGAGATAGACGTGCTCGTACAGGTGGTTCGGGCTGTAGCGGTAGACGTTGCGCTTTCCGATGAGTTCCCGCGACGGCCCGGGCACGTCGCCGGTCGGCTCGCCGCCGTCGGTGGTGCCGGCGTGGAAGGTCTGCGAAACCCGCGGCGTGCCTTCGACGTCCTCGTCGCCGATCACCGACCGCACGGTCATGGCGCGGTGCGTGGTGGTCGAGTAGACGACGGTGAGGGCCTCGCCCTCGACACTCGTCAGCGGCAGGTTCACGAAGAAGACGTCGGGACGCACGGCGACCGCGTCGTACGGATCCTCGACGCCGTTGAGGGCAAGCCGTTCGCCGTCGAGGAACCGCAGTTCGAGCTTCGCGCCGTCATCGAGCGTGACGGTGAGTTCCCGCCCGGTCAGGTCCGCGTTGGGCAGCCGGTAGGTGTCGATCCCGGCGGCGAACTCGTCGTAGGTGCGCCATTCGTCAGGGGAAGGGTCGGACATGCCCATATGCTCGCCGCGCCCCGCCCCGGGGGCGAACGTTCATGCGCTGGCTGGCAACTGCCGGACGCTCGCGGTCAATACCAGCGGCTTCGGGCGGAAACGACAAGCGGCGCCCCCGGTGACCGGGAGCGCCGTGCTGGTCTTGAACCGAATCAGCCGCGGGCGCGCAACTCGCTGGGCGACTGCGCGAACGCCGCCCGAAACACCCGCGAGAAATGCGCCGCGTCGACAAATCCCCACCGCGCCGCGATTGCCGCGACCGGACGGGCCGCCAGCAACGGATCCCGCAGATCCCGGCGGCAATGCTCCAGCCGCCGCTGCCGGATCCACCCCGCCACAGTCGTCCCCTGCTCCTGGAACAACCCGTGCAGATGCCGCGTCGAGATGTAATGCTCCGCGGCGATCTGCGCCGGACCGAGATCGGACCGGGACAGATTCGCGTCGATGTAACTGCGGATCCGCCGCATCAGGTCGTGGTGCGGGTCGGCGGCGGTGCGGTCCAGGTCGAGTTCGGTGGCCAGCATCGTCGTCAGCAGGTCGACCGCGTTGTGCGCCAGCCGCACGCCCACCGGGCTCGTCAGCACGTCCAGATTCCCGCCCAGCTGCGCCAGGAACGGCACTACGACGTTGCCGACGCCCTCGCGCCCGGACATCCGCACCGCGGTGAGCTGGCCGACCAGATCCCGTGGCAGGTCAACCTGCTGCTGCGGGAACATCAGCACCAGCGTCCGGAAATTCTCTTCGAACACGAGCGAATACGGCCGGTTCGTGTCGTACAGCGCGACGTCGCCGGGCCGCAGCACCGCCTCGCGGCCGTCCTGGGTGAGGATGCCGGTGCCGGCCAGCATGACGCTCAGCTTGTAGCACGGCCGGTCCGCGCGGGCGATGAGCTCCGGCGTGCGCTCCACCGCGTGCGGCGACGCGGTGATCTCGGTGAGCGCGATCTCGCCCGCCTCGTGCGTGCGGAGCCTGCCGTGGAACCGGTCGCGGTGCTCGGTGCTCACCTGCAGCGGAACGAACGACCTCAGGACAGCGGACCGGAACTCCGTGAAGTCCTGCGCGACCGTGGTCGGCGTCTGCAAGATTGCCGTCATCATGTCACCTCTCCGTCGAAGTGCCGGTACCGCTGCGTGTCCGTGAGGGGAACCCTGAGGGAATCAGAGTCCCTCAGGGTTCCCTTCACGGACGGGACGCACCTTAGACCTGTTCGCCCAGTTTGAAGCCGCGGGCGGTGTCGTCGGTGCGGGTGTAGGAGAACCCGTCCGCCCCGATGGTCACGTCCATTTCCTTCGTGTCGGTGCGTTCCTCGACCGGCTGGAGGTTCCCGTCCAGGTCGAGCACCCGCGAGGCCTCGGTGTACCAGCTCGGCACCACCGGATTGCCCCACCAGTCGCGGCGCTGGTTGTCGTGCACGTCCCAGCTGATCACCGGGTTGTCCGGATCGCCGGTGTAATAGTCGTGGGTGTAGATCTCGATCCGGTGCCCGTCCGGGTCACGCACGTACAAATAGAACGCGTTCGACACGCCGTGCCGGCCCGGGCCGCGCTCGATCCGGTCCGATTTCCGCACCGCGCCGAGGTGGTCGCAGATGTGCAGGATCTGGTGCCGCTCGTGGGTCGCGAACGCGATGTGGTGCAGCCGGGGGCCCGCACCGCCGGTGAGCGCGACGTCGTGCACGGTCGGTTTGCGGAACATCCACGCCGCGTACACGGTGCCCTCGTCGTCCACGATGTCTTCCGACACCCGGAAACCGAGGCCCTCGTAATACGCCCGCGCGGCCGGGACGTCCGGCGTGTTCACGTTGAAGTGGTCCAGCCGTGACAGCGCGCCCGGGCCGTGCACGTCGTAGCGCTGGGTGAAGCGCTCGACGTGCTCGGCCTCGTAGAAGAACTCGATCGGGAAGCCGAGCGGGTCCAGCACGCGCACCGCTTCGCCGATGCCGCGCGTCGTGCCCGCCGGGACACGGCGCACCTCGACGCCCAGCTCCCGGTAGTACGCCTCGGCGACGTCGAGTTCGCCTTCGCCGCGCACGCGGTACGCGAGCACGGACAGCGCCGGTTCCGCTCCCTTGCGGAGGATCAGCGAGTGGTGCAGGTATTCCTCAAACGCGCGCAGGTATATCGCCTGGTCGTCCTCATATGTCACGACGAGGCCGAGAACGTCCACATAGAACTCTCGCGACGCGCGGAGGTCGCTGACGATGAGTTCCGCGTAGGCGCAGCGGATGACGTCCGGCGGGGTCGTGGTCATGCCTTGTCCTTCCCGGCCCCGAAGCGCGCCGTGTGCACGTCGCCGAGCGTGATGTGCACGGCCTGCTGTTCGGTGTAGAAGTCGATCGAGCGGTAGCCGCCTTCGTGGCCGAGGCCGGACGCCTTGACCCCGCCGAACGGCGTGCGCAGGTCGCGCACATTGTGCGAGTTCAGCCAGACCATGCCGGCGTCGATGCTCTGCGCGAAGTTGTGCGCCCGGGTGAGGTCGGCGGTCCAGACGTAGGCGGCCAGGCCGTACTTGACGTTGTTGGCCAGCTCCAGCGCTTCCTCGTCGGTGTCGAACGGGGTGATCGCCACGACCGGGCCGAAAATCTCCTCCTGGAAGATCCGCGCGTCCGGCTTCACGTCGGCGAAGACCGTCGGGGCCACGTAGTTCCCGGTGTCCAGGCCCTCCGGACGGCCGCCGCCGGCGAGCAGTTTCCCTTCCGTCTTGCCGATTTCGACGTAGCTCATCACCTTGTCGAAGTGCTCCGGGTGCACCAGCGCGCCGACCTCGGTGGCCGGGTCGTGCGGGTCGCCGACGACGATGTCGCGGGCGCGTTCGGCGTAACGGGCGCAGAACTCCTCGTAAATCGGGCGCTCGACGAGGATCCGGCTGCCCGCCGTGCAGCGTTCGCCGTTGAGCGAGAAGACGCCGAACAGCGTGGAGTCCAGCGCCGCTTCGAAGTCCGCGTCGGCGAACACGACGGCCGGGGACTTGCCGCCCAGCTCCATCGACATGCCCTTGAGCCCGGGCGCGCAGTTGCGGAAGATCGTTTCGCCGGTGGTGGTTTCGCCGGTGAACGAGATCAGCCGGACGTCCGGGTGCTTGACCAGCGCGTCGCCCGCTTCCTCGCCGAGGCCGTTGACGAGGTTGAACACCCCGTCCGGCACGCCGGCCTCGCGGAAGATGTCCGCCCACAGGCTCGCCGACAGCGGCGTGAACTCGGCGGGCTTGAGCACCACGGTGCAGCCGGACGCCAGCGCCGGGGCGAGCT
Source organism: Amycolatopsis sp. NPDC114484 (assembly GCF_055633755.1). Classification (NCBI taxonomy): domain Bacteria; kingdom Bacillati; phylum Actinomycetota; class Actinomycetes; order Pseudonocardiales; family Pseudonocardiaceae; genus Amycolatopsis; species Amycolatopsis sp. NPDC114484. The sequence goes on along the minus strand of NZ_JBVKDQ010000003.1, from coordinate 274,960 downwards.
TCCAGCTCTCCAGCATGAACGGCGTGTTCCACGGCGTGATCAGCCCGGCGACGCCGACCGGCTTGCGGTTGACGTAGTTGACCTGCTTGCCGGGCACCTTGTAGGTGTCGTCGGCCTGCGCGACGATCAGGTCGGCGAAGAACCGGAAGTTCTCGGCCGCGCGCTGCGCCTGGCCGAGCGCCTGCTTGATCGGCAGGCCGGTGTCGAAGGTTTCGAGCTCGGCCAGTCGCTTGTCGCGGCTCTCCACCAGATCGGCGATCTTGTTGAGGATGCGGGCGCGCTGACGCGGCAGCATCTTCGGCCAGGGGCCGTGGTCGAACGCTTCCTTCGCCGCGGCGACGGCGAGGTCGACGTCCTCGGCCTTGCCCGCCGAAGCCGTCATGTACGGCTTGTTCGTGACCGGGTCGAGCACCTCGAAGGTGTCGCCCGAGACGCTGTCGGCCGGCGCTCCGCCGATGTAGTGGCGGATGTGCTCCGGCAGGTTCTCCGGAACGTAGTGCGCGGTCATGGTCACTTTCCTTCCACAGTGAAGCCGTCGACGGGCGAGAGGTACTGCTCGCCCTGGCGCATCAGTTCGGTGATCCGGGCGATGCCCGGTTCGGTCGGGGTGATCAGCGGCGGGCGCACGAAGCCCGACTTGATCAGCCCGCGCTGCTCCAGCACCCACTTGCCCGGCGCCGGGTTGGTCTCGACGAACAGCAGGTCGACCAGCGGGTGCAGGCCGTAGTGGATCTCGCGGGCGCGGTCGAAATCGCCCTCGGTCCACGCGCGGTACATCTCGGCGCTGGCCGCCGGGGCGATGTTGGCGGTGGCGCTCACGAACCCGGCTCCGCCGAGCGCGAGCAGCGGCAGGCACAGCAGCTCGATGCCGGACCAGACCAGCAATTCCTTGCCGCACAAGTGAAGTACGCGAGAGAAGTGTTCGAAGTCCTTTGTGGTCTCCTTGATCCCGACGAAGTTGTCGAAATCGCGGAACAGCCGCGCGACCGTCTCCGGGGCGAGGTCGACCGACGTCCGGCTCGGCACGTTGTAAGCGACGATCGGCAGGTCCGGGAATTCCTTCGCGACCGTGGCGTACCAGCGGTAAAGCGCTTCCTGGGTGGGCCGGGCGTAGTACGGGGTGATGATCAGCGCCGCGTCGATGCCCGCGTCGCGTGCCTCGGAGGTCAGCTCCAGCGTCTCGTCGAGTTTCGCCGAACCGGTGCCGGGCATGAACGGCACCTTGTCTCCCACCGCCTTGGCGACAGTGCGGATCGTCTCCGCGCGCTCGGCCACCGTCATCGCACCGGGTTCGCCGGTGGACCCGCCGATCGAGACGCCGTCCGAACCGGACGCGAGCTGCCAGTTCACCAGGTTGGTCAGGCTCTCGTGGTCGACCGCGCCGTCGGCGGTGAACGGGGTCATCAGCGGCGCGATCGAGCCGGTGATGGCGTTCGGGGTACTGCGGAACCTCATGGGGTGGGGTCCTTCCTAGGGAGCTTCGGCGGGCGGGGCGGCCCGCCGGTCGAGGTAGGCGTCGAGGGTGGCGGTGCGGTGCCGGCGCGCGGCCAGCTCGAGCTCCAGCGGGTCGGCGTTCTGCTCGATCAGCACCAGCAGTTGTTCGTGTTCCTTGACGGATTCGTGCGCGCGGCCCGGGACGAAGCTGAACGTCGAATCGCGCAGCGAAGCCAGCCGGTGCCAGCCGCGGTGCACGAGGTCGAGCACGTGCGGGTTGGGGCACGGTTCGAAAAGGACTGAATGGAACTCTTGGTTCAATTCGGTGAACCGGTGCGGCTCGAAGTTTTCCAGCGACAGGCGCATCTGCTCGTTGACCGCGCGCGCCCGCTCGATGTCCTCAGTGGACAGTTTCGGCGCGGACAGTGAGGTGGCGAAACCTTCCACCAGGGCAAGGGTTTGCATGGTGTGCTCGTAGGCGGTCTCGTCGACCATCACCACCTGCGCGCCGACGTTGCGTTCGAAAGTGACCAGCCCTTCGGCTTCGAGCAGCCGGATCGCTTCGCGCACCGGGACGACGCTGACGTCCAGTTCCTTGGCGATTTGCCCCAGCACCAAGCGATAGCCGGGACCGAAGGTCCGGTCGGCGATCCGGTCCTTGATCCAGCGGTACGCGCGCTGGGACTTGCTTTCGCCTGCTACGGGCGCCACTGGGCGTACCTGGCCTTCCAGTGTTCGTTCATCGGGTAGAGGCCGTCGACGCTTTCGCCGTTCGCGACCTGCTCCGCGATGAACGTTTCCTGGCGCTCCTGCTCGATCGCCGCGTCCGCGATTTTTTCCACCAGATGCGGCGGAATCACCAGGACGCCGTCGGAATCGCCGACAATCACGTCGCCCGGCTGGACTGTCGCGCCACCGCAAGCGATGGTGCTGTCTACGTCCCAAGGAACGTGGCGGCGGCCGAGCACCGCTGGGTGCGGGCCGGAGTGGTAGGTCGGGATGTCCAGCGCGGCCACCGCCGCCAGGTCGCGAACGCCGCCGTCGGTGACGATTCCCGCTGCTCCGCGGACCTGGGCGCGGAGAGCGAGGATGTCGCCGATCGTGCCGGTTCCCTTTTCGCCGCGGGCTTCCATCACCAGGACGTCGCCCGGATTCAGGGAATCGATGGCGCGTTTCTGGGCGTTGAAGCCGCCGCCGTGGGATTTGAAGAGGTCCTCGCGGAACGGGACGTAGCGGAGAGTCCTCGCGCGGCCGATGAGTTTCGTGTCCGGACGCGTGGAACCGAGGCCGTCGATGGAGACGTGGTTGTAGCCGTTTTTGCGCAGCTGGGCGGAAAGCGTCGCCGTGCCTACGCTGGTGAGCTTGGTCTTGAGTTCTTCCGTGAGCACGAATTCCGCCGGGAGGCCCGCGGATTCCCGGTCGCCGTAAGCCTGTTCGCGCTGGTTGTCGTCGATTTTGGGCTGCGCGCTGAACTCCGGGAGCGGCGTGGTGCCCTCGGTGACCGGCGTGACCAGGCGGCCGGTGGTCTTCTCGCCGTGGCTGACCTCCACCTCGACCACGTCGCCCGGCTTGACCACGGACGAGCCGGCCGGCGTCCCGGTGAGGATGACGTCGCCGGGTTCGAGAGTGCTCAGCTGGGAGAGATCGGCGACGAGGGTGCCGAAGTCGAAGATGAGGTCTTCGGTGGTGTCGTCCTGGACGAGCTCGCCGTTGACCCAGGTCCGGACGCGGAGGTCGGCGGGATCGACCTCGGCGGCCGGGATCGTGGCGGGGCCGAGGGGGGTGAAGCCGTCGCCGCCCTTGGAGCGGAGGTTGGAACCGCCGTCGGCGTGCCGCAGATCGTATACGCCGAAGTCGTTGGCCGCGGTGACGCTCTCGACGTGACTCCAGCCTTGTTCCGGGGTGACGCGCCGCGCCTGCTTGCCGATGATGAGCGCGATCTCGCCCTCGAAGGCGAGGAGTTCGGTGCCAGCCGGGCGCTCGACGGGGGTACCGGAGGAGCTGATCGAGGTGGCGGGTTTGACGAAGTACGAGGGCTTCGCCGGGGTCCTCCCGCGCTGCTTCGCGCGGGACGGGTAGTTCAGATGAAGCGCGATGACCTTGCCCGGCCGCTCCGGCGGGATGGTGCTCGATACGGGACTCATGGGGGTTGACCTGCCCGGATGTCGTCGGGAGAGGAAGATATCTCAAAAGATATACGATCCTGGCGGGTCGGGGCAAGGGCTGGGCGGCGGAGGAGGCGTCGAGCCGCTAGCGGCCGACCGCTACTATTCGCGGCACCTGCGACTCATGCCCCGGCCGGGGCCGCCTTGAAGCGCTGACATTGTTCCAGCACTGAGCAGCACCCGGATCGCTGCTCAGTTCGAGGGTTTACACGTGAGCCGCAGCAACTGCAGACAACTCGAAGCAGCTGCACCGGCACCGGGGCCGGTGTACGTCGTTGCGGAGTTGACTTGCTGTTGCTGGCGATACCCCCTGTGCACCCTGACTGCCTTCGTCGCAGTGCTCGCTCTCGCGGCGTACATCGTGCACAAAACCGGGGACACCAAGGGGCTTCGAGATCTTGCCGTCCTGATCCGTGCCCTGCGCCCGACCCGGCGAATCAGCCGTCGGCGTTCCGGCTCGGAGCGGAACTGTCGAAGTAAAGATGGGCCTCGTGGGCGCCTGCCCCGGTGAAAACCGTGACCGACGCCCACGAGGCTTTTTTCGGCGGGGGCGGGGTTTGTCGGCGAAGCTCCGGCTCGCCCGGACGCGGCGCGTGGTCAGCCAAGCGCCCGGGCGAGCCCGCCGCGCCTGCTCTAGGCCCCCCAGTGCGCCAGGGGAAGCGCCGGAACCCGATGCCCCCGGTGCCCGGTCATCTCCTCATTCGCCACCAGCGCGTTCAACACCGCCTCCTCCACTGCCTGCACCACGGCCTCGAAGAACGGATCGATCGCACCCCACGGGATGAACCGCATGCTCTCGTAAGGCTCGTCGTCCGGCCGGGGGAAATGGCTGGTCAACGCGCCCGCGTTAGCCGTGCTGAAGGCCAAGAACAAGTCGCCGGAGAAGTGCGACCCGGTAGTCCCAGTCCGCGCCAAGCCAAGCGGCACCCGGCGGGCCAGCGCGGTGCACTGCCCAGGCAACAGAGGCGCATCGGTCCCGATCACGACGATCACCGACCCCGCACCGGCCGGAGCGAGCCAGCTCGTGTCGGCCATGGGATTGTCGTCAGCCAGCTCGACGCCCAGCTGCGACCCGGCCACCGTGAGTTCCGGGCGGCTCCCGAAGTTCGCCTGCACCAGGGCCCCGACCGTGTAGCTGTCCGAGCCATGAGCGACGATCCGCGACGAAGTCCCGGTCCCGCCCTTGAACCCGTAACAGGTCATCCCGGTCCCGCCACCCACCGAACCCTCCGCAATGGGCCCGGAAGCCGCCGCGTCGATCGCGGCGACAGCGTGCTCGGTCCGGATAGTCGGCGCGTTGACGTCGTTGAGATACCCGTCCCACGTCTCCGCGACCACCGGCAGCAGCCATTCCGCCGCGGCGTCCGGGCGTTCCCGCACTACCCAGTCGATCGTGCCGCGATGACACTGCCCGACCGAGTGGGTGCTGGTGATCAAAACCGGCAGCGTCAGCGACCCGGTCTCCGCGAGCCAGGCCCGGCCGGTCATTTCCCCGTTGCCGTTCAACGAAAAAGTGCCAGCGGAACACGGCACGTCGAACTGGTCCCGGCCGCGCGGAAGGATCGCGGTGACGCCTGTCCGCACCGAACCGCCTTCGATCAAGGTGGTGTATCCGACCTCGACGCCTGGGATATCAGTGATCGCGTTGTGCGGGCCGGGCTTGCCGCCGAGGGTCAGGCCTAGGTCGCGGGCGCGGGTCATGCGGGGTCCTCCAGGGAGCATCGGGTCGAAACGCGGGCGTAGGACAGGACCATCGCCTCGGCGACGGACCGGTCGAGCGGCGGGACGGCTTGGGTCAGGTGCAGTCCGTACCCGTCTTCGAGGGTGACGAGGTTGCGGGCGACGGTGACCGGATCGTCGGTCAGGTCGAAAATCCCCGTCGCCGCACCGGCTTCCAGGATGCCGACGTAGCCGCGGACCTGACGTTCGTACAGCGCGATGTGCCGCGCGGCGTACGCCGGTTCGCGGCGGGCGATGGTGCCCAGTTCGTACAGCAGCACGCACAGCTCGTCGTTCTTGCCGTTCGGCAGGCCGCTGCCGATCATCGCGCGCAGCCGGGCACGCGGGTCGGACTCGGCCGCGACCGCGGCTTCGCGCGCGACGCAGAAGCGTTCGACGGCCTCCTGCTGCACGTCTTCGAGCAGGTCGCTCAGGGAGGGGTAGTAGTACAACAGGGAACCCGGCGACATGCCGGCGTGGTCCGCGACGTCGCGCAGCTTCAGGTTCAGCACGCCGCGTTCGACGACCGTGTGCCGCGCCGCGGCCACCAGTTCCGCCCGCCGCTCGGGGGCCTTGCTCGGTCTTGCCATGCCTTGATTCTTTGAACAAATCTCGAAAAATGCAACCCCTGAACGGATCGAGACCGCCGAAGTCTTGACGTGGCGGGCGTCAGGGCCTTAGCTGAACGCCCGGCTGGTTATTTGAGTTCCATTCAAACAACGTACTTGAGCAACGACTTGATGGAGGCCAGCGTTGTCCACCCCCGTCTTGCGCCGCGGGTTGCGCACCCTCGGCATGCTGCTGATCACGCTTTCCGCGATCAGCCCGGCGTCCTCGGTGTTCGTGATCGCACCGGGCGTCCTCACCGGCGCCGGGTCGGGCGCCTTCTACGCCTTCCTCGCCGCCGCCGTGGTCGGCATCTTCATGGCCTTCGTGTACGCCGAGCTGGGCTCGGCCTTCCCGAGCGCGGGCGGCGAATACACGATCGCCGCCCGCACGCTGGGCAAACTTCCCGGATTCATGGTGCTGGGCATCATGATCGTGACGCAGGTGCTGATCGTCGCGGTGATCGCGCTCGGTGTCGGCACCTACCTGAGCGTGGTGCTGCCCGGCGTGTCCCCGGCGGTGGTGGCGTCGGTGACGTGCGTGCTCGCCGCGATCGTCGCGGTGTTCGACATCAAGCTGAACGCCTGGGTCACCGGCGTTTTCCTCGCGGTGGAGCTGCTGGCGCTGGCCGTGGTCGCGGTGCTCGGGCTGGTCAAGCCCGCCCGTCCGTTCACCGATCTGCTCGCGCATCCGGTCGCCCCGGGCGGCGGGCCGGCGACGATCAGCGCGGTGATGATCGCGACGGCGATCGCGATCTTCGCCTACAACGGCTACGGCTCGGCTGTCTACTTCGGAGAGGAGACCAAGGACGCCGGACGCGGGGTGGCGCGCGCTGTCCTCATGGGACTCGGGGTGACTGTGCTGGCCGAGCTGATCCCGGTCACCGCGGTGTTGATGGGCGCGCCGGATCTCGGCACTTTGTTCAGCTCTCCCAACATGTTGTCGTACTTCGTGCAGGCCCGCGGCGGCACCACGCTCGACACCGTGCTGAGCCTCGCGGTCGCGCTCGCCATCATCAACGCGGTGCTGGCGATCGTGCTGATCAGTTCCCGGCTGGTGTTCAGCAGCGGCCGGGACCGCGCGTGGCCGAAGGCGATGAACCGCGCGCTCTCGGCGGTGCACCCGAAGTTCGGCACCCCGTGGGTCGCGACGCTGGTGACCGGATTCCTCGCTGCCGCACTGTGCTTTGTGGACCCGCAGATCCTGACAGTCGTGACCAGCACGTCGATCGTCGTCGTGTACGCGGCGCTGTGCCTCGGGGCCATCTTGGGCCGCCGCTCCGGAGCGACGGCCGGGGCCAAGTACCGGATGCCCGGGTTCCCGATCGCGCCGGTGGTGGCGTTGATCGCGCTGGCCTTCGTGCTGTACGTGAACGCGACCGACCCGGTGATCGGACGGCCGAGCCTCATTGTCACCGGCGCGATCGCGTTGCTGGCCTTGGGGTATTACCTCGTGGTGCTGCGCCGCCGCGGTGGCTGGCAGCTGAGCGAAGCGGTGGAGGAAGAGGAGGACGCGCCCGCGCCGGTGCGGGAGACCTCGTAAGCCGCGGCTGGACCGTCCACCTGAGACCTGGGCGGCCCAGTCGCGCGATGCCGAGGTCCGTGAGGGGAACCCTGAGGGAGTCTGATTCCGTCAGGGTTCCCCTCACGGACCTTCGCCGGAGCGACCGCGCGGGAGGCGTTGCGGCGCACGGTCGACCTCGACGAACTGGGATATCACCGCTACTGGTTGCCCGAACACCACAGCATGCGTGGTGTCGCGAGCGCCGCGCCTGCCGTGGCAGCGGCCCGCGTCGCGGATGCCACGAAGAGGATCCGCGTCGGCGCGGGCGGCGTTCTGCTGCTCAACCACTCGCCGCTCGTCGTCGCCGAGCAGTTCGGCACGCTCGCCGCGTTTCATCCGGGCCGGATCGACCTCGGGCTCGGCCGCGCGCTCGGCGGTCCGCGCCGAGTGGCCGCCGCGCTGAATCCCGGACCGGCGAAAAGCTTTCCCGGCCGCGTCAAGGAGTTGCTGGAGTACTTCGCCGATGCCGATGCCGATGCCGACCAGCCGCTGCGCGCGACTCCCGCACAAGGGAACGTGCCGGACGTCTGGCTGCTCGGCTCAAGCACCGCAAGCGCACACCTCGCCGCCGAACTAGGCCTGCCGTACGCCTTCGCCTACCACCTGCGCCCCGCCGAAGCCGCCGCCGCGACCCGGAGCTATCGCGAGAACTTCCGCCCCGGTCACACCGTCGAACCGTCCATTGTGGTCAGCGTCGCGGTGGTCGCCGCCGCGACCGAGGAGCGGGCCGAATGGCTCGCCAGGTCCATTCGGGCTAAGGCGTTGAGCCGTTCGCGCGGCGAGCGGATCTTGGTGCCGCGTCCGGAAGACGCGGTCGTGGACCCGGCTGTCGGCCCCGGTCCGGTACTCGCCGGAGCCCCGGCGGCACTGCGGAATTCGTTGCGCACAGTCATCGCCGAAACCGGCGCGGACGAGCTGATGATCACCACCCCGATCCACGGCCACGCGGAGCGGAAACGGTCCTATGCGCTGGTCCGGGAGATCTCGGACACTTTACCCCGGCGCGATTGATCCGTTTTGTCTGATTAGCCGCCGCGAAACCGGCTGCGGCGCACGGGGTTTCCCCAACGTTCAACCTGGCACGGGTTCGCATGTCACTTGTCGTGCCTAAGTTCCTCACGGCTTCGGAAAGTGGGGATTGATGAAAACCAGCGACGCGGTGCGGGCCCGTGCGATCACCAAGTGTTTCGGCGACGTGATCGCGCTCGACGGTGTCGATCTCGACGTGGCCCACGGCGAGATCCACGGGCTCGTCGGCCCGAACGGCGCGGGCAAGACGACCCTGCTCGGCCTGCTGCTCGGGCTCGCGGTCGCGGACGAGGGCGAACTCGAGATCCTCGGCCGCCCGGTCGGCCGCGCGCTCGCCACCCCGGACGGCATTTCCGGGTTCGTCGACGGGCCGGGGCTGTACCCCTCGCTCACCGCGCGGCAGAACCTGGCCGCGCTGGCCTCGCTGCGCGGGCAGACCGTCGACATCGACGACCTCCTCGCACAAGTCGGGCTGACCGACGTCGCCGACGACCGGGCGCGCGGGTTCTCCCTTGGCATGCGCCAGCGCCTCGGCCTGGCCGCCGCGTTGCTGACCAAACCGCGACTGCTGGTCCTCGACGAACCCGCCAACGGCCTCGACCCGGCGGGCAAGAAACACGTGCACGGCGTGCTCACCCGGCTCGCCGACGAGGGGACCGCGGTGGTGCTGTCCAGCCACCGGATGGACGACCTCGAAGCACTGTGCTCGGAGGTCACCATCCTGTCCTCGGGCTGCGTCGTTTTCACCGGCCCGCTGGCGAAACTGTCCTCTGAGGACCGTGAGCTGGCTTATCGCCTGGTCACTTCGGACCAGAAAGCCGCGCGCGAGATCGCCGAGAACGTGCCCGGGCTGCGGATCGACGACACCCAGACGCCGCGCGGGCAGGCCGACGTCCTAGTGGTGAGCGGCCTGGTGCCCGCGCTGGACGACTTGGTCGCACGCGTCGTCGGCAAGGGCATCGGCGTACGGGAACTGGCTCCGGTCGTCTCGCCGCTGGAGGCGGCGTTCCTGGAGCTGACAGAGCAGGGGGAGAAGCGATGACCGTCACCGAGGAACGGGCGCCGGCGCCCGTCCGCCCGGTCGGGCTGGGCCGCGGCTACCGGTTCGAACTGGTGAAGTTGTTGTCCCAGTGGCGGATCCGGGTGCTGCTGCTCGCTTGCTGGCTCGCGCCCGCGGTGTTCGTCGCCGCGGTCAGCCAGCAGAGCGACCTGCCGGTGGACACCCTGTTCGGCCGCCTGATGAACGCCACCGGCTGGGCCGGGCCGCTCGTGCTGCTCGGTTTCGCCGGCAGCTACGCGCTTCCGCTGCTGACCTCGCTGGTCGCCGGGGACGTCTTCGCCGCCGAGGACCGGCTCGGCACCTGGCGGCACCTGCTGGTGGCGATGCGGTCGTACCGGCGGATCTTCGTCTCGAAGGCACTCGCCAGCCTGACCGTGATCTTGTTGCTGGTCCTCGGATTGGCGGTGTCCAGCACGGTCGGCGGTCTCGTCGCGGTCGGCGGGCAGCCTCTCCCCGGGCTCGACGGGCACCTGCTGTCCTCGGGCGACGCGGCGGTGAAGGTCATTCTCGCCTGGATCTGCGTGCTCGCTCCGACGCTCGCCCTGGCGGGGATCGGCCTGCTCGGCTCTGTCGCGTTAGGACGGTCGCCGATGGGCTTGCTGCTGCCCGCGGTGGTCGCGCTGGTGATGGCGGTGGCGCAACTGCTGCCGCTGCCGGTTGTCGTGCGGCTCGCGCTGCCGACGTACGCGTTCATTTCGTGGAACGGTCTCTTCGCCGATCCGGTCCAGCTCGGCCCGCTGCTGATCGGCGTCGGGGTGAGCCTGGTGTGGGCAGTGGTCGCGACTGCGCTGGCCTACCTGCTCTTCGTGAGACGCGACTTCACCGATCTGACATATGAGGGTGCCGGTCGTCGGATACTAACTGCGGGCTTGCTGCCGCTGGCCGGACTGGTCGGGGTCACGGTGGCGGTCGTCGCGGTCGCTACGCCGGCCTCGGGTTCGGGCATCGACCAGGCCAAGCTGCAGCAGTCGCTGTCCACCGAGTTCGCGCACCTCTACCGGCTCCAGACCGCGCAGCTGCACCGTCCGGACGTCACGGAGGAGCAGCTCGCGGCCAGCACGGAATGCACCAAGGGCGGCGGCCTCGTCGAGGCCGAAGGCCCCGGCAACGACTGGCGGTGCGTCGTCTCCTGGCATCTCCCTGGTATCTCAGCGACCGGACAGGCGATCTACCAGCTCGATGTCACCTCGGACGGGCGGTATGTCGCCGACGGCGACGGACCGAAGGAAGTGAACGGCTACTTCCAGGTGCGGACCCCGGAAGGGGACCGGCCCAACCCGCTGTGGCAGTTCGACGGCAACGTCGAGCTGCTCTCCTCCACGAAGGGATGAGGACATGCAAGTAACGCGCCGTCGCCGGCGTGGCGGGAAGAAAGAACTCCGCAGATCCCGCAAGCTGCGCTTCGTCACGGCGGGGGCGACCACGGTCGCTCTCGTCGCCACGGGCTCGGGCATCGGCCTCGCCTCCACCAAGCAGTTCGGCACCGACCAGGTCGGCCAGGAAACCGCGAACGGCCTGACCATCTCGAGCGACCAGTACCTCAAGCCGATCGGCGAGCGGCTGGTCGTCCCCAACGGCAAGATCATGTCGTCGGCGGTCAGCCCGGACGGCAGCCACCTCGCCGCGCTGACCACCGACGGCGGCATCGCGCTGACCATCGTCGACCTGAAGAGCTGGAAGGTGCAGCAGCTCGTCGGCAAGGACAAGAAGGCCAACCTGCAACTGCCCGGCAACGACGTCGGACAGGAAGGCCCATCGTACTCGCCGGACGGCAAAACGCTGTGGCTGGGCCAGATCGACGGCTACCGCAAGTTCGACGTCAACCCGGACGGCACCGTCGCCAACCCGACGTGGGTCGCGATCCCGGCCGACGGGGACAAGCATTCCCTTGCCGCGGGCGCGATCTTCTCGCCGGACGGGTCCACTGTGTACTCCGCGGTGAACGGCCAGAACCGCGTCGTCGCCATTGACGCGGCCAGCGGCCAGATCAAGCAGAGCTGGACCGTCGGCAACGCGCCGCGCGCACTGGTGCGGATCGGCAACCGGATCTACGTCAGCAACGAGGGCGGCCGCGCGGCGAAGCCGGGCGACACCACGCTGAACTCGTACGGCACCGAGGTCGTCGCCGACCCGAAGACCGGGGCCGCCACCACCGGCACGGTCAGCGTGATCGACCTGGCGAACCCGGCAGCCCCGGTGAAGAGCATCGACGTCGGCCTGCACCCGACCGCGTTGCGCGCCAAGAACAACACCCTGTTCGTGGCCAACACCGGCGGCGACAGCGTTTCGGTGATCGACGCCCAGCGGGGCGTCGTGGTGCAGACCATCGCGACGCAGCCGTGGCCGGAGGCGACGGTCGGCTACGAACCGACCGACCTCGCGCTCACCGACGACGGCCACCTGCTGGTGACCCTCGGCCGGGCGAACGCGGTCGCGGTCTACCGCTACTGGTTCCCGCAGGCCCCCGCCGCCTTCATCGGGCTGCTGCCGACGGATTACTTCCCGTCTGGTATCTCAGCGTCGGGCAATAACATCCTTGTCGCGAACACCCGCGGCATCGACGCCCGCCGCCCGACCACCGCGGCCGGGCACGCCACGCACGACACCACGTCGAGCCTGCAGCGGTTCACGCTGCCGACCGACTGGCAGACCTGGGCGCAGACATATCAGGTGTTCAAGCAGAACGGCTGGACGCCCGGTTCGGTGCAGAAGGCCAACGGCAACCGCAACGTCAAGCCGGTTCCGGTGCCGCAGCGGCTGGGCGACCCGTCCACGATCAAGCACGTTTTCTTGCTGGTCAAGGAAAACCGGACGTACGACCAGGTCTTCGGCGACATGAAGAAGGGCAACGGCAACCCGGCGCTGGCGCAGTTCGGCCAGGCCGTCACGCCGAACCAGCACGCGCTGGCCGACCAGTTCGGCTTGTACGACAACACCTACGACATCGGCACGAACTCGGCCGAGGGCCACAACTGGCTGATGCAGGCGGACAACCCGGAGTACACCGAGTCGTCCGCGGGCGAGTACAAGCGCAGCTACGACACCGAGGACGACGCGCTGGGCCACCAGCGCAGCGGCTTCCTGTGGAGCGGGGCGCAGGCGGCGGGCAAGACCGTCCGCGACTTCGGCGAGTTCCAGCAGTTCCTGACCAAGCCCGCGGGCGCGAGCTGGCAGAACCTGTACTGCGACTCGAAGAACATGGCCGCGACCGGCGAGCCGACCGCCTACCCGCTGGTCTCGTCGTCGCCGATCCCGTCGCTGAACAAGGTTTCGGTGCCGGGCTTCCCGAAGTTCGACACGGACGTGCCGGACCAGTACCGGTACGAGATCTGGAAGAACGACTTCGAGAAGAACGGCCCGGCGAACCTGAACATGTTCTGGCTGTCGAGCGACCACACCGGCGGGCCGCCGAGCCCGGCCGCGCAGGTCGCCGACAACGACCTGGCCGTCGGCAAGATCGTCGACAAGATCTCGCACAGCCAGTACTGGAAGGACTCCGCGATCTTCGTGGTCGAGGACGATTCCCAGGCCGGGCTGGACCACGTCGACGGGCACCGGGCACCGATCCAGATCATCAGCCCGTACGCCCAGCGCGGCGTGACCGACAGCCGGTACTACTCGCAGATCACCATGATCCGCACCATCGAGCAGATCCTCGGGATCCACCCGATGAACCAGAAGGACAGCGCGGCCACCCCGATGGCGACCGCGTTCACGCAGAAGCCGGACACCGCGCCGTTCACCGCGGTGCCGAACCAGACGTCGCTGACCGCGGGACTGAAGACCCCGCCGTCGTGCGGCACGGACAACGTCCCGACCCCGTCCACCGCGGCGGCGTCGGCGGCGGTGCCCGCGGACAAGCAGCAGCTGGTTCAGCAGTGGCAGCAATGGCAGGCGCAGCAGAAGCTGACCGGCCCGAACGCCACCGCGGACTACGCCAACCCCGCGCAGATGGACCACTTCACGTGGTACCAGGTGCACGGGTGGACCCAGCCGTATCCGGGCGAGGACAAGATCTTCGCACCGGACCAGGTGCCGGGCGCGTTCATTCCGTCGGCCGATTCGGACGGGTGATTCGTTAGCAGATAAGGAAAGCCCCTGTCCGTCCATCAGACGGGCAGGGGCTTTCTTCGTGATATCTCAACCTGCGTTCGGTAGTGGGGCACTGACGGCCGCTGGAGAAAGCCCGTCGAGCAGCAGGGCGAGATAGCGGGGCCAGTGGGTGCCCGCGACCGCGGTGACCATGGTGATCAGACAGGGGAGATCTTCGAGCGTCAGGTCCCCGCGCACTGCGCCGGATTCCTGCGCGCGGGACAGCACTTCACCGAACGCTCCGAGGTGCCGTCCGGCGATCTCGGCGGCGAGGGCGTTGCCGTTGACCAGCGCGAGGATTCCCGGGTGTTCGAGGAACGCGGCGACCCCGCTCTCCAGCACGATTTCCAGCGCCCGGCGCGGATCCGGTTCGGCGTCGACGCGACCGCGGATCGGCTCCACCTGCTCGGCGAAATAGTCCTCGAGCACCGCGGTCAGCAGGTCGTCCTTGGTGGGGAAGTGCCGGTAGAGCGTGCGCGCGCTGACCCCTGCGGCCTGCGCGATCTTGTCGAGCCAGACCTCGCCGCTGCCTTGGACGGCCGTCCGCGCCGCGGCGAGGATCGCGCGCCGGTTGTGCTGGGCGTCGGCTCGCGGGCGTTCGGTTCTGGGCACGGCGCCACGCTAGCATCGCCGAGATAAGTGTCAGTCGAGTGACATTTAGGCTACGGTGGTCGCATGGACCACGGAATCGTCACCTTCCTCACCGACTACGGCATCGCCCCCGTCCGGCTCGGGCAGGCGGTGGAGGGGCGCGGATTCGGCTCGCTGTTCCTCACCGAACACACGCACATCCCGACCAGTCGGCTCACCCCGTACCCGGTCGGCGCGGCGGAACCGCGGCCGCTGCCGCGGTATTACTCGCACACTTTCGACCCGTTCACCGCGCTCGCCGCCATCGCGGCCGGCACCGAGCGGATCGGCTTGGGCACGGCGGTGTCACTGGTCAGCCAGCATCATCCGATCACTCTGGCCAAACAGGCGGCGAGCGTCGACGTGCTGTCCGGCGGGCGGTTCGAACTCGGCGTCGGCCCGGGCTGGAACGCCGAGGAGATGGCCAACCACGGCGTCGACCCGGCCCGTCCGCTCGCGCGCATGCTCGAACACGTCGCCGCCGTCCGGACTGTTTGGACGGAGGACGAACCGGAGTTCCACGGCGAATTCGTCGACTTCGACCCGATCTGGTCCTGGCCCAAACCGGCGCGACGGTTGCCCGTGCTGATCGGCGGGGTAGGGGTGAAGGTGCTGGACCGGGTGCTCAGCCACGGCGACGGCTGGCTTCCGCTGCCGCTGTACCCGATCGACTTCCTGCGCACGCGGATCACGGAACTGCGCGAGCGGGCGGGCCGCCACATCCCGGTCACGCTGTACGGGGCTGACCCGGAGAAACTGGCGGACTACGCGGAGGCTGGCGTCGATCGAGTGCTGTTCGAACTCGAGGACCACGAAGATCCCGCGGACGCGTTGCGGCAGCTCGACCGGCTGGCGGATTTCGTTCGCTGAACCTGGGCGGTTTCAGTGCGCGAGGTCGACCACCACCCGGCGGACCTGGTCGGCAACCACTTCCTGGGTACTCACCCGGAACGGCACCCGCGCCTGGACACCGATGGCGATAGTGCACTGGCCCTCGAACGAGCCCGCGAACCGCACCGCGCGCAAGGACGGCCAGCCAGCTGGCTGCGCGAAATAGTCGCCGATTTGGGCTAGTACGCGACCAGGCTGGTGCCCGCTGTCGTCAAAACCTTGCGCAGGCGCGCGAATCACCGCTTGCAGGACCGCGTTTCCGGGAACTGGCAACGGTTTTCCGGAGGGATCCGCGGTCACGAGCGGCACGTATCGCACGGTGAATCCGGCTGTGGCGGCGCCGTTGATGGTGAACACCACTTCGTCGTAGCAGTCGTGTCGGCTGACGGTGACGAGGTACAGCGCGTTCGTTGTCGAGCCGGGGCTTTCTTTGGCGCCAGCGCCCCAATTCCGCGTCAGGTCGCAGGGAAGGGGACGCTGACTGTCCGAACGGGACGGAGTCGGATGGTCCGAAGAGGACGGAGCGGCAGTGGCGTTTTGGACTGCCGTGGTGGCGGGAGCTGACGGAGTGGTGGCACCCGGCGGAATGGTGGTGCCCGGCGGTGCTGGGGCCGAGGCGGGCCCGCTGCACCCGGACAACAACAGAAGCCCAACCGCCACCGGGAGTGCGCATCGGGCGGCAGTTCGCGCCGGAAGCCTGCGAAGCTGTGAAGGTTTGGTGTGCATGACGCGCCTGCCTGGGGAAATCCGCCGCGAGGGGCGGGAAAGGTCCCGGGGCAGGCCGGGTGGATGCGGTCAGTGTGCGGGCGGCCAGGCGGTTCGGCGACGACGGTGACGCAGTCGCAGGGCTTTCGTCGCCGAACCGTTGCCTGGATCAGCCGGTCAGGACCCGGTGTGCTGCTCCGGTTCCAGCGAGTTGCCCGCCGGGATGTGGCCGCAGCTGGACGGCGCGGCCTTGCCCGCGAACCGGTCGCCGAGCCAGGCGATCGCGGTCGGCGCCCACACCGGGAGCGCGGTGGCGTGGCTGAGCGCGTCGTACTGCGTGTACTTGATCGAGGTGTTTCCGGTCGCGCAGTACTGATTCGCGAGCGCGCGGACGTCCCCGGCCACCATCACGCCGTCGCCGGTGCCGATGCCCGGCTCGTTGCTGATGGTGCCTTCGAGCGCGCCGTTGTTGGCCTGCGCGATGAACCCGGGAATCGACGGCGTCGCGGCCGAGCCGATGTTCACCTTGTTGACCGCGTCGACGAACGGCGGCACCGAATCCGGATTCGCGTACTCCGGCTTGACCAGCTTCTGCCAGGTCAGGCCGGGGTAGCGGCCGAGCGCGGCGGCGATGGACGCGTGTTCCAGTTCGCCGAGCACCTTCAGGCCGTATTCGCTGGCGTACGGCTTGAGGTCGATGCCGTAGCCGCGCGAGACGCCGATCAGCGCCATCGGGATCACCCCGGACCAGACCGGGCTGCCGCTGACGTACTTGAGGTTGTGCGCGGGATCGACGAGCACCCCGCCCTCGGCGAAACCGACCAGGTTCTTCTCGACGTCCGGCGCGTAGCTCGCGGCGATCGCCGACGCCCAGCCGGTCGCGATCGCGCCGCCGGAATAGCCGATGAGACCGAATTTGGTGGACTCGGTCATTCCCGTGCCGGGCGCGTGCGTCGCGGCGCGAATGGAGTCCAAAGTGGTCTGACCGTATTCGGGGCCTGCGGCGAAATCAGCGGTCGGGCCTTCGGTGTCCGGGATGACGACGCTGTACCCGAGGGCGAGCGCCGGTGCGATGAGCAGTGATTCGGCGTTCGGCAGCGCGGTGCCGAGCCCGACGTCGCCCGCGATCGCGCGGGACGGCGCGTCCTCGGGGTTGAGCGAGTCGTACGCGGATTGGTACGACACGGCTTTTCCGTTGCCGCCCAAGGGGTTGCGGACGACCGAGGTGACGTTCGCGGTGGGATTGCCCTGTGCGTCGGCGGTCCGGTAGAGCAGCTGGGTGGCCTGTACTGGAGTCGGGAAGCCGAAGACGTGATATGTCAACGTCCGGGTCTTCAATACAGTGCCCGGTGCGTACGACGAGAGCGGGGCGCTGCCGTCGTAGCTGTAGAAGGAATCGGCCGAGGCGGCGGCGGGCAGCGCCACGGCGGACGCGATCGCGAGAGCGGCGGCGGCGATCAGCGCGCGGACAGGTTTCCGGATCATGACTCCCCTTTGAACCATGAAGTGGATCACGACTGGCGGGTAACTTACCAGTGAGTAGGTATCCGCACAACTACGGAATGTGCAGGCAGTGCCGGTGCCTAGGGGTCAGGCGGGCCCCGCGTAGGCGGCGGCGATCGCGGCGGCGCGGTCGTGCAGCGCGGCGCGCAACGATTGCGGGGCAAGGACTTCCGCGTTCCGGGCGAGCTGCCACAGCGCCCATTCGGCGTGCCGGGAATCCTGGAAAGCCGCCTCCAGCCGAAGCCACCCGTTCGGGCCGGATTCCTCGGCGCGAATGGCGAGCGCGGTGCGGGCCAATTCTTCCCGTTGCTCAGGGCGAATTCGGACTAGCGCGACGATTTGGTCGCCGCCGGTCCGGAATCGCGTGCTGCGTTCCTGCCAGGTTCGGCCGAGATCTACTCGATCGGGCCGCTGCGCGGGTTCGTCGAGTTCCTCGGCGGCCAGCACCCGGGACAGCCGGTAAGTCCGGTCCTCGCCGTCGCGGGTCGCCAGCAGATATCCCAGCTCCCGTACGGTGACCAGTCCAATCGGGTGCACTGTGCGCCATTTCGGGGCCTGGTCCG
Organism: Amycolatopsis sp. NPDC114484; assembly: GCF_055633755.1. Taxonomy (NCBI): domain Bacteria; kingdom Bacillati; phylum Actinomycetota; class Actinomycetes; order Pseudonocardiales; family Pseudonocardiaceae; genus Amycolatopsis; species Amycolatopsis sp. NPDC114484. The sequence goes on along the minus strand of NZ_JBVKDQ010000003.1, from coordinate 257,000 downwards.
CCGCCTGGTAGCGGATGCGCACCTGACGCCCGGCGAACACCGCGCGGCGGACCTCGGCCACTACCGCGTCCGGCGCCTCCTCGGCGACCGCGCGGCGCGAGAGGAGGTCGATCTCCGGGTCGATGAGCAATCGCTCGGCCACGCCCGCGGCAGTGGTCCGGTGGCTTTCCGGCAGCGCGTCGACGACTTTGAGCATCGCCGAAGCGAGCGCCGAACCGAGTCCGAACGCCTGTGCGCCGCGCCGTGACCCGGCGACCAGCAACGCGAGCGCTTCGTCGTGGTTCAGCCCGGTGAGTTCGGTCTGGAATCCGGGCAGCAGCGCGAATCCACCGTTCCGCCCGCGTTCGGCGTAGACCGGGACGCCCGCCGCGGACAGCGCGTCGATATCCCGCAGCACCGTGCGGGTCGAGACTTCCAGCTCGCGGGCGAGGGTGGCCGCGGACAGCCGGCCGCGCTGGCGCAGCAACAGGACCAGCGAGACCAACCGGTCGGCGCGCATGCCGGAAACTCTACCCAATACACGACACAGGATGTCGGGTATTGGTTGCCAGGCTGCTCCGCGTACTGCCGAAAAGGTGAATGGAGCGAATGGTGGAGCGAACGACTGTCAACCCGTGGGCGTGGTCGACGGCGATGGGATACAACCAGGGCGAACTGGTGTCCGGGCCGGTCCGGACTCTGTACTGCTCCGGGCAGACCGCGATGAACGGCGACGGCGAACCGCAGCACGCCGGGGACCTGGCGAAGCAGGTGGCGCTGAGCCTCGACAACTTGGAGGAGGTGCTCGCCGGAGCGGGCATGACGCTCGGAAATCTGGTCCGGCTCAACGTCTACACGACCGACGTCGACCAGCTTTTCCAGCACTACGGCGTCCTCGCCGCCCGCCTGGCCGCGGCCGGGGCCGCCCCGTCCACCACGATGCTCGGCGTGACCCGGCTGGCGATCCCCACCCTGCTGGTCGAACTGGAGGGGACCGCCGTCGCCGACGGGTAGCCGCTTGGTTCGGTCACCCGCATATATCGCGACGTGATATATATGGACGGGTGACCGAACGAGGCATGTCGGAGCAGGTCTTCCTGATCCTCACCGCGCTCGCCGACGAACCGAAGCACGGCTACGGCATCGTCCAGGCCGTCGAGAAGCTGTCGGAGAACCGGGTCCGCCTGCGAGTCGGCACGCTGTACGGCGTGCTGGACCGGCTGGTGGCCGACGGATGGGCGGAGCGGGACAAGGAAGAGATCCACCAGGGCCGGCTGCGCCGCTACTACCGGCTGACTGACCTCGGCGGCCGCACTTTGGCCGAACAGTCGCGCCGGTTGGCCGCGAACGCCGCGGCGGCGGACTCGGTGCTGCGGGCGCGGGGCTGGGCGCTCGGGGGTGAGGCATGACCGTGGGTTCGGAGTTGCCGGGCTGCCGGTTCGTGTCTTGTTTTTGCCGGTTCGTCGGGCGGTCTGGTTTGCCGGTGGGCCGATCAGCCGTCTTCGTGGCTGGTCGGGAACGCTCCCGCCGGGGGTTTCGTGTTGCGGGCCTGCGGCGGGGCGGGGTGTGGGGCACGACTGTGGGCTCGAAGTTGCGGGGCTGCCGGTTCGTGGCTTGTTCTTGTTGGTTTGCCGGGCGGTCCGGCTTGCCGGTGGGCCGATCAGCCGTCTTCGTGGCTGCTCGCGAAGACACCCGCCGCCGGTTCGTGTCTCGTTCCTGCCGGTTCGCCGGGCAGCCCGGGAGGTTGGCCGGGAACACCACCACCGCGGACTCGGTGCTGCGAATAGGGAGCGGATCATGACCGCTCCAGAGCTCCGATGCCGTCGGATGGTGCGGCTGTTGCCCCGTTGGTATCGCGCCGACCGCGAGGAAGAGTTGGTCGGCGCCCTGCTCGACGCGCGGGAGGCCGGTGGCGGTCGCCTCGCGGAAGGGCGCGAATTGCTCTCGATGCTGGGGCTGGGCCTGCGTGCCCGGCTGGCTGCTGGCTCAGCCCCGGCTCGCGTGGTCGCCTTCGGCGACACTGTCCGGCTGGTCGCGCTGCTCGGGCTCCTCTGGGGCGTGATGAAGGGCGTCCTCTCCATCGGCCACGACTTGTCCGACGCGCTCGGCTATCCGCGGACAACCGGCCTGTATTCCGCCTCCGGGTCCCCGGCCGAGGCCACGCTGTCGCTCTACGTATCCCAATCGGCCCAGCAGATACGGCAGGACGTCGCGTTGATCGCCGCGGCCGCCGTGCCTCTCGCGCTCCTGTTCGCCGGGCGGCGTCGCGCCGCGCGAGGAGTCGCCGGTGTCGTGCTGGCCGCCGGCTTCGTAGCGTTCCTGTTTCGGTATTCGTTCAGCTTCAGCCCCGATCTGCTGGGCTATTTCCTCCCGCAATGGCTGCCGCTTCTGCTGATGATCGCCGGATTCCAGGTCGGCGCGCCACTGCCGTCCGCGCGGAAATGGTGGATTGCTTTGGCTGGGGTCGCGGCTTCCGCGTTCTGCTTCGGCTTCTTCGGCGGAACGGACCTGCGCGGACTTTCCTGGTTTGTCTGGGTAACGGCTCTGGTAATCCCCGCCTATTTCGCGTTCCGGCGACGCTCTCCCGCGTGGTCGTTCTCGCTCGCAGTGTGCAGTGCGCTCGTGCTGATCCAGCCGCTGGTCCTGAGGACCACCATGGCGGTGGCCGACTTCCAGGCGCTGGAACTGGTGCAGGTGTCTCTGGTGGGCACGGGCATCGTAGCGCTGATCGCAGTCGGAATCGCCGACTGCCGCCGAATAGTCTCGTAGCAAGGATATTCCATGAACACTATTCCAAGGGTGCTTCCGCGCGCCTTAAATCAGCAGTTTTTCGTCCAAAATAATCGGCGAAGAAATAGCTGGATAGTCGTCGGATCAATTCTTCTGATCGCCATTCTCGGCTATTTCACCCGCTGGATCTGCGACGACGCCCTCATCTTCACCAGAATCGTCGAACAGATCCTCGCCGGGAACGGACCGGTCTACAACCTCGGCGAACGGGCCGAGGCGTCCACGAGCACGCTGTGGCAATGGCTGCTCGCGTTCGCCGGGTTCGTGTTCGGCCAGTCGGACACCTCGACGCTGTCCTGGATGCTCGGCCTGCTCCTCACCGCCGCCGGATTCGGCTTCGCGGTGAGCGCGACGAGCCGGTTGCACGGCGGGCATGTCGCGGCGATGGTGCCGTGCGGTGTTCTCGCGCTGCTGGGCGTGTGGCCGGTGTGGCAGTACGCGACGTCCGGGCTGGAGACCGGGCTCAACACGTTCTGGATGGCGCTCTGCTGGTGGCTGCTCGTACGGCTGCGCAATAGCGGCAGCTCGGTCAAAACCGTTGTCACAGCGGCGTTCGTGATGGGATTGGGCCCGCTGGTCCGTCCCGAGCAAACATTGGTCGCGGCAGTGTTCCTGGTAGCACTCTGGCTGGTGACAAAACCGACCTGGCGCGTCACCTTCGCCGCGGTGGCCGCCGCCGGAGCACTGCCGGTCGGCTACGAGATCTTCCGCATGGGCTTCTACGGCATCGTCGTGCCGATGCCCGCACTCACCAAAAACGCGAGCGAATCCTTCTGGGCGCGCGGATTCACTTACGTCGGCGATTTCATGAACCCGTACCTGCTGTGGCTGCCGCTGGTGCTGTGCGCCGTCCTGCTCGCCGGGGTGCTTCGGCGACAGAGCAGCGATCGGATCGTCACCCTCACCCCGGTGGTCGCCGGTGTGCTGTCGCTGGGATACCTGCTGAAAGTCGGCGGCGACTACATGCACGCGCGCATGGTGCTGCCGATCTTCTTCCTGCTGATGCTGCCGGTGCTGGTGGTCCCGGCGGTGAAGAGCACCCGCGTGACCGCCGTCGTCCTGCTGGCCTGGGCGGTTCTCTGCGCCGGCATCGGGCAGTTCGTCCCGCAAAACAGCAAGCTCATCGACGACGAACGCGGCTACTACCACGCGTGGACCGGCCAGACCTATCCCACCGAATCGGCGGATTTCACGCCGAGGACGCAATATCTCAAGGACGCCCTCAGCCCGCGCACCCTGATCTACGAAGGCCCGCACGAGCAGATCCTCACGGCGCGCCTGCGCGAGGACGTCCCGTCGAAGACCATGGTCATCGGGGTATACCTGGGGACGGTCGGTGTCATGTCACCGGCGGACGTCGGGGTCGCCGACTTCTGGGGCCTCGCCAACCCGATCGGCGCGCGGTTCGAATTCCCGACCGTGAAACCGGGACACTCGAAACCGCTGAGCAACGCCTGGCTGCTGGCGGACTACGCGGATCCGGAAGCCCCGGTCCTCAGTCCGGGCAACTTCGCCCTGCGCGCGGACGTCACCGCGGACCAGGTCGCCGCCGCCCGGCACGCGTTGAGCTGCGGAGACCTGGCGGAGATCCAGCGGTCGACGCGCGAGCCGATGTCGCCGGGCAGGTTCTGGGCCAACCTCACCGGAGCCGTGCACCGGACCGGGGTGACCGTCCCGCCGGACCCGTTCGTCGCCGAACGAACCTTCTGCGGAAACCCGTGATCCGTCCGGCGGAACTGCTCTTGCCCAGGTCAGAGCGGTAGCGCATGCTGGAGTCGGCAGGGAGGTGACGGCGATGGCGGCTGAGCCGACCTTGATCGGGTCCGTGCGGCGCGCGCTGCACCTGCTCGACGCCGTCGGCGCGAGCGAGCGGCCGGTGCCGGCCAAGGTGCTCGCGCGGACCGTCGGACTGCCGCTGCCCACGACCTATCACCTGCTGCGCACCCTCGTCCACGAGGGCTATCTCTGCAAACTCGACGACGGCTACGCGCTCGGCAGCCAGGTCAGCGAACTGCGCCAGCACACGTCGCTGCACGCGTTGTTGCCGAAGATCCGCCCAGTACTGCGAGCGCTGCGCGACGAGGTGCACGGCGCGGCCTACCTCTCGCTCTACACCGACGGCGACATCAAGCTCATCGACATCGCCGACGGCCCCGCCGCCCCGTCGGTCGACCTGTGGGTCGGTGTGCACGAATCGGCGCACGCGACGGCGTTCGGCAAGTGCATCCTGTCCGGTCTCGACAGCGAGGGCCGCCGGGACTACCTGTCGCGGCATCAGCTGGCGGACCTCACGCCGCACACCATCACCGACAGCCGGATCTTGGAACAGCGGTTGTCGCAGAGTGGCGACGTGTTCAACGATCGCGAGGAGTATCTGCTCGGCACCGCGTGCCTGGCGACGACTGTGCGGCCGCCGGGCGCGTTGGGCGCGGTCGCGATCTCCCTGCCCGCGCGGAGACTGGGTTCCGCGCCGTTGCAGTCGTTGCGCCGGGCCGCCCAACGAGTGTCTCGCGCCCTAGCCGTCACGCGCTGAACCGGGCCGTTATCACCATCTGAAATCCAGCCCGTTGTCCGGCGGACCGTGCCCGGCGAAAGTGGCCTCCAGAACGAACGGGAGGCCCCATGGAAGCGCAGGACAGGCTGGCCCTGTACCGCACGATGGTCCTGATCCGCACCTACGAGGAGGCCATCCTCCGCGAGTACCACGCCGACAAGAAACCCGTCTTCGACATCGGCGCCGGTCTCGTCCCCGGCGAGATGCACCTGTCCGCGGGGCAGGAACCGGTGGCGGCGGGCGTCTGCGCGCACCTCACCGCCGACGACGCGGTCACCGCGACGCACCGGCCGCACCATTTCGCCATCGCGCACGGCGTCGACTTGAATCGGATGACCGCTGAGATATTTGGCCGGACAACTGGACTGGGCAGCGGCCGCGGCGGGCATATGCACCTGTTCGACCCCGCGGTGCACTTCTCCTGTTCGGGCATCATCGCCGAGGGCTACCCGTCCGCGCTCGGGCAGGCGCTCGCCTTCCAGCGTCGCGGGACGGACCGGGTCGCGGTCGCGGTCACCGGCGAGGGCGCGGCGAACCAAGGGGCGTTCCACGAATCGCTCAACCTCGCGGCGTTGTGGCAGCTGCCGGTGATCTTCCTGGTGGAGGACAACGACTGGGGCATCTCGGTGCCACGCAGCGCCTCCACGTGCGTCACCTCGAACGCGGACCGCGCCGCTGGGTACGGGATTCCGGGCGTGCGCGTCGAGGACAACTCGGTCGAGGCGGTCCACGAAGCGGCGGGCCAGGCGGTCGCGCGGGCTCGCGCTGGCGAAGGACCCAGCCTGATCGAGGTGCACACGCTGCGGTTGTGGGGCCACTTCGAAGGCGACGCACAGGGCTATCGGTCCGATTTGGACGGTGTACCCGGGCGGGATCCGTTGCCCACCTACGAGAACCAGCTGCGCGCCGACGGCATCCTCGACGACGCGAAGAACGCCGGGTTCACGAAGCAGGCCAGCGAGCGAGTCGAAGCCGCGATCGCGTTCGCCAAAGAAAGCCCCGAGCCGGACCCCGCCACTGCGCTGGATTTCGTGTTCGCGCGGGCCTGACGACACAGCGAGGAGAAGCAGCGATGACGCTCACCGAACCCTCCGCGCCCGCCGGGCGGAAACTCAGCACCGCGAAGGCCATGGTGGAGGCCATCGCGCGGGGAATGGAACGCGACGAACGGGTGTTCGTGCTCGGCGAGGACGTCGGGTCCTATGGCGGGATCTTCAGCTCCACCACGGGATTGCTCGACCAGTTCGGCCCTCGGCGGGTGCTCGACACGCCGATCTCCGAGACCGCCTTCATCGGCACCGCGATCGGAGCCGCGGTCGAGGGCCTGCGGCCAGTCGTCGAGCTGATGTTCGTCGACTTCTTCGGCGTGTGCATGGACCAGATCTACAACCACATGGCGAAAATCCACTACGAGTCCGGCGGGAACGTGTCCGTGCCGATGGTGCTGACGGCCGCCGTCGGCGGCGGGTACTCCGACGGCGCGCAGCATTCCCAATGCCTGTGGGGAACGTTCGCGCACCTGCCCGGGATGAAGGTCGTCGTGCCGAGCAATCCCGCCGACGCCAAGGGATTGATGACCTCCGCGATCCGCGACGACAACCCGGTGGTGTACCTGTTCCACAAGGGAGTCATGGGATTGCCGTGGATGGCGAAGAACCGCCGGTCGATCGGCCCGGTGCCGGAGGGCGACCACGAGGTCCCGATCGGCAAGGCGAACGTCGTGCGCCCGGGCGGCGACGTCACCATTGTCACGCTTTCGCTGTCAGTGCACCACGCCTTGGACGTCGCCGACGACCTCGCCGGGCAGGGCGTCGACTGCGAGGTCGTGGACCTGCGAAGCCTGGTACCGCTGGACACCGACACGATCCTCGACTCGGTCGGCAAAACCGGCCGGTTGCTGGTGGTCGACGAGGATTACCTGTCGTCCGGCCTGTCCGGCGAGGTGATCGCCCGCGTCGTGGAGCGCGACCCGGGCCTGTTGCGCGCCCCAGCCGCGCGCGTAGCGGTGCCCGACGTGCCGATTCCGTACGCGCGTCCGCTGGAGTACGCGGTGCTGCCGACACCGGCGCGGATCCGGCAGGCCGTCCTCGACCTGGTGGGCGCATGACTGACGTCCCCTTCCCCGTCCTGTCCGAAACCGATCCGGCCGGCGAGGGAGTCCTCGCCACCTGGTTCGCGACGGACGGCGCGACCGTCCGCGAGGGCGAGCTGCTCGCGGAGGTCGCGGTGGACAAGGCCGACGCGGAGGTGCCCGCGCCGGCCGCTGGTGTGGTGCGGTTCCTGGTGGGGGAGGGCGAGGTGGTGAAGCAGGGCGCACCGATCGCGCGTATCGAGTGAGCGCCCGAAGGCGCACGGGTCGCCCCGTGCTGGAACGGGTCGCCGCCGAGTCCCACCGTTGCCCGGCGGCGGCCCGTGTTCGCCTCAGCTGACGTTCGCGAACTGGCCCGGCTGGTACTGCCCGGCCGGGGTGCGCACGATGACGTTCATCCGGTTGGCCGCGTTGATCAGCCCGATCAGCATGACCAGCGCGGCGAGCTGATCGTCGTCGTAGTGCTCGCGCGCCTGCGCCCACGTTTCGTCGGAAACGTCGCCGGCGTCCGCGATCCGGGTGCCCTCTTCCGTCAGCGCGAGCGCGGCCCGCTCGGCGGGGGTGAACACGGTCGCCTCGCGCCAGACGGCGACCAGGTGGAGCCGTTCCGCGGTCTCGCCCGCCGCGGTGGCGTCCTTGGTGTGCATGTCGGTGCAGAAACCGCAGCCGTTGATCTGGCTGGCCCGCAGCGAAACCAGCTCCTGCGTGGACGTCGGCAGCGACGAGTTGCGCAGCAGCGTGCTCAGTCCGGCGAACCGCTTGCCGAGCGACTTGCCGAGGTCGTTGCTCATCATGTCGAACCGTGCGCTCATCAGATCCTCCAGTGTGGTGAAGCGGATACCCATGAGATGCCGGCCGCCCGCCGGATGTGACAACTCCGGATGTGACCCGCGTCGCACCGGGAAAACCGGTGGCCCGGTCGGCGGGCCGGGACGCAGAATGCGGACGTGGCCGACCAGGGCAGTACCGCGCGGGCGACCGGGCTGAGCCTGGTCTCCTGGGTGCTGTTCGCGAGTTCCGGCCCGCTCGCCAAGGCGGTGCTGGACGCGGGCTGGAGCCCGGCCGCGGTCACCGTGGTGCGGATCGGCCTGGCGGCAGTCCTGCTGACGCCTGGGGTCGCGCTGCTGCGGCCACGAGCATTGCGCTTCCGGCGCGCTGACCTGTGGCTCCCGCTCGGCTACGGGCTCCTCGGCGTCGCGGGCGTGCAACTGTTCTTTTTCGTTGCGGTGTCGAGGATTCCGGTCGCGGTGGCGATGGTGCTGGTGAACCTGGCACCGGTGCTGGTCGCGCTGTGGGTGCGGGTCGTCCGGCGAACGCGGCTGCCGGTGGCGGTGTGGCTGGGAATCGCGCTGGCGATCGCCGGGCTCGTGCTGATCGCCGGACTCGGACCCGGTGCGCGGCTGGACTTTCTGGGTGTGGCGGCGGGATTGGCGTCGGCGGTCTGTTCCGCCGGATACTTCCTGCTCGGCGAACGCGGTGCGCGGCGACACAATCTGCTCGGAATGACCGCTGCGGGGCTGGCGATCGGGGCGATGGCGACCATCGCCGTTAGTCCATTATGGACTATCAAGCTCGCGTCGAGCCCAGTGGTACTAGGCGATGCGACGATCCCAGTCTGGCTGGCTTTGCTGATCCTGGCCGTTTTCGGCACCGTACTGCCGTACCTGGCCGGGCTGCACGCGCTGAGCGGCCTGCCGGTCGCCTTGGCCGGAGTCTTGGCGCTGACCGAACCCTTGGTCGCCGCTCTGCTCGCGTGGCTGCTGCTGGGCCAGGCACTGGGTCCGGTGCAGTTGATCGGAGTGGCGGTGCTGCTCGTCGGCGGAACTCTGGCACAGACGGGAAAACTTGCCCCGCAGCCGGAATTGGCTGCGGGGCAAGCTAAAGCGGTCACATCTTCGCGGCGCCGGCCTTGATCGCCTCGCGGATCCGGGAGTACGTGCCGCAGCGGCAGACGTTGCGGATCTCGTCCAGGTCGGCGTCGTTGATCTCGCGGCCCTTCGCCTTGGCCTCCTTGACCTTCGCGACCGCCGCCATGATCTGGCCGGGCTGGCAGTAGCCGCACTGCGCGACGTCGTTCTCCAGCCAGGCCTCCTGCATCGGGTGCAGGTCGGCCTTCACCGTGTCCGGCAGGCCCTCGATCGTGGTGATCTCGTCGGTGGCCTTGATGTCGGCCACCCGCACCGAACACGGGTTGAACGCCTTGCCGTTGAAGTGCGACGTGCAGGCCTTGCACACGTTGATGCCGCAGCCGTACTTCGGCCCGCGCACGCCGAGCACGTCGCGCAGGACCCACAGCAGCCGCACGTTGTCGTCGACGTCGACGGACACCGGCTTCCCGTTGAGGATGAAGGTGTGCTTGCTCATCGTGCTCCTCAGTAGGTGTGGCTCAGGCCGTCGGTCGGCGATTCGGGAACGGGCGGGACGAACGACTTGACCTCGAAGCCGATCGGGTCGTCGTGGTTGATCGGGAATCGCTTCGGGACCTTCCCGGTCGCGCGGGCGTACGCGCACGCGACTGCCGCGACGGAACAGGCCACGCCCGCTTCGCCCGCGCCGCCCGGCTGCTCCCCGTTGGACGGCATCGCGATCGCGGTGAAGTCCTGCGGGATGTTCCACTGCCGGGTGTAGAAGTAGTTGTCCCAGCTGGCTTCCAGGAAATGCCCGTCCTTCAGGTGGACGCTGCTGGTCAGCGCGAGCGCCAAGCCGTCGGCGAAACCGCCCATGATCTGTGCCTCGAGACCGCGCGGGTTGATCACTAGACCGGCGTCGAGCGCGATGACCGCCTTCGTCACGCGCGGACCGGCGACGCCGTCGCGGATCTTCCGGTTGACAGTCTCCGGACGGCAGTCGATTTCCACGAGGCAGGCGCTGGCGCCCTTGTATTCCTTGTGGATCGCGATGCCCTGCGCGGTGCCCGGGGCCATCTTCTTGCCCCAGCCGCCGACCTCGGCGACCTTGCGCAGCACGCCCTTCACCTTGTCGTTCTTGAGGAATTCCAGCCGGAAGTCCAGCGGGTCCTTGCCCATCGCCTTGGCGAGCATGTCCACGACCAGCTCGTTGGCGCAGCCGACGTCGGGCGAGTAGACGTTGCGCATCGACCCGGTGTTGAACCGCTGGTCGGTTTCGGTGAGCGTCTGGTCGACGACGCCGAAGTTGTACGGCATCTCCTGGCTCAGCACGAAAACCGCCTCGGCGACACCGAGGTTGCCCAGTCCGGTCGGCAGTTTCGTGGCGACCGAGGTGAGCATTTCGCCGAGCCCGTGCCGGAACGACGTCTCGACGGAGGTGTGCCGCTGCTCGAAGGTGAGCACGTTCCCGGCGAGCACGGTGGCCCGGATCCGCGACGTCGCCATCGGGTGCAACCGGCCTTGGCGCGGCTCGTCGGCGCGGTGCCACATCAGCCGCACCGGCTTGCCGAACGCCTTCGACGCCTGTGCCGCTTCGACGGCGTGGTTGCCGAAAAGCTTGTGGCCGAAGGAACCGCCGCCGGTGACGACGTGGACCTTCACCTTGCCTTGCGGCAATCCGACCGCCTGCGCGACCTCGCCCTGGGTGACGATCGGCGACTTCAGCCCGGCCCAGATCTCCGCGCTGCCGTCGCGCACGTCGGCGACCGCGCAGTACGGCTCCAGCGCGGCGCTCGAGCGGAACATGAACTCGAAATCCGCCTCGACCGTCTTGGTCAGCACCGGAACCTTCGGCACCGCAAGCGGAAGCTCGGCGCGGCGCAGGTTGGCGAGCACGGATTCGTCGTTCTGGCCCTCGACAGTGCCGGGGCCCCAATCGACCTGCAGCGCGCGCACGCCGTCGATGCACTGGCCGAACGTCTCCGCGCGGACCGCGACTCCGGTCGGGATGATCGCGATGTCGGTGACGCCGGGCAGCTTCAGCACGTCCGTCTTGTTGCGGACGGCTTTCGGCGTGCCGTTGAGCGTCGGCGGGCGGCAGACCATTGTCGGCAGCGCGCCGGGGATCTCCAGATCCATCGCGAACTGCTTCTTGCCGGTGACGATGTCGAGCGCGTCGAGGCGGGTTTGCGGCTTGCCGAGCACCTTGAACTCGCTGGAGCCCTTGAGCTTGCTCGGATCCAGCTGCACCTGCTTGGTGGTGCTGGACGCGGCCTTCGTCGCCAGCTCGCCGTACGTCGCCGTCTTGCCGTTCGGCGCGGTGACGACGCCGGCCTTGACGATGAACCGCTCGGCGGTCCCGCCGAGCAGGATCGCCGCCGCTTCGAGCAGCTGCTGCTTGGCGATCGCGGCGGCGACGCGGATCGGCGTGTAGGTCGAGACCGTCGTGTTCGACCCGCCGGTGAGCTGGTTGAACAGCAGTTCCGGACGGGCCGGCGCGAGCGTGACGTGCACCTTCTCGACCGGCAGGTCCAGCTCCTCGGCGATGATCATCGCGGTCGAGGTGGTGATGCCCTGGCCGACCTCGGCGCGCGGGATCTCGAACGAGGCGCTGCCGTCCTTGTTGATGGTGACGGTGATCAGCTGCGACGTCGGAAGCCCGGCGTCGGTGAGCGCGTCGTTGAGGTCGTACAGCTCGGGCGGCTGCGGGGCCGAGGGAACGGCGGCCGCCGCGGGGGTGGAGAGCCCGACGTCCGCGGCCACGACGAGGGTCCCGGCCGCGACGACGTAACCGAGGAATCCACGCCGGGAAACGCCCCCGCGCTCCTTCCCGGTGTCGGGCTCGGAGTGACTGAGAGTCACGCTGCTTCCCCTTTCGAGGTAAGGACCGCGTGCCGGAACGCAGCACGTGCACGCGGGTGGTGGTGGGGGACCACCTTGCCGGGTGAATCCGGGCTTGAGTGTTCAAGTTCTGTACAGCGGCAGCGGAGAGCGATGGTTATCCTGCTGCGCGTCACCAACGAAGGTGGAGATCGCGTGAGTTCACTGACGTCCTCGCGCAGCGTGGTGCTGCGGGAACCGATCGCCCAGTCCTGGCGGCGCGCCTCGCTCGCCGGCGTGCGGCCGGAAACCGCGCTGCTCGATCTGCGTTCGGAAGAGTTCGACCCGGCCAGCAGGCTGCTCTCGGCGGCCGCGCCGGTGCTGGAGGACCTCGACGAGCGGCTCGCCGGCACCGCGATGTCCACTGTGCTGGTCGACCACGACGGCAGGCTCGTGCACCGGTGGAGCGCCGACCGCGCCGTCGAAGACTGCCTCGACCATCTCGGCATCGGGGTCGGCACCTGCCTGCTGGAGGACGAGGTCGGGACCACCGGCCCGGGGACCGCGCTGGAAACCCGGTCGAGCATCGTGGTGCACGGGGAAGAGCACTACGCCGAGGCGCTGCGCGGTTTCAGCTGTTACGGGCACCCGATTTTCCATCCGGTCACGCGGCGGCTGGAGGGCGCGCTCGACATCACGCTGCTGGCCGCCGAGGCGAATCCGCTGCTCGCGCCGCTGGTCGCGAAGGCCGTCGAGGAGATCGAACGGCAGCTGCTGGAAGGCAGCCGGGTGTCCGAACGGTCGCTGCTGGCCGCGTTCCAGGCGGCGTCGCGCCCGACCCGGCCGGTGGTCGCGATCGGCCCGGACCTGTTGCTGTGCAACCAAGCCGCCGCGGATCTGCTGGAAGGCGCGGACGTCGCGCTGCTGTGGAACCTCGCGGGCGAGGCGAGCCGACCGTCCGAAATGGAGACCGAACTGCGCTCCGGCCAGCGCGCGCGGGTCCGGGCCGAGCCGGTGGCAGGCGCCCGCGGCGGAGTGCTGGTCGAGATCCGCCCGCTGAGCGCGGACGAGTCCCGGCCAACGCGGCGGCGCGCCGCTGTCGTACCTGGACATGTGCACATCTCGGGCCCGCCCGGAACCGGCCGCACCACCGAGGCACGGCTGCGGGTGCCCGAGGAACCGTGCACCACGCTGACCGGCTCGGAAGCAGTGCTCGGCGGCTCGGCGACCTGGGCCGCGCAGTTCACCGCCGCGGTCGAGAGGGGGTCCGGCAGCATTTGCGTCGACGGCGCGGACCTCCTCCCCGCCGAACTGGTCGACCTGGTCGCCACCCATGCCGCCCGCGGTGTCGGCCCGCACCTCGTGCTGACCACCGGCCCGCGCGAGGGGCTGACCGGTCCGGAACGGGCGCTGATCGCGTCGTGCGAGGAGAACGTCGAGCTGCTGCCGCTGGCGCACCGGCCGGACTTTTCCGAGGTCGCGGCACGAATGCTGGCCGAACTCGGGGCCGCGCGGACGCACCACGTCACGCCGGGCGCGCTGCGGATCCTCGGCTCGTACGACTGGCCGGGGAACCTGCCCGAACTGCGCGGAGTGCTGAGCCAGGCGATCCGCAAGCGGTCCGCGGGAGCGATCGGGCCGGGGGATTTGCCGCCCGCGCTGGTGGCGGATGCTTCGGGACACGAGCTGGCGCCGATCGAACGGGCGGAGCGGAACGCGATCGTGGCGGCGTTGCGGTCGGCCGGGGGGAACAAGGTGCGGGCGGCGAGCACGTTGGGGATTTCCCGGACGACGTTGTACGCGCGGATGCGGGCTTTGCGGGTGCCGGGGTAGTCGGCGGGGCGGCGGTCTGCCGGGGATGCTCGGCGGGATGTGTTGGGTTCGGAAACCTAGGCGCTGTGCTGGTTTCGTGGTGGATTTGTCGCGGGGCGGCGGTCTGTCGGGGGATGCTCGGTGGGATGTGCTGGGTTCGGAAACCCTAGGCGTGGCGCTGGTTTCGTGATGGTCTTGCCGCGGGGTGCCAGGTCCGTCGGGGGATGCTCGGCGAGATGTGTTGGGTTCGGAAACCCAGGCGCGGCGCTGGTTTCGTGATGGACTTGTCGCCGGGTGCCAGGTCCGTCGGCGGAACGCGCGGGGTTCGGGGAACCCTGGCGCTGGGCCGGTTTTGAGGGGTTCGTCGCCGTGGCCGAGGTTGGCGATCGCGACGAATCTGAGCGACTGGTGTGGCTTCGGCGTGCGGCGGTTCAGCGGTAGTCGCCCGGCGAACGCCCAGTCCACCGGCGGAACGCGCGCCGAAATGCGCTTGCCTCGGAAAAACCCAGCCGCTGAGCCAGTTTCTCGATCGATTCGTCGCCGCGGCTGAGACTGGCGATCGCGGCGTCCCGGCGAACCGCGTCCCGGATCTGCCCGATCGACGCGCCCTCGGCCCGCAACCGCCGGCGCAGGTGCTGGGTGCTGATCCCGAGCCGGTGGGCGAGGTCGTCCGGCGCGGTGGTTCCCTGCTCGACGATGGCGCGGACCTGGTCGGCGAGGGTCGAGCCGTAGTCGCGGGTGGCGAGCCAGACGTCCGGCTGGTCCTCCAGGAATTCGGCCAGTTCGGCCTCGCCGCGGATCACCGGGGCGGGCAGCAGCTTGCCGTCGAAGGCGAGGACCAGCGCGTCGGCGTCGAACCGCGGATGGCGGCCGAAGAGCAGTTCGTAGTGCGGCGCGTGGTCCGGTCCCGGCCAGGGCAGGCGGAGTTCGCGCAGGTCGATGCGTTGTCCGAGGAGCCAGCCGAGCAGCCGGTGCACGACGATGGCGACCAGTTCGGAGGCGACGTGGTCGGGATCGTCGAGCCGCCGGACGTCGATCTCGACCTCCACCAGCGGAGCTTCTGCGCGGCCCGCGAGGGTGGGTATGTCGGGCGGGGCTTCGGCGCGGACCGCTTGGGTGGGCATGCTGGGCGGAGCTTCTGCGCGGACGGCGATGGCGGGCATGCCGGGCAGAACCTCGGCGGCTTCCACCAGACGGTGCAGCGCCGTCCGCAGGTCGGGCGCGGGGGCGACCGATCGGACTACCAGCCGGAATAGTCCACGCGGGGCTCGCGGGCCGAGGGCGAAGAGCTCGTCGTCGGTGCGGAGCCACAGTTCGCGGGTGAGTTCGGAGACCTGCCGGCGGGTGACGCCGGTGCGGTCCGGCGGGATGCCGAGGCGGTGAAGCAGCGCGGGGACCTCGAGATTCCGGCGTTCGCCGACCCGCGCCAGCCGCTGGGCCAAGGCGTCCAGAACCGCCGGATCGTCCACGCTTCAAGGCTAGCTGGCGGTTAACGGGCGGCCCCACGAGGTTTTCTACCCGATCGGGTGACGCGGCTCGGTCGGGATCCGCGCGCCGAGCAGTCGTTCGGTCTCCTTCCAGAGCCACGCGCCCAGCTCCGGATCGCGGCTCGTCGTCACCGGCTGTTGCACTTCCGCGTGGGCGGTCCGATGCGGACCGAGGTACTCGCCGCCGCGCAGTTCCGGCGAAGCGACCGCGGCCACGACCGGTCGAGCCGCCTGATCCTTCCCTTGCACGATCCCGCGGAACATCGCGCGAGCCACCCGCGCCCCGGGCCGCCCCAGCGTGAGCGCGTCGATCGCCCCGCCTGGATGTACTACAACTGACTGCACTGGTATCTCAGCAAGCCGCCGTTGTAATTCGAAGCCGAAGATCTCGACGGCGTGCTTGGACATCGCGTACGCGACCCGCGCCCGGTAATGCCGTTCGGACAGCCAGTTCTCGCGATCGAACGGGATCTTGCGGGTCAGCATGCTCCCGAGGCTGACCACTCGCCGGACCGTGGGGAGCGCGCGCCGCAGCAGTTCCGCGTGCGCGAGGTGATTGATCCCGACGATCTCCTCCACCCCGAACGCGCCGATCCGCTGCGCCGGGCCCGGCCCGAACGCACCCGAGACGACGCCGGCGTTCTGCACGAGCGCGTCCAGCCGCGGCAACTCGCCGAGCTTGTCTCCGGCCCGGGCGATCGACGTCCGGTCGGCGAGGTCCAGCGGGAGGAACTCGTGCTGCTGCGGATTCGGGAGCGCGGAAACCGCCGCGCGGCCCCGCGATTCCGACCGGCCGAGGACCAGCACCCGGGCGCCGAGCCCGGCGAGCTGTGCGGCGGCGAAGAAACCGATCCCGGAGGTGGCTCCGGTGATCGCGACGAGCTGGCCGTCGATCCGTTCGGGTTCTACTTCTTTCGACACAGTGGGGACGCTATGTTCCCCGCCGCCGTCCGCACTAGGACCGGGGCTAGCGGATTTCGGGACCGTTCCGCGCATTCCGCTGGACGGCGGACTTCCGGCCGGTCTTCCGCGCCGAATTCTGAACGGCCCCCGCAGCTTCCCGCGGCCGGGATTTTCTGACAAAGACATGTCTGGACCAGTCCGTTGACATGGTTGTCATCGCGGGCCGACCATGGTCTCGTCGCCGGAGCGCACCCCGGTTCTCCTTCGGGCTCCGGATTCGCACCGCTCGCCTGAACGGGTTCCGTCCGCCTTGTCGTGCCGGAGGAAGCTGCCATGCCGCTTCGTCGATTTCTCGCTGTCCTCGTTCTCTTGGCCGCCGCTGCCGTACCGGGTCAAGCCGCCGAAGCGGCACCGCTCGGCCAGGCGGTGCGGATCATGCCGCTCGGCGACTCGATCACCGCCGGGGCGGGCAGTGCCACCGTGTCGTCCTATCGCGCTCCACTGTGGACAATGCTCTCCGGGGAATCCGGTTACTCGCCTCGGTTCGTCGGCACGCAGACCAACGGGAGTTTGCCCGATCCGGCCAACGAGGGCCACAGCGGTTACACCATCGACCAGATCACCGCGGGCATCGACGGCTGGCTCGCGTTCGACCGGCCGGACGTCGTGCTGCTGCACCTCGGCATCAACGACCTCGACCGCGGCATCGACGTGACCAACGCACCGGCCCGGCTGCACACCCTGCTCGACCGGATTTACGCCGATCGGCCGAATGCCGCCGTCCTCTTGCTGGGATTGATCCCGACGTCCGCGGGATTGGAAAACCGGGTCGCGGCGTTCAATTCCGTGGTGCGTGGCTTCGAAGCGGGCGAAACCCAAGCCGGACACCGATTTCGGTACGTCGAGCCGCCCGCGCTCACCTCGGCGGAAATGGTCGACCACTTGCATCCGAACGATGCCGGGTACCGGCGAATGGCGGAAAGCCTCTCCGGCGCGCTCGGGCGTGCGTACACCGAGGGCTTGTTCGCCGGACATCCTCCGCTCGGTGCCGGAACTGAATCCGGCGGTGCCGGAAAGGTTCGCTGGGCCGATTTCGACGGCGACGGCCGGGCGGATTACCTGACCGTCGCGAAGAACGGTGCAGTCAGCGTTTACCTGAATCGCGGCGGCGACGGCCACGGCGGCTGGCAGCCGCTCGGGCAAATCGCTGCCGGGCTCACCACGGATCCGGCGCGGGTCCGGCTCGCCGATTTCGACGGCGACGGTCGCGCCGATTATCTCCTGCTCGAACCGAACGGTGCGGTGATCGTCTACCTCAACCGCGGCGGGGACGGCCATGGCGGATGGCAGCCGCTCGGCCAGGTCGCGACCGGCACCACCGCCGACCCGAGCCGGGTCTGGTTCGCGGACTTCGACGGCGACGGCCAGGCGGATTACCTGACCATCGGGCAGAACGGCGCGGTCGCCGCCTATCTCAACCGAGGCGGCGACGGCCACGGCGGCTGGCTCGGCCGAGGTCAGGTCGCCGGTGGCACGACCACCGACGTGAGCAGCGTGCGCTTCGCCGACCTCGACGGTGACGGCCGGGCGGACTACGTAACGATCGCTCCGAGCGGTGCGGTCACCGCGTTCTTCAATCGCGGCGGCGACGAGCAAGGCGGCTGGTATTCGCGAGGACAGGTGGCCACCGGCGTCACCACGGATTCCAGTGCCGTCGCCTTCGCCGATTTCACCGGTGGCGGCAATGCCGACTACCTCCTCGCCGATAAATCCACCAACGCTGCTTCCTGCTATTCCTGGGAAGGCGGCGACGGACACGGCAGCTGGATCGACCGCGGCCGGGTCGCCAGCGGTGTGCCGATCAGCTGAACAAACCCCTCCGACCGAAAAGGACGCGCGATGAAAGTTCGAGCGAGAGTGAGCTGCGCTCTGGCAACGGCCGTGACCGTCGCCGGACTGTGTGCCGGACCAGCGCAAGCGGCCGAACGCCGAGCGGCGGCCGATCCGGCCAGCCTGGTCAACCCGTTCATCGGAACCACCAATCAGGCCAACGATTTCCCCGGCGCGGACGCTCCGTTCGGAATGGTCCAGTGGAGTCCGGACACCACCTCCCGGCCACCCGGCGGAGGCTACGAATACCACGATTCGACGATCACCGGATTCAGCCTGGCCCACATCGCGGGCCCCGGCTGCGGCGCGGCGGGAGACCTGCCGATCCTGCCGACTGTCGGCGGCGTGAATCCGTCCGCGAACGTGAACTTCCAGCACAGCAACGAAACCGCGTCCGCTGGGTATTACCGAGTCAAGCTGGACAACGGTGTCAACACTGAATTGACCGCCACCACGCGCAGCGGCATGGGCCGTTTCACCTTCCCTGCCGGAAACCAGTCGAACCTCGTGTTCAAAGTGGACGGAAGTCAGAACCGGCCCGGCAACGCACAGTTCACCGTCGTATCGAACACCGAGGTGCGCGGCCAGGTCACCAGCGGTGCGTTCTGCGGCGCGGCCAACAGCTACACCGTCTACTTCGACCTCCTCTTCGACCGTCCTTTCGCGAGCAGCGGCAGCCGTTCGGTCACTTTCGACACCTCCGGAAACCAGGTGGTGCAGGCGAAAGTCGGCGTGAGCTACGTGTCGGTCGCCAACGCGGCGGCGAACCGAGCCGCGGAAAACCCCGGCTGGGACTTCGACGGCACTCGCTCCGCCGCCGCGCAGGCGTGGAACGCCCAGCTCGGCAAGATCAAGGTTACCGGCGGAACGTCAGACCAGCAGACGATGTTCTACACCGCGCTGTACCACTCGCTGCTGCATCCCAACGTGATCAGCGACGTCAACCGCCAATATCCCGGTTTCGACGGCAAACCGCACACGGTCGACGCGGGCCACGACGCGGTGTATGCCAACTACTCAGGTTGGGATATCTATCGCTCCCAGGCCCAGCTGGAAGCACTGCTGGCGCCGAAGGTCGCGTCCGATACCGCGCAGTCCATGGTGGACGATTACCGGCAAACGGGGATCTTCCCCAAGTGGTCGGAAAACAACGGCGAGTCCTACGTGATGGTCGGCGACCCGGCCGCGTCCATCATCGCCGACTACTATGCCTTCGGCGCCCGCGACTTCGACACCGCCGACGCCCTCCACGGTTTGGTCGCGCAAGCCTCCAAGCCGAACAACGACCGTCCCGGCCTGAACTACCTCGACAGCCTCGGCTACCTCCCGCACGACGGGAACTTCGGCTGCTGCAACGCTTACGGCCCCGCAGCGACCACTTTGGAATACAACACCGCCGACTTCGCCCTGTCTGCTTTCGCGGGCGCGCTCGGCGACACCGCCAGCCAGCGCACGTACCGCAATCGCGCGCAGAACTGGCGCAACCTGCTCAACCCGCAGTCCGGTTTCGTCCAGGCCCGCAACGCCGACGGCAACTGGCCGCTCGACTTCGACCCGACGAACGGCAAGAGCATGGTCGAGGGGACTTCGTTCATCTACACCGGAATGGTGCCGTTCGACCTGGCAGGACTGACCCGCGCCAAGGGCGGCCCGACGGTCATGAACCATTACCTGGACAACGTCCTGCGCACCTTCGACGGGAACGACGGTCTCGCCTGGATGGGCAACGAGCCCAGCATCGAACTGCCCTGGGAGTACGACTACACCGGCGCGCCGTACCGGACGCAGGAGACGGTCCGGGCGATCCAGGGCAAGATCTGGCGCAACGCCCCGGACGGCCTCGGCGGCGGCAACGACGACCTCGGCACGATGAGTGCTTGGTATGTCTGGTCCGCGCTCGGCATGTTCCCGGAAACCCCGGGCACCGCCGACCTCGCGCTCGGCTCGCCGGTCTTCAGTCAAGCCGTCGTCACGCTCCCGTCCGGAAAGACCCTCACCGTGAACGGCAACGGTGCGGCGGACAACGCGCCGTACCTCCAGGCCGCGTCGTGGAATGGCACAGCTTGGAACAAGGCGTACGCCCCGGATATCAGCAACGGTGGCACGCTTAGCTTCACCCTCGGCACTACGGCCAACAAGACCTGGGCCGCGGATCCGTCGGCCGCGCCACCGTCCTATCCCGGAGACAGCCCGGCACCGGCGAGCCCGCGCGTCGGCCCGATCGTCGCCGGAGTTTCGTCGGGCCTGTGCATCGACAACGCGTTTTCGAAGGTCACTGACGGCAACCCGATCCAGCTCTACGGCTGCGATTCGACCTACGCGCAGGACTGGGTCGTCGGCACCGACCACACGCTGCGCGTCCACGGCAAGTGTCTCGACGTCGATAACTCCGGCACCACGAACGGCACCCATATTCAGCTCTACACCTGCAACAACACGGGCGCTCAGCAGTGGGTCGAGGACAACGGCTCGCTCCGGAACCCGCACTCCGGCCTCTGCCTGGACGATCCGGACAGCAGCACCAAGGAGTTCACCCAGCTGCAGCTCTACACCTGCAACAACAGCCCCGCGCAGAAGTGGGCCCTGCCCCGCTGAGCAGGCTGATTGCCCGGGCCGCCGTCGCCGGACGGCGGTCCGGGCACTGCTTTGGCGACCGGCACAAGTCCCGGGCCGAATCTCTGGGCTCTCGTCCAAGGCTGCCGCGATCCGGCCGGATCGATACTGGCGCCCATCGACCCGCCGTGGTCGGGACACCGAGGTCCCGGAGGTTTCCAGCACATGACGCCGCCCCTGCCCCAGGCCGTGGACGAGGCTCTTCACCAGGCCTGCCGCACCGCGTTGCACGAACGGTCCTTCGCCGCCGGACTCTCGATGGCGGTCACCGGCCGCGACGGGATCCTCGCGTCCGGCGCGTTCGGACACGCCGATCTGGCCGCCGCTCGGCCGGCGACCGAGGACACGCTGTTCCAGATCGGCTCGATCTCCAAAGGCATGACCGCCGCGCTGCTGCTGCGGGCGCGCGACGCCGCGCTGGTCGACCTGGACCGTCCGGTGACCGAGTACCTGCCGTGGTTCTCCGTGCGGTCCGCGCACGCGCCGATCACCGTGCGCCACCTGATGTCGCACACCGCGGGGATCATCGCGGGCACCGACGTCTCCGGCGACTCCGCCTTCGAGGTCTGGGCGCTGCGCGACACCGAAGCCACGACGCCGCCGGGGACCTGGTTCCACTACTCGAACTCCGGTTACAAGGCGCTCGGACTGGTGCTGGAGGTGATATACCAACGGCCGTATCAGGAACTTCTCGGCGACTTCCTGGCCGAGCTGGGGATGCCGGCTGCCATCCCAGCGATCACCCATGAGATACGAGTTCGCAGTGCCGTGGGATATGAACCGCGCTATGACGACAGGGTCCCGGTCCGCGAAGACGGCGTGGTCCCGGCGACGTGGATCGAGACCGCCACCGCGGACGGCAGCGTCGTCTCGACCGCCCGCGACATGACCGCGTGGCTGCGCCTGTTGCTGAACGGCGGATCACTGGCGGGCGACCTGTGCCGCCCCGAGATCCTGATCGAGGACGAAGACTGTTCGTACGGCCTTGGCATGATGGTCGGCGAGTTCGACGGCCGTCCGCACGTCTGGCACACCGGCGGCATGCTCGGCTACTACGCCGCGATCGCGTGCGATGTCGACGCGGGGATCGGGGCCGTCGTGCTGGCCAACGGCGCGGGCCCGTGGCAGGAGACAGTCGTCCACCTCGTCGCCGCGACGCGAGCCGCGCTCGGCGGCGGCTCGGTGCCGGAATTCGTGCTGCCAGAACGGAAACGTCCGGTGCTGCCGACCCCGGAAGACCCGCCCGCGCACTGGGCCGAGGTCGTCGGGCACTACCGCTGCCACAACCCATGGCTGTCCAATTTGCACGTCTACGCCCACGGCAACCGATTGTGGGTGTCGGTCACCGGCGGTCCGCCGGACGAACTCGTCCCGCTCCCGGACGGCTCCTTCCGCGTCGGCGAGGACGAACGGCTCCCGGAACGGCTGAAGTTCGACGTCGTGCTCAACGGGGTCGCGGTCCGCGCCGACTACTCCGGATGCCCGCTCTACCGCACCTTCACGCCCTAGGCGGCCCTTGATGAGAAACCGTTTCCGCCGCGCGGCAGCGGCGCTGCTGGCCGTGGCGCTGGCCGCCGGCACCGTTACCGCGTGCGGCCAGGCCGAGAGCGAAACCGCCGACGGCGGCGTCTTCCGCTTCGGCGCCAACCAGCCGGTCGACTCGCTCAACCCGTTCGTTTCCGTAGTCAGCATGGCGTTTTCGGTGTTCGAGCAGATCTACCCGACCCTGGTGCAGCTCGACCCGAACGACAAGTACGTCCCGGAATTCGCTACCGACTGGAGCACTTCCGAGGATGGCCAAACCTGGACTTTCCACACTCACCCCGGGGCCAGCTGGTCCGATGGCGAGCCGCTCACCGCCGCTGACGTCGCGTGGACGCTCAGCACGATCGTGAAATTCCAGGACGGCCCGACCGCCGGTCTCGCCAGTTACGTGGTCAACCTCGACAGCGCGACCGCGCCGGACGCGAACACGGTGGTGCTGCACTACGCCAATCCGGTTTCCAATGTCCTAAGCAGACTGATGAGCGTCCCGATCCTGCCCCGGCACATCTGGCAGAAGTACGCCGAAGGCAAGGGCGAGGCGCTGACTACGTTCCCGAACACCGCGCCCATCGTGTCCGGCGGACCGTTCGTCCTGGTCAAACACCAACCGAAACAGATCGCGCTGTTCAAGCGGAATCCCGCTTACTACGGCCCGAAACCGCATATCGCCGGGTTCGGCATCCAGTTCTTCAGCACCGACGACGCGATGATCACCGCGCTGAAGAGCCATCAGCTCGACGCCGTGCAAAGCGTGCCAGCCACCTCAGTGGGCAATCTCGAATCGTCCGGGTTCAAGGTGCTTTCCTCGCCGGGCATGCGATTCGACAGCATCACGGTCAACACGAACCCGAAACAGCAAGCGGCGCACCGGGAATTGACCAACCCGCTGCTGCGCGAAGCGCTCGACCACGCGATCAACCGGGCCGAGATCGTGAAGACCTCGCTGCTCGGCCACGGCAAACCGGGAGGCGCGGTGATCGCACCCGGCACCGCGGATTGGACGGACAGCTCGATCAAACCCCCGTCGTTCGACCTGGACCTAGCCAACCGGCTGCTCGACCAGGCCGGTTACCGGCGAGGCCCGGACGGCGTCCGGATCGCCGGCGATCACCCGATGGACTACCCGATCATCCTGCCCGAGGACACCTACAGCGGTGCCGGGCTTCGCTCATTCCAGATCATTCGAGGCGATTTCGAGCGAATCGGCGTCCGGCTCGAACCGCGGCTGCTGGACAACGCGGCGGCCAACGAGGCGGCGATGGCGAACAAATCGCAGGACTTCGCGATGACCATGTGGGGCTGGAGCGGCGGCACCAGCGACCCGGACGACACGCTCAACTACCTCACCTGCGCCAGCCAGGGAATCCTCAACGACACCGGCTACTGCGGCAAGGAATGGGACGACCTCTACAGCCAGCAGGGCGAGGCGATGAACCCCGCGGACCGGCACGACGTCGTGAACCGGATGCAGCAGCTGGCCGCACGCGAGCGTCCGCTGCTCGTGCTCGACTACCCGGACGCGCTCGAAGCGCACTCGTCGTCCTGGACCGGTTTGACACCGGTGGGCGGGGCGTCGTTCTCGTCGGAGTCGAAGCTCCCGCTGTTGTCCGTGCGAAAGGCGGGCTGACCCGATGCGCAGTCTCGACTATCTGCTCCGCCGCGGCGTTTTTACTGTGGTGACCATCTTTCTCACCGTCACCGCGAACTTCTTCCTCTTCCGGGTCCTGCCCGGCGACGCGGTGACCAACCTGTCCCGGGTGCCGCACGCGACCCCGGAACTGCAGCACGCGCTGATGGTCCGCTTCGGACTCGACAAGTCCAAATGGGACCAATACCTGATCTACCTCAAGAACCTGCTGCACGGCGACCTCGGCGTGTCGTTCACGTATCAGCAACCGGTGACCCATCTGCTGGTCGAGGATCTCAAGAACACTGTGCTGCTGGCCGGTGTCGGGACGCTCGGCGCGATCGTGCTCGGCATCCTGTCCGGGGTGATCGCGGCGTGGCGGCGGAATTCCGCGCTGGACCACCTCAACACCGGGATCGCGACGCTGGTGTACTCGTTCCCGTCCCAGTGGCTCGGGTTGGTATTGCTGATCCTGTTCGCTGGGATACTTCCGGCAGGCGGGATGTCGGACCTGTTCCTGTTCGACAGCCCGCCGTTCTGGCAGAACATCGGGGACGTGGCGAGTCACATGGTGCTGCCGACGGTCACGCTCATCCTCACCGCGTACGGCGGCTACACGCTGGTGGTGCGCTCCTCGATGCTGGAAACCCTCGGCGAGGACTATGTGCTCACCGCGCGCGCCAAAGGGCTTTCGGACCGGCGGGTGGTCTGGCAGCACGCGGTGCGGAACGCGATGCTGCCGATGGTCACCATGGTCGCCCTCGATCTCGGCTACGTCGTCGGCGGCGCGGTGCTGATCGAGGTGATCTTCAGCTGGCCGGGCATCGGCATGGCCACCTACACCGCGCTCAGCCAGCGCGATTACCCGATGGTGCAAGGCGGGTTCCTGCTCCTGACGGTGTCGGTGATCCTGCTGAACTTCCTGGCCGACCTGGTCTACTTCCGCCTTGATCGGAGAGTCAGCGCATGACCACTGTCGCCCCGGCTGAACTGCGGCGCACGGGTATCTTTCGAAAAGTACTGCGGGAGCACAAAACCGCGATCGCCGGTCTCGTTATTCTCGGTCTTTTCGTAGTGCTGGCCGTTGTTTCGCCCTACCTCGCGCCGTACAGCATCACCGAACGGTCCTGCGCGGTTTTCGAACCGCCATCGGTGCACCATTGGCTCGGCTGCGACGACGGTGGCGTGGACATGCTGTCGCTGCTGATGCGCGGCGGGCAGACGTCACTCGTCGTCGGATTCGCGGCGACGCTCGTCGCGATGCTGCTCGGCGGCACGGTCGGGATCCTGTCCGGGTACTTCGGCGGCTGGGTCGACGCGGTGCTGATGCGCCTCACCGACGTGCTGCTGGTGCTGCCGGATTTGGTGCTGGCCATGGTGATCGCGGCGGTGTGGGGGCCGAGCCTGTTCCACGTGATCCTGGTGATCGGCCTGCTGGAATGGACGACGACCGCGCGGATCGTGCGCGCGGAAGTCATGTCGTTGCGCGAACGGGCTTACGTCAAACGGGCGCGCGGCCTCGGCGCTAGCAACACGCGGGTGATCGTGCGGCACATCCTGCCGCAGGCGGGTCCGCTGCTGATCGCCAACACCGTGCTGACCGTTTCGGTCGCGATTTATCTGGAGACAGCGTTGGCATTTCTCGGTTTGGAAGACCCGAGCGTCACGACTTGGGGCACGATCCTGGAACACGCTTTCGCCCGTACCGCGATCAGTTCCGGGGCTTGGTGGGCGATCGTGCCGGACGGATTCGTGATCGCCGCGGTGAGCATCGGCTGCTTCCTGCTCGGCCGGGCCATCGAGGACGCACTGAACCCCCGGCTCAAGGTTTCCCATTTGTCCGGACGCCGGTGGCGGGTGCGGGTACTGGCCGGAAGGGGAGGGGACGCCCGATGAACGTCTTGGAGTGCAAGGATTTGCACGTGTGGTTCGACCTGCCGGACGGCGGTCGGGTGCATCCGGTGAACGGGGTGAGTTTCTCGCTGGCCGCGAGCGAGCGGTACGGGCTGGTCGGCGAATCCGGCTGCGGGAAGTCGACGACGATCCTGGCGTTGCTGGGATTGCTGCCGCCGACCGCGACCGTCGCGGGCAGCGTTTCCGTCGCCGGTTCGGAGATCTTGGCCGGCGGCGAGGAATCCATGCGCGGGCACCGGTGGCGGGACATCGCGATGGTGTTCCAGGGCGCGATGAACGCGCTCAACCCGGTCAAGACGGTCGGCTGGCAGATCGCCGAACCGATGCTCTGCCACGGCATCGCGCGCCGGGCGAAGGCGCGCGAGCGAGCGCGGGAATTGCTGGAGCTGGTTGGTATCCCAGCTGTGGCGGCTGACCGGTACCCGCACGAGTTCTCCGGCGGCATGCGGCAGCGGCTGTCGATCGCGATGGCGCTGGCCTGTGAGCCGAAGGTGCTGCTCGCCGACGAGCCGACCACCGCGCTCGACGTGATGGTGCAGGCGCAGATCCTGGAACTGCTGACCCGGCTGACCGACGAACTCGGCATGGCGCTGGTCCTGGTCACCCACGACCTGCCGTTGGTATCTCAAGTCTGCCACCGTGCCGCGGTAATGTACGCCGGAAAGATGGTAGAAGAGGGCCCGGCGGATCAGTTGAGCTGGGAGTCCCAGCATCCCTATACGCGGCTGTTGTTCTCCGCCACGCCGGACCTCTACGGCGACGAACCGGTCGTCTCGATTCCTGGCGCGCCACCGCGCTTGGACACCGAGATCGTCGGCTGTCCGTTCCGTCCGCGCTGTGATGTCCCGATGGACCGCTGCGCTGCCGAACTCCCGCTTTTGACCACGGCCGGTCCGGGGCATCGCGCGGCGTGTTTCCATACCGAGAGCGTGGTGCCGGCATGACCGAGGCGTTGCTGGAGGTCGACGACCTCTCGATCCACTACCCGATGCGCCGCAGCGTCGCAGATACGCTGGCTCGACGTCCGCGCAGCGTCGTGCATGCCGTGGACGGCATCAGCTTCCGGCTCGGACGCGGCGAGATGGTCGCCGTCGTCGGCGAGTCCGGCTGCGGGAAATCCACTACGGCGGCAGCGATCTGCGGCCTGGTTCCCCCGACCGGCGGTACTGTCCGGCTGGAGGGCAACGCGATCACCGGATTGTCGGAACGCCGGTTGCGTTCCGTCCGGCGACGGGTCCAGATGATTTACCAGGACCCGTACGAATCGCTCGACCCGCTCTGCCGGGTGCGGGACATCCTCGCCGAGCCGATGCTGATCCACGGTATCGGCGGGTCCAAAGCGGAACGAACAACGCTCGCCGGGGAAGCACTGGAACGCAGCGGACTCTCTCCGGCAGAAGCCTTCCTGGACCGCTACCCGCACGAACTGTCCGGTGGTCAACGGCAACGCGTCGCCATCGCGGCCGCACTGGTGCTCGACCCGGACGTCCTGCTCGCCGACGAACCAGTGTCCATGTTGGACGTTTCGGTACGCGCCGGAGTGCTGTCCCTTTTGGACACCCTGCGGAAGGGCCAGGACACCGCGATCCTGATGATCACCCACGACTTGTCCACCGCCGCGCATTTCGCCGACCGGATCGTGGTCATGTACCTGGGCCGGATCGTCGAGCAGGGACCGGCACGGGAGGTCGTGCACAACCCGCAACATCCCTACACGAAGGCACTGCTGTCGGCAGTCCCGCGACGGGACCGGGATCAGCAAGCGAAACCTCAGCTGCTGACCGGCGAGACACCAAACCCGGTCGACATCCCGCCCGGCTGCCGATTCCGCTCGCGCTGCCCCGTCGGCACCGACGACTGCGAACGCACCGACCCGCCGCTGGTCTCGGCCGACGGCCACGAAACCGCATGTCTGCACGTCTGATCCTGCCCCGCGCGCCCAAGGAAAGGAACACTATGCCCGCCGATCTAGTCCTCCGAGGTGGCTCAGTACTCGACGGCACCGGAACCTCTGCCCGGCGCGCGGACGTAGCGATCACCGGGGACCGGATCGAGGCGATCGGCGACGTCCGGGACGCTGACGCTCCGGTCCTGGACGCCGAGGGTTGCGTGGTGGCACCGGGATTCATCAACGTGCTCAGCCACGCCTACGAAACCCTCCAGCTGGATCCGCGCGGATTGTCTGACATATATCAGGGCATCACCACTGAGATCTTCGGCGAAGGCCGCTCGATGGGCCCGGTCACCGGCCGGATGACCGACCTCGTCGCCGCCGAACCGCCGTTGTACGGCATGCGAACCAGCTGGCCCCGGCTCGACGACTTCCTGACCGACCTCAGCGGTATCGGGCTCAACATCGGCAGCTTCGTCGGCGCGGAAAACCTCCGGATGCCCTTCGCGGGCAACGAAGACCGCCCGCTCACCGAGGACGAGCTGACCGCCGCGTGCGTGTTGCTGGACGAGGAACTCGCGGCCGGCGCGCTCGGGGTGGGATCCGCGTTGATCTACGCACCGGGCAGCTACGCGTCCACCGAGGAGCTGATCGCGTACGCCCGAGTGCTGGCCAAGCACGACGCGCTGTACATCTCGCACATCCGCGGCGAGTCGGACCGGCTGGTCGATTCGGTCGACGAGCTGATCCGGATCGCCCGGGAATCCTCTGCGCGGGCAGAGATATATCACCTGAAGGCATCTGGACAACAGAACTGGCCGTTGATGTCCACCGTGCTCGACAGGGTCCAGCAGGCGCGCGCGGACGGACTCGGCATCACCGCGGACATCTACCCGTACGCCGCGGGCTCGACCTTCCTCTCCGCCTTCATCCCGCCGCGTTTCCACGACGGTGGCGAGCTGGCCGCGCGCATCGCGAACCCGTCGATCCGCGCGGAGATCAAAGCCGCCATTCTCGAGCCTCGCCAGGACTGGGAGAACCTGTACCTCGGATCCGGTGGTGCGGAGGGAATTCTGCTGCTGTGCGGTTCGGGCACCGCTGCGCCGGGTCAGACGCTCGCCGAGGCCAGTCGCGGGGGAGATCCGCTCGACACCCTGCTGGACCTCGTCGCGGCCGAACCGAAGCTGATGGTCGCCCTGTTCACCGCCTCGGAGGCGGACACGCGGCGCGCACTGAAACAACCGTGGGTTTCGGTGTGCACCGACTCCGAGGCGATCCCGGCGGAGGCGCCGTTCACGGAGACGTCCACCCATCCCCGGACGTACGGCGCCTTCGCACGAGTGCTCGGCCCTTGGGTCCGGGAAGGCGTGCTGCCACTGGAAGAAGCGGTGCGGCGGATGACGAGCCTGCCCGCCGCGAACCTGCGCCTGACCGATCGAGGCGTGCTGCGGCCGGGCGCGTTCGCGGACGTGACCGTATTCGATCCGGCGGCCGTGCAGGACAACGCTACCTATCTGGACCCGCACCGCTACGCCGACGGGATGCGGCATGTGCTGGTGAACGGACAGCCAGCGCTGCAGGACGGCAAACCGACCGGGATCTTGGCCGGGCGCGCGGTGCGGCGGGGACGGTAGGGGAGGGAAGGGGGCGCAGGGTTGGTGCGGACCAGCTCAGCGGCGGATTCGGGCGGCTTGTGTCCCGGCCGAGCCGTTCCCCGGGGCGGTGGTGGGCTTTGCCAGCTGAGCTGAACCTCGAACCTGAGCGGGCGTGGCGCATCCGGGCTGTTTCAGCGCCGGGCCTTGCCGGTCTGCCTCCGACCCGAGTCATTTGCCGGTGCCGCAGTGAGGATTGCCGGTGAGCTGATCCTCGAACCTGAGCCAGCGCGGTGCATCCGGACAGCTTCAGCGCCGGGCCCCGCCGACCTGCCTCCCACCCAAGCCGTTCGCCGGTGCCGCAGCCAGGTTAGCCACTCCCCAAACCAAGCCCAGCCCGCCCATCCAAACCGGACCCACCCCCGGCCCTACCACCCGAGCTGATCCCCCAACCGCAACCGCAGCCACAGCACCAGTCGCTCGTCCGGATCCGCCAGATCGAACCCGAAGATCTCCTCCGCCCGCGAAAGCCGGTACCGGATCGTGTTCGGATGCACCGACAACCGCGTCGAGGCGGCGGCGATGTCGCCGTTCGTGTCGAGATACGCCAGGATCGTCGGCGCGTAAGTGGTCCCGTGCTCGACGTCGTGCGCCCGCACCGCCGGACCCAGCCGCTGCGGCAAAGCGGCGTCTCCGGCCAGGATCTGCGCCAGCACCGACAGCGTCGCCCCGGCCCAGACCTCCTCGATCGCCGCCACCTGGCACGGTTCCGGCGAGGTCCGTTGTTCCGCCAGCGTCCGCAGGACCAGGTCGGCGTCGGCCCGGGAGGACGCGATCGACCGGAGCCCGGGAACCGTCGCGCCGAGGCCCGCTTGCACCGGCATCCGCAACGCGCCGTGCGCTCGCCGGGCGATGTCGGCGACCAGTTCGCGGTGCGCGGGACCCTTGGGCAGCAGCGCGTAGACGGTCCCGTCGATCAGCGCGCAGCCGTGCCGTCCGTAGTGCGCCTCGCAGTGCAGGCTCACCAGATCGGCCAGCCGCGTCGCCGCGTGAGCGGCCAGCACGTCTTCGGGATCGGTGACGGTGAACGCGGCGACCGCGACCGGCACGTCCGGGTCCAAGCCGAGCTGCGGGGCGACGGCGGTGACGCTGCTCGGGTCGGCCAGCAGGCGTTGCAGCAGGTCAGCGCGCCGACGGCGAACCACATCGACCGCCGTGCGCGCGGCCAGCAGGTGCAGCGCGGCGATCTCGGCGGCGTTGAAGAGCGCTTGCTCGGCCGCCTCGTCGAGGCTGTCCTCGGCGTCGACCACCCAGATCGACCCGAGCATCTCGCTGCCCGCGCGCACCGCGACGCCGAGCCGGGGCAGTCCGTCGGGGAGCGAGGGAAACCGGCAGGTCCGCCGCACCCGCGCGAGTTCGCGGTACTGGTCGTCGTAGAAAACCGGCACCTCCGGCACCTGCAGCCCGAGGATGCCCTGGCGGCGGCCGTCGTCGATGGGCTGGCCGGGCAGCGTCGAGTACGCCAGGATCCGCCGGTTGGGATCTTCGATGGTGGTCGCGCCGCCGACCATCCCGGCGATGGCGTTGGCCAGCGCGAACAGATCGCCGGCGGCCGGCGCGCCGGGCGTGCGCACGGCGGGTGCGAGCGCCGAGGAGAGCATTGCCTCGAGGTGGTGCCAGGGCACGGCTTCGTCGGCGGCGAGCAGCACGACCCCGGCGTCCTGCGCGGCGTCGGAAAGCTCGGTGAGCGGTTCGCCGAAGCTTTTCACCACCAGCGCTGAATATCCCACGGCCGAGTTGAGGAGATCTTTCGCTTCGGCCGGATCGGCCCCGACCGCGAGCAGGATCGTGTCCTGCCCCGGCGGCGCGCCGCCGCGCCGCTCGTGGATGAGCACGCCGGACACCGGCACCGGCCGCTCCGGCAGCGGGGTGACCGGCTGCAGCAGCGAAGCGCCGAGCGCGTCGAGGACCTGCCCGAGATCGGGCACCTCCGGATCGAGCATCTTCACCTCTTTAGCCAGACGCACAAAACATCCGCGGAATCTCTGGACCGGCACTGCACGCACCCGGACGATCCGGCCGCGAGGCTGTCAGCATGCACGTTCCACCAGGCGCACCCGCGACCGTACTCCCCCCGGCCCCGGACGCGGCCGTCTCGACCGCCCTGCGCGCCGCGACCCGGGCCGACGTCCGGATCCGGCTGGCCGACGACGTCCGGACGCTCGAAGCGGTGTCGCGGTTCCTCGCCCAGGTGTGGCAGACGCCGAAATCCCAGGCTCCGTTCGGCGCCGACGCACTGCGCGCCGTCGTCCACGCGGGCGGCGCGGTGCATTACACGGCTGACGACGACGGCATCCAGGCGGCCTCGGCGCTGATTTTCTGCCCGCCCGTGACGCGCTCGGTCTATTCGCTGATCGCCGCGGCGCGCGCGAGTGACCGCGGAGTGGGCTTCGCGCTCAAGCAGGCGCAGCGGGTATGGGCACTCGACCAGGGTGCGGAAACAATGGTCTGGACCTTTGACCCGCTGGTGAGCCGCAACGCGCATTTCAACCTGGCGAAGCTCGGCGCGCGCGGAACCGAGTACACAGTGGACTTTTACGGTCAGATCGAGGACGGTGTCAACGGGGCGGACGAAACCGACCGGTTCACCGCCGTGTGGCCGCTGCGCGAACCGAACCCCGCCCGGCTTTCCGGCCCGGACCTGACGACCGCGGAGATCGACCCGCGCCGCGCGCCCGACGGCGAACCTTTCCTGGTCCGCGACGGTTCCGGGTATTGGTGCCGGGTCCCGGACGACATCGTGGGCCTGCGCCGCTTGGACGCACGGCTGGGCGCCGAGTGGCGTTACGCGATCCGGGACGCTCTCGTCCCGCTGTTCGCCGAGGGCTACACGGCGACCGGGTTCAGCCGATCCGGCTGGTATCACTTGACCGAAGGGACGCGGGCGTGAAAATCGAACGGATCGACCTGATCGAGGTCAGCCTCCCGCTCGTCCGTCCATTTCGGACTTCGTGCTCGGTGGACACCGAACGCAACACTCTCTTGCTGCACGTGGTGACCGACGTCAGCGAGGGCTGGGCGGAATTCGGCGGTGACCCGGAACCGGTGTACAGCCCGGAATTCGCCGTCGGGGCCGAACGAATTCTGCGCGACCATCTCGTCCCGCGCGTGACCGCCGTGACGCGTTTGACCGCCGCCCGGGTCGCGGGCGCGATGGCTCCGGTCAAGGGCAATCCGCTGGCGAAAGCACTGCTCGAAACCGCGATCCTCGACGCCGAATGCCGCGCCTACTCGATGCCGTTGTCGACCTGCCTCGGCGGTGTGCGCGATCGCATCCAGGCCGGAGTTTCCGTCGGAATCACCGACACTGTAACGGAATTGATCGACACCGTCGCCGGGTATCTGGCCGAGGGGTACGTCCGGATCAAACTGAAGATCGAGCCCGGCTGGGACCTCGAACCAGTGCGCGCGGTCCGCGCCGAGTTCGGCACCGGCCTGGTGTTGCAGGCCGACGCGAACACCGCCTACTCCCTCTCCGACGCCGACCACCTGCGCCGGCTGGACGAGTTCGGCCTGGTCCAGCTCGAACAGCCGCTCGCCGCGGACGACCTCGGCGGGCACGTCGAACTCGCGAAACTCCTGCGCACCCCGCTCTGCCTGGACGAATCGATCTGCTCCGCCCGCGACGCCGCGTTCGCGATCCGGCTGGGAGCGTGCCGGATCATCAACGTCAAACCCAGCCGCGTCGGCGGTTACCTCGAAGCACGGCGGATCCACGACGTGTGTGCCGCGCACGGAATCCCGGTGTGGTGCGGCGGAATGCTCGAAACCGGCATCGGCCGCGCGCAGAACCTCGCCCTCGCCGCGCTGCCGGGTTTCGTGCTGCCGAATGATATCTCAGCGTCGAGCCGGTACTACGCCACCGATCTCACCGCGCCGTTCGAACTCGAAGACGGTTGTCTGTCCATTCCAGACGGTCCGGGCGGCGGCGTCGCTGTCGATCCGGCCGCGCTGCACCGGCACACCGTCGCTTCGCAAACGCTCTTCGCAGTCTGAAGATTCCAGCAGAAGGAGACGACATGCGAGCTTGGACCAGCGCCGCCGCGGCGGTGGCGGTGACCGCGGCATTGGCGGTCGCGCCGACGACCACCGCTTCAGCGGCCGCGTGTTCCGCGAAACCCATCCAAACCGCGCTGGACGGCCTGAAAAAGGTCGGTCT
Organism: Amycolatopsis sp. NPDC114484; assembly: GCF_055633755.1. Classification (NCBI taxonomy): domain Bacteria; kingdom Bacillati; phylum Actinomycetota; class Actinomycetes; order Pseudonocardiales; family Pseudonocardiaceae; genus Amycolatopsis; species Amycolatopsis sp. NPDC114484. Next base: position 223,428 of record NZ_JBVKDQ010000003.1, on the reverse strand, counting down.
CCCCGGAATCGTCCTGACCACGCAGAGCCCGGACTGCGGCCTGTGGAAAGGCGGCGTCGGAAAAGCCGACACCGCGACCGGCCGCGCGATCACCGGCGACGAACACTCCAGAATCGGCAGCGACACGAAAACCTGGACCGCGGTAGTCGTGCTGCAATTGGTCGCCGAGGGCAAAATCAGCCTGAACGAAACCGTCGACCACTACCTGCCCGGCCTGATCCGCACCGCCCGCTACGACGGCCGCGAGATCACCGTCCGGCAGTTGCTGCAGCAGACGAGCGGCCTGCCGGACTACCTGGACTCGCCGTTCTGGGAGGACGACCAGGCACACCGCTGGGACCACTTCGACCCGATCCAGACCGTCAAACAGGCCCTTCCTCTCGCTCCGCCTGACCGCGCCCCGTCCGGTTTCGCGTACTCCAACACGAATTACAACCTGGCCGGAATGGTGGTCACGAAGGTGACCGGCCGCAGCATCGGCACCGAACTCACCGAACGGATCATCAAACCGCTCTGCCTGCACGAAACCTACTGGCCCGGCGACGAAACCACGATCGACGAACCGGATCTGCGGTCCTACACCGACGGCGTCGACACCACGGAATGGAACGTCTCCGAAGCCGACGCCTCCGGCGAATTGATCTCCACCGGCGCGGACACGACGAAATTCTGGACCTCGCTGCTGGGCGGAAAACTCCTGCCGCCCGCGCAGCTGGCAGAGATGAAAAAGACCGTCCTGGACGACGGGGGCGAGGGATACGGTCTGGGCCTGCAGCGGTATGAACTGACGCCGAACTTCCCGACCTGGGGCCACAGCGGCGGCATGGCCAGCGGCCACGACTTCCGCAATGCGGTGACGGAGGACGGAAAGCGCTCGGTGACGGTGTTCATCGACACGGCGGACTATTCGAAAGCCCAATCAGACCGGATGGACGCGATCGTGGGCGCGCTGGTCCGCGACCTCCGGTAACGCCTCCGGGCGGTTGCGGCGTCCCCCAGCGCGGCAACCGCCCGGATCCCAACCGGGGTCAGGCGTTCGCGAGACGAAGACGCTCAGCAGCCTGCTCCCGAAGCGCGTCTCCGCACCTCGGCGGATCTCCATGCAGCGCTTCCCACCTGGCGTTGTGCGCCGCTGGCCACAAGCTGGCCGCCCACGCGACTTCCTGTTCAGCTGAGGAGAACCGGCGGCCACGAAAGTCCTGATAGGACTCCAGGAAGGCCGCGGAACTTTCGATCGGCGCCAGCGCCGGCGGGACGGTGCTCGGGAACATTCCGCTCGCCGCTCCCGCCAGTGCTGCTTCCGGTTGCCATGCCAGGCTGTCCCAGTCATGTACCGTCCAGCCCTCGCTGGTATCCCAGCGGAGGTTCTGCGCTTCGAAATCTCCGTGGCCGAGGACGTTCGGCAGATCGGCGGCGAGCAGCCGGCGCCGGGCCCGGTCCGCGGTCTTGGTGATCTCCTCGGGCACGGAGTGCTGGTCTCGTTCGTCCAGGAAGCCGATCGCCGGCCACAGACCGGGGTCGGCGTGATCCCAGCGCAGCCAGCGTGGGTTCGGCAGCGGCGGCTTGACGGAGATCCCGTCGAGGGTTGCCAGCAGCAGGGCGAACACCTCGGCGTAACGCGACGCGATCTCCGGCGAATCCCCGGGAATCACTTCGCCGCCGGGGCGGTATTCCTCGGCGTGCACCGCCAAGGAACTGACCATGACGACCGGTGTCAGCGGTCGTGCGCAGGGAAAACCTTGCGAAGCCAGTTGAGTTTGCGCGGCGACGCATGCGATGGCGCGGCCGTCGTCCGGGCGGGCTTTAACCACGACCGTCCGACCGTCTTCGAGGCGCAGGCCATGCACTGCCGAGACCTGTCGTGCCTCGAACAGCACGTCGACCGGGGCGGTGCCGAGGTGCGTAAGGCACCATTCCGACAGCAATTGTTCCAACTATTCGACTCCTGGTGCCGTTGTGCGTCGTTCGGTGGACCGGCGTTCGATCGCTTCCGCGACACCGTCGATCGCCCGTCGGATCATCGCACCGTACTCGTCGTCGGCGAGCACGTCCTGACGATTTCGCGCTGCCGCGATCTGCTCGGCCGCTGCGGAGAACGAGCCGAGGCGGCGGAAGTTGTCGGCCAAGTTCAGGTGCAGGGACGGATAGAAGCCCGCGATCCGAAGCCCGGCATCGTGCGCCTGCACCTGCTCGTCGGTCACCGTCGCCGCCGCGTCCAGGGCTCTGATATCCCACACCAGTGCCTCTGCCGGGTCAGTGAACAAGTCTGCCTGGTAATGCGCCAGAACGCAGCGGTAGAACGGATCCCCGCCCGGCCCGATCTCGTCCCACAGCTCCTGCAAGCGCGCCCGCGCGGCGTCCGTCGCGCCAGTTCGGCCTTGCGTCACCGCGGCGGTGATCTCGGCCATCGTGTCCGTCATCCGGCAGTTCCTTTCACTGGCATGGCAAGGGTGGTCAGGTCGCCGGCGTCGGCTGAGCGCACGACGACCGGCAGGTGCGGGGCCGCGACGTCCAGCATCACGTCCGGACCGACGGCGGTGCTGATCGCCGGGTGCAGCGTGCTCACGGCGAAGGAGAGCGAAATCGGCGGGCCCGTGACGGCCGCGGGGATGGATTCGGTCCCAACCAGGACGCCCGCGGTGGAGAGGTCCAGCTGGACCTGCGGGGCGGATTGGCGTTCCAGACATCCCACAAGCGCGTTGCGAGATATCACTGCCCGTGTAAGGACTTCTGGCAGCGAAGCCAGCATCAGCCGGTAGTCGGGGAACTCGTCGGCGACAGTGCGGCAGGTTCGTACCGTCGCGTTGTCGCCCTGGAAGCAGAACTCATCGTCGTGGACGGACAGCCGCAGCCCGTGCTGTCGGCGCGTCCACGGCATCGCGAGCCGGAGGTCGTCGGCGTCGATGGTCGCGGTCCAACTGGACGCACTCGGTTCGGCCGGGACCAGCGTGCGGGTCGAGAGCCGGTACCGGTCGGTTGCGGTGAGCACGATCGCCCCCGGGGAGACTTCCAGGTGCACGCCGTTGAGCACCGGCAGCTCCTGCGACGTCGCGGTCAGCACCTGCTCGACGGCGGCGGTGAACACCGGCCCGGTGACCTGGACCGACGGTGCCGACGCGGTCGAACCCAGCGTGGCCTTCACCGCCGCGGCTGTTTCCCGTGCCCGCTGCACCTGAGATACCAACCCGGCGACGTGGTCGTCGATGATCCGTCCCGCCTCGGCCGGCTCCGCGGCGAGGACCGCGCCGACCCGCTCCAGCGGCAGGCCGATCTCCCGCAACCGCCGGACGAGCAGCGCGGCCGAGACCTGGCCGGGGGAGTAGTAGCGATAGCCGGATTCCTCGTCGACCCGGATCGGCCGCACGAGGCCGGAATCGGCGTAGAAGCGCAGCGCGCTGGCAGTCAGGCCGCAGCGGCGGGCGAACGCGCCGATGGTCAGCAGGTCGTCTGTGGACACCGGCCCATCATCGGGCTTCAAGCAGCTTGAAGGTCAACCCGGAGCACTTGACCACGGGATTTACCCGATTGTGTCAGCGCGGGGAGGTGAGCGACTCGGTCGAGAAGGCGGCGCTGTCCGGCGGGACGGCGGCCGGGATCGCGCGGTCGGTCGAGGGTGCCATTTCCGCTCGTGAAGTGGGCGGGTGGCCGAGCCGCGCAGTGAACAGGTCGATGCATGGGACGGGATGGCCGGAGACCTCATCACCGCGGCGGTCAGTCCGCAGCTCGCCGCGTGGAGCCACGCGCCGTTCGCGGTCGAGGCGGAACACTGCTCAAGCAATTCCGGCCAAGCGTGGCCCGATCCGTGCGCTAGGCCAAGGCGAGCGCGTCGTCGATCGTAGCGTCGAGAAACGCGAGGGTATCGCGCCGTCGCGCCAAAGGATTCCGGTAACTGCGACGGCCCTCCGCTCCTTCGGTGCGCAGGCTTAAGCTCTCCGCGATGATGCGCTGCCATCGCGAGTCGAATTCCCTTGCCGCATAACGTCCCGCGCCGCACTTGGAGGTCAGCTCCCCGGTAGCCAGCAGATGGTGCAGCCGGCTCACCCCGAGCACTGCCCACACCGGGAACCACGGGCTCGTCCCGATCGCCAGCGACAACGCGCTGGTCCGCCGGTTCTTCTCCCACCACGGCCGCCAATAGCGGCTCAGGTTGTCGACAGTGAACGCGCGCAAGGCATCCTGGTCCGCCCAAACGTCCACATCGGACGGTTCCGGCCCGCGCAGCGCGATGCCGCGGCTGGCGAGTTCGCAGAACATCACCGGGTTGACGCCATCCCGGCCGGACTCGGTGAACCGGCTCTCCTGCGCGCACGGGACGTCCGGGCAGACATCCGGCCCGGCGGAGAGATCGGCCCAGGTGAGCACGGATCCGTCGAAATGCGGTTTCGGGAACTGGGCGACCGTCGTGGCATGCGCCTGCGCCAGTGCTGATATCTCACCTGGCTCCGCGCGTCGATCAGTGACTGCGACGAAGTCGATGTCGCTGGCCGTGCTCAGCCGCCCGCGTCCGGCGCCGCGGGCGTGGAAGTCGCCGAAGCAGACCGAGCCGACCAGGTAGAAACCGGTCACCAATCCTGGTGCGGATCGGTCCACTGTGGACAGGAACAGGGTAGTGCTCCGGCGGACTTCCTCTGGTATCTCAGCTGGCACGCCTGCCACGGTACCGAGTTACGCGAGTTCGGCGGCGGCCCTCGCCAGTTCGTCGACGCTGCCGGACATGACTGTGCGGACGTGCTTGGTGAGGTGGTCCAGCGGCCAGTCCCACCACGCGATCGCCAGCAGCCGCTCGACGTCTTCGTCGCTGTAGCGCCGCCGGATCAGCTTGGCCGGGTTGCCGCCGACGATGCCGTAGTCCGGCACGTCGTCCACCACGACGGCCCCGGACGCGACGACCGCGCCGTGCCCGATGCGGACGCCCGGCATGACCATCGCCCGGTAGCCGAGCCAGACGTCGTTGCCCAGCACCGTGTCGCCGCGGCCGGGCAGGCCGGTGATGACGTCGAAATGGCCTGCCCAGTCGCCGCCCATGATCGGGAACGGGAACGTCGAGGGCCCGTCCATCCGGTGGTTCGCGCCGTTCATGATGAACCGCACGCCCTCGCCGAGCGCGCAGTACTTGCCGATCACGAGTTTCTCCGGCCCGTAGTGGTACAGCACGTTGCGGGTCTCGAAGGCGGTCGGGTCGTCCGGGTCGTCGTAGTAGGAGAACTCGCCGGCCTCGATCAGCGGCGACGTGACCAGCGGTTTGAGCAGGACTACCCGCGGCTGCTCGGGCATCGGGTGCAGGACGTTCGGATCAGGGAAAATGAGAGATCTCCTTGGTGCGGTTCTGGTATCTCAACGGCGGCCGGCGGCGGACCCGAAACCCAGCCAGGTGTGCCGGTTGCCCCACCAGCACCAGCCGACCTTCGGCGCGTTGCGCCGTTCGCTTCCGTCGCGGCCGGTGCCGTTGCTGATCCACAGCGCCGGCGTGCGGGTGTCGAACTTGCCGTTCTCCTTGCGCAGCCGGGAGCCGATGGTCATGAAGCAATGATTGCGGTCGAGCGCCGACGGCTGGTGCAGCACCCAGTGGATCCCCTCGGTGAGCAGCAGCGGACTGCGGCCGGCCTTGGCAATCGCCGGCAGTGCCTCCTCGGGCGTCCAGTTGGCCATCTCGTCGCCGCGGTCGATCCCGGTGACGAGGTACAGCGGCGCGTCGGGCAGGTCGATGTCGCGCGGCGCGAACTGGTCGACGTCCGACATGTCGGTGACGACGAACCCGGCTTTGCCCTCGCGGCGGAGCAGCGGCGCGAGGGCCGACGCCGGTGCCCGATCCGGGTGGATCGCCAGCAGCGCGCCGTCCGCGGCGCTGTGGTCCGCGGCGAAAGTGCGCAGGTCATCGGCGGAAAGCCGGGCGATCTCGGGCACCCCCAGCGAGATCAGGTGGTCCGCCTGGTCCGCGAGCGACGGGAGAGCGGCGATCGACAAGAGGTTCTCCTTCGGACTATATTTACGTCGGTAGTAAAAGTATGCCGAGGCGCTGAACGGGTGTCAAGGTAAAATTACGTCGGAGGTAAGTTTTCGATGGACCTAGGCCTGCGGGAAGCCAAGAAGCAGGAGACGCGCCAGCTGATCTCCGACCACGCGACGCGGCTTTTCCTGGAGCAGGGCTTCGAGGAGACGACGATCGCCCAGGTCGCGGCGGCCGCGCGGGTCGCGAAGAAGACGGTGACCAACTACTTCGCCCGCAAGGAAGACCTGGTCCTGGACCACCAGGACGAGTTCGTCGCGACCCTGGCGGCCGCGGTGTCGTCGCGGGAGCCCGGGGAGTCCGCGCTCGCGGCGCTGCGACGGGCGTTCGAGGCCGCGGTCGCCGCGAAAGACCCGGTGGTCGGGTTCGCGGGCCTGGAGTTCAGCCGGATGATCGCCGAGAGCCCGACGTTGTCGGCGTGCCTGCGCGCCCTGCACGAACGGCGGGAGCGAGCCTTGGCCGACGCGCTGGCGGACGCGGTGGGAAGCGCCCGGACGGACATCACGGTGCGGACGGCGGCCGCGGTGCTGGGGGCGGTGCACCACATCCTGTTCCAGCGGATCGAGGAACTGACCCTGGCCGGACAGCCGGACGACGAGATCGCGAAGACGGTCGCGGAGGAGGCGGGAAAGGCGTTCGACCTGCTGGAACCCTCGCTCGGGGACTACGCGGTGGCTTGATTCGGCGTGGGTTCGGCAGGACCCCGCTGGTACGAGGCTGCGGCTGACCTCGCCGGACGTGTCGCTTGCCGCCGAACAGCCGTCTGACCAGCTTCTCCCGAAACCCGCCCGAAGAAGTTTCCCCGGGATGTCGATCCGCCCGCGTCCCGATCGTCGCTTCAGTGAGACGACCGAAGCGACACCCCAGGGGAGAGAGAAATGAGTGCAGGACGACGCGAATGGCTGGGCCTGGCGGTGCTGGCCCTGCCGACCGTGCTGTTGTCGCTGGACATGAGCGTGCTGCACCTCGCGGTTCCGCACCTCGCCGCGGAGCTGCGGCCCTCGGCCACGCAATTGCTGTGGATCATCGACATCTACGGCTTCATGATCGCCGGGTTCCTCGTCACGATGGGCACCCTCGGCGACCGGATCGGCAGGCGGAAGCTGCTGATGATCGGCGGCGGCGCGTTCGGCCTCGCGTCGGTCGCGGCGGCGTTCTCGACCAGTCCGGAGATGCTGATCGCCGCGCGGGCGGTGCTCGGGATCGCCGGGGCGACGCTGATGCCCTCGACGCTCGCGTTGATCAGCAACATGTTCCAGAACCCCAAACAGCGCGGCACCGCGATCGCGGTGTGGATGAGCTGTTTCATGGGCGGCATGGTGGCCGGCCCGGTCGCCGGAGGGTTCCTGCTCGAGCATTTCCGCTGGGGTTCGGTGTTCCTGATGGGCGTGCCGGTGATGATCCTGCTGCTCGCGACCGCGCCGAAGCTGCTTCCGGAATACCGCGACACCTCATCCGGACGCCTTGACCTCGTCAGCGTCGGCCTGTCGCTCGCCGCGATCCTGCCGGTCATCTACGCGCTCAAGGAAATCGCCAAGAACGGCCTGTCCCTGACCGAAATCGTCGTGCTCGCCGCGGGTCTCGCGATCGGCACGGTGTTCGTCCGGCGGCAGCAGCGGCTGGAGCACCCGCTGCTGGACCTGCAGCTGTTCCGGGTGCGCGCGTTCAGCGCGGCGGTGGCGATCATGCTCGTCGGAGCGGTCACCATGGGCGGGGTTTTCATGCTGGTCAGCCAGTATCTGCAGATGGTCGCCGGGCTGAGCACGGTCGACGCCGGGCTGTCGCTGGTTCCGCAGGCGCTCGCGGTGGTCGCCGGGTCGCTGATCGCGCCGCGGCTGGCGCGCCGGTTCCGTCCGGAATTCGTGCTGGGCTTCGGAATGCTGGTCGCGGCGGGCGGAATCCTGTTGTTCACCTTGGCCAGCGGGCCCGGCGGCGTGCCGTTCGTGGTGCTGGGCATGTCGATCGCCAGCTTCGGGATGGGGCCGCAGGGCGTGCTGTGCACCGAAATGGTGGTGGGCTCGGTCCCGCCGCGGCGTGCCGGCGCGGCTTCGGCGATGTCGGAGACCAGCGCGGAATTCGGGATCGCCATGGGGATCGCGGTGTTCGGCAGCGTCGCGACGGCGGTGTACCGGGGCCAGATCGCAGTCCCGGCACACGTGCCCGCCGCGGCGGCCGCCCAGGCGACCGACAGCATGGCCGGTGCGATGGAGGCGTCGGCGACGCTGCCCGGCGCGACGGGGGAGCAGTTGCTGGCCACCGCGCGGGACGCGTTCACTTCGGGACTGCACACGGTGGCCGGGATCGGGGCGGCGATCGTGGTGGTGTTCGCGGTGGTCGGGATGGTCGCGCTGCGGCGTTCCCCGGCGTCGGCGCGGGTCGCGGAGCCGGTGCCGGTCGCGTCGTAACCTGTTGTGCGGCCGGGCTTTCCCCCGGTGCCGCGCCATCGTCACGACAGCGGGCCGGTGCTCCTGAGCCAGAAGCTCGAGCACCGGCCCGCAAGGCAAACCTGTTGCGCGGTCAGGGTTTCCGCGCGACCCCGACCGCCACGATCCGCTGCGCCACCGTCGGGTCGCCCAGCAGCGGACCGTCCGGCCACCATTCGACCACCGGCACGATCTCCGCTGGCTTGTTCGGTCCGCTCGGGATCAGCTCCATGTCGTGGAACAGCGCCTTGATCTCCGCGCGGGTGCGGGACGAGACGTCCTTCATCGAGCCGTTGTGGATGGACTCGATGATGCCCCGCACCGCTTCGTCGTCCTCGGAGCCGTCGTGCGCGTCGAGCAAGTGCGAGATCGCCACGTACGAACCGGACGGGAGCCGGTCGATGAATTTCTTCGTCACCTTCGCCGGGATCTCGCGGTCGCCGGTCTGGTGGTGCAGGGCGAGCAGGAACAGCACCGCGATCGGCTGGTCCCAGTCGAGGTGCTCGGTGACCGTCGGGTGGTCGAGAATGCTCGGCGGGTCGAAGAAATCCGCCTGGATGTATTCGGTGAACTCGTTCTCGTCGAGCAGCGCCCGTCCGTGGCTGGCCACCACCGGGTCGTAGTCGACGTAGACCACCTTCGCGCTCGAATCCGCGCGCTGCACGATCTGGTGCACGTTCTCCGCGGTCGGCATGCCGGACCCGCAGTCGATGTACTGGCGGACGCCCGCGTGGTAGGCGAGGAACCGGCAGATCCGGGTCATCAGATGCCGGTTGACCCGCGCGGTCTCCGCGATGTCCGGCATCACCCGGGCGGCTTCCCTGGCGACCTGCCGGTCGATCTCGTAATTGTCTTTCCCGCCCAGGAGATAGTCGTAAACGCGGGCCGCGCTCGACTGGTTCGGGTTGACCCCCGGCGGTGCGCTGACTGCGTCGGCCACGACGCGTACCTCCCGCGTGCTGACACGGTGATAGATGCCGTACTGAGAGTAGCGGACTTCGGGGAGGTCGCGAAACCGGTGGCACCGGGATGCCGGACAGGCTTGTTTCAGTGCGCTGACCAGCGGAGACCTCGCGCTCAGGCAGTCCCTCCGCGCCACTGCGCACAGGACCGGACCTCGAATCCCCGGCTGGGGAACACCCTGTCCAGCAGGAAATCGCTGACAGCCTGGTCGCTGTCGGCGCATCCGTCGCGCAGCACGGTCACCTGGTAGCCGCGGTCCGCCGCGTCGTAGCACGTCGCGGTGACCATCGCGCTGGTCGCGACCCCGGCGATCGCGACGTCGCGGATGCCCCGGGCACGCAGGACCAGATCGAGATCCGTTCCGGCGAACGCGCTGGCCCGGCGCTTCAGGACGACGACGTCCTCTTCGGCGACCGGCAGCGTCAGTTCAGTGCCCGGCGAGCCTTCGTGGAAAGCGTCTCCGGCGTCGAAAAAGGAGCGGTACAGCGCGCCGTCCGGCAGGTCGGTTTCGTTGTCCCGCATGGCGAAACGCACGAATACGACAAGTACGCCGGTTTCGCGGGCCCGCGGCAGCAAGTCGGTGAGCGGCGGCACGACCTGACGGGCGAACGGGTAGCCGTCGGTGACGCCCCGCTGGATGTCGCCGACGATCAGTGCGGTGGTCATGAGAATCCCCCTTTGCGCAGTAGCCGCTATTTAACCCGGAGGCGCGGTCAGGCGTCGAAGGCGAGCAGTGCGCCGAGCAGTTCCTCCGGAGTTTCGACCTGCGGCAAATGCCCCGTGCGAGGAAGCACGGTGAACGTCGAACCCGGGATCGCGGCGGCGTAGGCCTCGCCGTACCGCGGGTCGGCGATGCGGTCGCTTTCGCCCCACAGGACGTGGACGGGGATCTTGGCGTTGCCCAGCCGTTCGGCGAGGGTCGGGTCGGTCATCGCCGGGCCGGTGTAGCCCACCAGTGCCGCGACGTCCGGGCTCGGACCGCTGCTGCCGGCCGGCGGGGTCGGTGCCTTTGTCGGGTCGTGGAAAGAGAACTGCTGGATTTCGGCGACCGTCTTGCCTCGGACGTCGGCCAGTGGATGGCCGTCGACCTCGATGCCGATGCCGTCGACGACCACCGCGCGGCTGACCCGCGGGCTGTGCAGCAGGGCGATTTCCGCGGCCAGCCAGCCGCCGAAGGAGTTGCCCACCACGGTGACGTTCGAGACGTCGAGGTGGTCGAGCAGCGCGACGTATGCCTTGGCCAGCGCGGTGACGTCGGTGAGCCCGGCGGCTTTCGGCGTGCCGTTGAAGCCGGGGTGGGTGGGGAGCAGCACTCGCGAGCGTGTGCGTTCGGCCAGCAGGTCGGCGAAACCGGCCATCGTCGCGACGCCGCCTCCGCCGTGCAGCAGCAGGAACGTCTGGGTGCGGTCGTGGTCCTGGACGGTGATCTCGACCGGGCCGGCGGAGGTGAACCGGAGGGGCTGGGAGGGAGTCATATCAGGAACCTTATATAAGGAAGTTTAGATAAGCAACCTGTGGTGAAACGGGGTAGGCTCCCCGGTCATGAGGTACCGCCACACCGACGTCGCACTGGCCGTCAAGCGCCTGCAGCACCGCCACCACCGCGCGCTGAGCCAGGCGCTGCAGCCGCTCGGCCTGTCGCTGGTGCAGTGGGACACCTTGCGCCACTTGGACAATCACCCGGAGGCGTCGCTGCACGACCTCGCCGTGCTGACCTTCCAGACCGACCAGTCCTTCGGCACGCTGGCCGCGCGGATGGTCGACCGCGGCCTGATCGAGCGGGTGCCGGGTCCTGGTCGCGCGGTACGGCATCGGCTGACGGAGAAGGGCGCCGAGCTGCGGACGGCTGGGCAGGAACTCGCGGACGCGGTGGTGAAGAAGTCGTTCAGCCGGCTTTCGGCGGCTCAGCTGAATGAGCTGGGCGCGTTGCTGGATGTCGCGCTGGAGCCGGATCCGGCGTAACTGGCCAGCCGGTCGGCGAGAGCGCGCATCTGGTCGCGGAGAGCATCCGGCTGCTCGATGACGAACGGCCGGTCCAGCGCGGCGAGCCGCGGCGGGATCCAGTCGAGGCGTTCGGCCCGGATCCGCGCCCGCGTCCACGGGCCGTCCGCCTCCAGGACGGCGATAGAGGGCGGGAACACCGCACGGATCTCCTCCGCGGTCGCGCCGATCCGCACCGAAACGTCGTGCCGGTGCGGTGCTTCGGCGATGCTGGTGAGCACCTGCCGCATGGGGTCGAAATCCGTTGGGGTGCTGAAGGTTCCGTCCTGCGGTTCGACCCGTTCGATCCGGTCGACGCGGAACGTGCGCACCTGCCCGGCACTTGAGTCGAAGCCAGTGAGATACCAACGGCCGGAATGTGCCACGACACCGTACGGCTCGACGACGCGTTCGCTGCTTCGTCCGTGTGCCGCGGTGTAGGCGAGTTTGATCGGCCGCTGGTCGCGCGCTGCCTCGGCGACCGCGAGCAGCACTTCGGCCTCGGCGGTGAGCGCGGCCCGCGCGGGCGCGGTGAAGTCGGCGACCTCCAGCAGCGCGTCGAGCCGACGGCCGAGCGCCTCGGGCAGTACCCGGCGGACCTTCGCGACGGCACTTTCCGCAGCCGCGACCGACGTGGTGACCAGCCCCGCGCGCCGGCCCGCGACCAGGCCGAGCAGGACCGCGAGCGCCTCCTCGTCAGTGAGCATCAGCGGCGGCATCCGATAGCCGGGGGCGAGCCGGTACCCGCCGTAGCGACCGCGCACGGAGCGGACCGGAATGTCGAGGTCGAGCAGGTGCTCGACGTAACGGCGGACAGTGCGCTCGTCCACGTCGAGCCGCCCGGCGAGTTCGGCGACGGTCCGGGTGCCGCCGCCCTGGAGGATCTCCAGCAGCGCCAGCACGCGGGCGATCGGCCGGGTCATGCGGAGAATTCTCGCAATACCGGGCGGATCCTGTCCACTATTGGTTTTAGCGTGGCCACCAAGCAACCAGAGAGGAATTGGGCCGTGCAGTTGACTTCCGTCCGGATCATCACCGGTGACATCGACCGTCTGACGTCCTTCTACGAGCAGGTGACCGGCCTCGTGGCGAGCCGCCCGGCGAAACAGTTCGCCGAGTTCGCCGGCGAGACCGCGACCTTGGCGATCGGCAGCGCCGAGACGATGGCGCTGTTCAGCGCGGGTGCGGCGGTGCCGGAGTCGAACCGGACCGTCATCCTGGAGTTCCAGGTCGCGGACGTGGACCGGGAGTACGCCCGGCTCCGGCCGCTGCTAGCGGAGGTCGTGCAGGAGCCGACGACGATGCCGTGGGGCAACCGTTCGCTGCTGTTCCGCGATCCGGACGGCAATTTGGTGAACTTGTTCGCACCGCGGACCGAGGAGGCGCGGGCTCGGTTCGCGAGGTGATGGGGAGATCGCGCCGCGCGACCCTTGGGCGGCGCGCCAGGTGGCGATTCTGGCCGGTTTTCCGGGACGGGTCGACGTTCGCCGAGGTGGTCAAGGCGCTGGCCGAGCCGTTCCGGGACGCGGGCGTGACCGCGGTGTGCGGGATCGGATCGCTCAGTCCAGAAATCGGGGAGATTTCTCGGTGGGGGGCGAGTTGGCGGACACGGAGTTGGCGGCGGACGAACTGCCGGAGCGCCGACTATTGCCGGGACAGCAGCATCGGCGACTGGCCGTTCGTTTCCTTGCCGCCACGAAGAATCTGCGCCCGCCCGGCGCCAGGCCAGCTGTTCACCCAGCTCGACCCGGGAATCCCCTTGGCCTGCTTCTTCAGCGGTGCCAGCAGCCGCGCGCTTTCGCGGTACGAACCCGCTGAAGCGCCGGTCTGGACGAGGCTCGCCAGGGAGAGCGTGACCGGCACGCCGTCGGCGGACCAGCCGTGGCCGAGGACGGCGTCGGCGAGCGAGGTGATGTCCTCGATGCCGCAGACGACCAGGAAATCGTCGCCGCCGACGTGGCCGACGGTGACGTCGCCGAGCCGCCGGGCGTGGTCGGTCAGTGCCCGGCCGATGGCGCGGATGAGGTCGTCGCCCGCGGCGAACCCGGCGGTGTCGTTGAGCCGTTTGAACTGGTCGATGTCCAGCCAGGCCACGACAAACGGCCGTCCGGCGGCCGCGCGGCGGGCGACGTCCTGTGCGATCGCGTCGCTGCCGGGCAGCCGGGTGAGCGGGTTGAGCGCGACCGCGGCCTCGACCTTCACCGCGGCCATCCGGCGCATCACCTCGTTCGGCCGCACGACGCCCTGGTACCGGCCGGACGCGTCCGTCACGACGAGGTCGTCGCCGCTGTGCTCGGCTCCGCCGTCGGCGATGATCTCGAGCAGTTCGCGGGTGCCGGTGTCGATCCGGACGAGCCGCGGCGGGCCGGCCAGTTTCGCGGCGGGCTTCCCGGAGTACAGCGCGTGCCCGTAGCGGCCGGTCACCGCCAGCAGGAAGCGCATCCGGTCGATCGTCCACTGTGGACGTGCCTGCTGGTCGAGCCCGACGATGGCCTTCGGTGCGTGTTCGGCGGACAGGATCGCGTGGACGTCGTCGCACGTCGCGTCGTCCGGCAGGGTTTTGGCCTGCCGGAGGAATTCGGGGATCCGCAGTCCGGCGGCGGGCGAGACCGCCATGGTGCCCGGCTGGTCGCCCCGTTCGGCGGTGGGCAGCACGCGTTCGGGGGCGGCGGTGGCGAACAGATTCCCTTGCACGAGACGGATTCCGGCGCGCCGCGCGACGTCGAGTTCCGCGTCGTTCTCGATTCCCGTCGCGACGAGCCGCAGATCGGTTTGGGCGGCGAACTGCACCAGCGCCTCGACGAGCGCGACGGTCGCCGCGTTCGCCGGGAGCCGGCGCAGCGTCGCGCGATCCAGCTTGATCATCTCGATCGGCGCTTCGGCGAGGAGGTTCATCGGCAGCCCCGCGGCGCCGAGCCGGTCGAAGGCCAGCCGGAAGCCGAGGTCGCGGAGCCGGTGCAGGCCCCGCAGCAGAGTTCCCGGATTCGGGACGGCGAGCGGCGCGGTGACCTCCAGCACGACGTCGGCGGGACGGCGGCCCGTGCGTTCCAGGGTCTGCAGCAGCGGAATGAACCGCTCGGCGGGCGCGCCGGCGGCGCTGGCGCTCAGGTTGAGATGCAGCGATACCCCGGCCGCGGCCTGCGGGGCAGCCGCGGCCGCGCGGGCGGCGAGGTCGAGGTCGGCGTCGATCAGCTGGGCGTGGTCGCCCGCCGCGTCGAGGAGGTCCTGGACCCAGCCCGCCGCGGGATGCCCGACCGCTTCGACTGCGACGGCCGAGCCGCTGTAGAGGCTGTACAGCGGCTCGAAGGCGAATCGGGCCTGGTCGGCGGGGGCGAGCACCCGCAAATCCTCGCCTGGAACGCACGGATCTCCATGAAACCGTTATCTCCCGTTGACCTTCCCGGGCGGCGGCCGAACCGGAAAACTCTTCGGGATCGGGTGCTGTGCTCGGGATTCGCGGCGGCGAGGGGCAAACCCGCGGTATGGCTCGTGATGACCATCACAACTCGGCTACGAAGCGGGCGTGACCAGGCGTGATGGCTTGGCCACTGTCGATGCGCCCGAGACGAGGAGGATGCGGCGTGCCTTCCGAACAGCCGTGTCGTCAGGTCCGTGAAGCGCCCCCTGAGGGAATCAGATTCCCTCAGGTGGCCCTTCACGGACCGTTAACCCGCGTCCCGACCCCGGCGGCCCCGTCGAGGCGCTAGCCCCATGTGCCGGTGATGTACCGAAGGTCGCCCATGCGCAGATCGTCGTCCTGAAGCGGCGGAAGGCCGTTGGCGGTGAGCAGTTCCCGGACGGTGCATCCGTGCACCGCCCAGCCGAGGCTGGTCAGGTAGGGAGCCGCTTCGTTGCGCTCGCCGAAGTAGCGCAGCCTCGTCATGTCGGTGTCGAACCCCTCGCCGCGCCATTGCTCGGAGATGCGGTCGAGGCGTTCCTTCGTCTTGTCCTCGTCGCCGGGACGAGGGTTGGGCCGGTTCTCGGTGGCGACCCGGCTTCCCGGCGCGCTGAGTTCGGTGATGGTGTCCAGCAACCGGTCCTGGGCTTCGGGCGGCAGATATCCCAGCAGTCCCTCGGCGCTCCACGCGGTCGGCCGGGCCGGGTCGAAACCGGCGGCGCGCAGTGCGGCGGGCCAGTCGTCGCGCAGGTCGACGGCGACCGCTCGCCGCTCGGCGGTGGGCTCGGCGCCCAGTTCGGCCAGGGTGCGGGCCTTGAACTCGACCACCGGCTCCTGGTCGATCTCGTACACCACGGTTCCGTCCGGCCAGGGCAGCCGGTAGGAGCGGGAGTCCAATCCGGACGCCAGGATCACGGCCTGGGTGATGCCCGCGCCCGCCGCGTCGAGGAAGAACTCGTCGTAGAACTTGCCGCGGATCTTGGCCGCGTCGATCCAGACCTGCCCGACGAGGTCGCCGGAGGCGGTCTCGCCGGAGGCCAGCTTGGCGAGCAGGTCGACGCCGACTGCCTGGACGAGCGGTTCGGCGAACCGGTCCGAGAACAGTGTGCCGTCCTCGCGGGTCGCGATCGCCCTCGCCGCCGCGGCCATGGTCGCGGTCGCGCCGACGCTGGACGCCAGGTCCCAGGTGTCTCCGTCGTGCCGGGCAGAAGTCATTGTGCCGCCTTGTCTTTCGCCGGGTGCCGAGACCGCAACCTACTCCCGATCTCGACACCGTGTCGCACAGTTCGCCAGGTTTCTTCCGGCACCGCGTCGGAGCGCCCGGCTCGGAGTGCTGCGTAACGTGCGGGGCCGTCGAGGCGGTGAGGAGGCGACATGACGGCTGCCGCGCGGTTGCTGGAAACCTTGGCGCAGTGGGGAGTCGAGCACGTTTTCTGCTGTCCCGGCACCAGTGAGATACCAGTGCTCGAAGCTCTGGCTGCCCGGCGAGGCGGCCCCGAGTTCGTGCTGACCACGCACGAGGCGATCTCGGTGTCCATGGCCGACGGCTACGCGCGTGCCTCCGGCCGGATCGGCGTCGCCTACCTGCATACGAACGTCGGGGTCGCGAATGGCCTGGCGCATCTGTACGCGGCGCAGGTCGCGCGCAGCAGCGTCGCGATTCTCGCTGGCATCAAAGGGACGGCGACCCTCCCGCACCGCGCGTTGACGACTTCGCCGCGGTTGCTCGAAACGGCCGCGCCGTATGTGGGTCATGCCTGGCAGAACCTCCGCGCCGAAGACTTGCTGGAAGATCTCAGCCGGACGCTGTGGCATACCACCGTCGTTCCGGAACAACCGGCGATTCTCACGATCCCGCAGGACCATCTGTCCGCGGAACCCCGCGTCGCTCCTCCGGTCCGCTGGGGTGCGCGGCAGGGCCCGGCCGCGGAAGCGGTTCGGCACGCGAGCGCCCTGCTCGACGCGGCGCGGCGACCGGTGGTCGTCGCGGGTTCGGACGTCGCCCGTCGCCGGGCCGAGCCGGACTTGGCACGGTTGGCCGAGCGACTCGGCGCGCCGGTGTTCGTGGAGTCCCGGCGGGATCTCGAACGATGGTCGTTCCGCACGGATCATCCGCTCTACGCCGGATTGTTCGAGCCCCGCGCGCCGCTGCTGGCGGACGCCGATCTGCTGGTGCTGGCGGGGATGCCGACGCCGCTGGAATTCTCGGCCGAGGTCGCGGCGCTTCCGCCCGGAGTCCCGATCTTGCACCTCTCCGAAGACGCTGCCGAGCCTGGTCGCCGGTACGTGCCAGCCGGGGCGGTTGTGGGCGACACCGCTGCGGTGCTGCGCGGCCTGGCCGAAGCGGTCCGCGCGCCTTCTCGGAACGAATGGCTTGCCCGGGTGCGGAAGGACAGCGAGGACCGACAGGCCCGTTGGGCGGCCGAAGTTCCGTGGGATGGCGAATTCAGTGCTGCGCTGGCGATGCGAACCCTCGCGGACGTCGTCGGCGGGGAGCGTCTGCTGGTCCTCGACGCGGTCACCTCGACATTGCCGTTGCTGCGTTTTCTCCAGCGCACGCGGGCGGATTCGCTGTTCGCCACCGCGAGCGGCTCGCTCGGCTGGGGAATGGGCGCCGCGGCGGGCGTGGCGATGGCGCGGCGCGAGCGGGTGCTCGCGGTGGTCGGCGACGGCGTCGTCCAGTTCGGCGTGCCCGCGTTCTGGACCGTGGTACGTCACCGGCTGCCGGTGACATATCTCGTGGTGAACAACGGAAAGTACCAAGCGGTGGTCGCCGGTCTGAAGAAAAGTGGAGGGGAGCGAGGGGAGTACCCGCTCACCGACATCAGCGGCGTTGAGATATCAGCGTTGGCGATGGCGTTCGGCATCAAGGCGACGACGGTCGACGACGCCGCCGGGCTGCGCGCCGCGCTCGCTGAGGACCCAGGGCCGGAGGACGGCCCCAGGCTGATCGAGGTCCGCGTGAACGACCAGCTGTGGCAGTGATTCCGACACCGTGTCCAGTCGATGGCGCGGGATTTGCGTCGCCGAGGCGATGAAGCGAGGGCTCGCGCCGACCTAGCATCGCGGCGATCTCCGCACCCGCACCAGGATTGGCAGGCGACGACGATGGCCCGGTGGGATCTCAGCGAGGCAGACGGGCATATCTACTCCGGCGGTTGGCGTACCGGAGGGGGAGGCGCCCAACCGGTGGTGTCGCCGGGCGACGGCGGAAAGGTGGGGCTGGCCGGGATCGCTGACCAGCACGATGTCGAGCGGGCCGGAATACGCGCCGCACAGGCGCAGGCCGAATGGAGCCGAGCGTCGTACCGCGTGCGGGCCGACGTTCTCACCCGGGCCGCGGACGCGTTGCGCGACATGCGCGCCGACGTCGAAGACGTGCTCGTGCGCGAAAGCGGCTCGCTTCCCGCGAAGGCGAAGCACGAGGTCGACAAAGCGATCGACGAACTGATCTCCGCGGCCGGGCTGGTCACGATGTCGCAAGGCGATCTCCTGCCAGTGGAAGACCCGGCGACGCTGGGCCTGGCGCGGCGGATCCCGGTCGGTGTCGTCGGGGTGATCGCGCCCTGGAACGCGCCGTTGATGCTCGCCATGCGCTCGGTCGCCCCGGCCATCGCACTCGGCAATGCGGTGCTGGTCAAGCCGGACGTGAAGACCGCCTTCTCCGGCGGCGCAGTGCTCGCGCGCATCTTCGAGCAAGCCGGGCTGCCCGACGACGTACTGCACGTGCTGCCCGGTGGCGCGGCAACCGGCGAGGCTGTGGTGCGTTCGCCGCACACGAACGCGATCTCGTTCACCGGCTCGTCCGCCGCGGGCCGCCGGGTCGGCGAGATCGCGGGCGGTCTGCTCAAGCGGGTAGTGCTCGAACTCGGCGGCAACAACGCGTTCATCGTGCTGGCGGACGCCGATCTCGACCGCGCGGCGGCCGGCGGCGTCGGCGGAACCTTCCGGCACCAAGGGCAGATCTGCATGGCCACCGGACGCCATCTCGTCCACGAAAGCATCGCCGACGAGTACGTCGAACGGCTCAAAGCGGCGGCGGAGGAACTGCGGCTCGGCGACCCGAAGGCGCCCGGGACGACGCTTGGCCCGCTGATCACGACCTCGCAGGCCGAGCGGGTGCACGACATCGTCAAGGCCGCAGTCGCCGATGGTGCGCGGGTCGTACACGGGGCTGCCCACGACGGCGCGTTCTACCAACCGACCGTCCTGGACGGTGTAACAGCTGACAATGCAGCTTTCCGCAGTGAGATCTTTGGCCCGGTCGCTCCGGTCACCCGCTTCTCAACCGAAGAAGAAGCGCTCGAACTGGCCAACGCCACCGAATACGGCCTGTCCGCGGCGATTCACAGCCGCGACGTCGCGCGCGCCCTCGGCTTCGCTTCGCGGTTGCGCGCCGGGATGGTCGCCCTCAACGGCCAGACCATCTACGACGCCGCGCACATCCCGATGGGCGGCCTCGGAGCGTCCGGCAACGGCGGACGGCACGGCGGGCACTGGAACCTGGACGAGTTCACCTACTGGCAATGGGTGACGGTTCCGACGATCCAGCGCTGAGCGTTTCCGACACCGCGTCGGACCTTCCGACACCGTGTCGGACACTCCCGGCGGAGATTCCCGCAGCGGACCGATTCTCCCGAGCCGCGATTTCCGTAGCTTCGAATCGTCGCCCGGTGCGGGCCCGTCACAGACAAAGGAGTCGGAGTACATGGACATTTCCGGTGCCACCGGGGCGCTGACCGGCGAGCAGTACAAAAAGAGCCTCGACGACGGCCGCGAGGTCTGGCTCGACGGCAAGCGTATCGAGAACGTCGCGGAGCACCCGGCGCTGACGCCGACCGTCGACGAGTTCGCCCGGCTGCTGGACCTGCGGTTCGCCACCCCCGAGGGGCGGGCGGCGACCCTGTTCAAGTCCGAGGAGACCGGCAACGAGGTCAGTTACGCGTTTTCGCTGCCGAAGACCCCGGAGGAATTGCGCGCCAAATTCGCGGCGTCGGAATGGTGGATGCGGGAAAGCCTCGGGCAGCTCGGCCGTTCTCCCGACTTCATGTCGAATGTGGCCGCGGGTCTCGCCGATTACGCGGGCGAACTCGACCAGAACCGCGAAGGTTTCGGCCAGAACGCCCGGGATTACCGCCGGTTCGCGATGGAGAACGACCTCGTCCTGACGCACGCCCTCGGCGACCCGCAGATCGACCGCAGTGCGAGCCCGCTCGACGATCCGGATCTCGCCCTGCGCGTGGTGGAAGAACGCGAGGACGGCGTAATCCTGCGCGGGGCCAAGCAACTCGCCACGCTCGCGCCGTTCTCGCACGAAGTGCTCGTGTATCTCAACGGCGTCACCGCCGCACGCGGCGCGGAAGACTTCGTCATCTGGTTCGCGCTGCCGATGAGCACGCCGGGGCTGAAGATCCTGCTCCGCGAACCGCTCGGCGCACCGGAGAGCGGCCATTCGCACCCGCTCGGCAACCGGTACGACGAGCAGGACGCGATGCTGTTCTTCGACGACGTTTTCCTGCCGCGCGAACGCATCTTCCTGCTCGGCGACTCCCTGCGCGCGCTCAAGGGCCTCGGCCGGATCAACGTCTGGAGCCTGCAGAGCACCCACATCCGCTTCCTCGCCCGGATGAAGTTCTTCACCTCCGTCGCGAAGAAGCTCGCGCACTCCATCGGCGTGGACACCTTCCGCGGCATCCAGGAACAGCTGGGCGAATTGATCTCCTACGTCCAGACGCTCGAACTGGCGATCAAGGGAGCCGAAGCCGACGCCGTCGTGACGCCGGGCGGGCACCTCGCCCCGAGCAATACCAACGGCGTCGGCTTCTGGTCGGCTGATATCTCAGCGCGGATGGTTCAGATCTTGCGCCAGGTCGCCGCGTCCGGCCTCATCATGCAGCCGACCGAAGCCGATCTCGCGAATCCGGAGCTGCGTCCGTTCCTGGACCTCTACATGCGCGGCCACGACATCGGAGCGGCGGAGAAGGCGCGGCTGTTCCGGCTCGGCTGGGAGCTCGCCGGCTCGAGTTTCGGGATGCGCCAGGAACTTTACGAGTACCTGCACCGCGGCGATCCCGGCGCGGGCCGCACCCGGCTGTTGCGCTTCTACGACACGTCGGCGACGGACGCGCGCGTCGACGAACTCATCAGCAAGCCGCTCGTCTGACACCGCAAGGAGCATCCCGTGATCATCGACGTCCACGGCCACATGTCCGCGCCGGACGCCTACTACGCCTGGAAAGCCTCCCTGCTGTCGCACCGCGGCGCGCACGGCGGCAAACCGCCCGCCATCAGCGACGACGCGCTCGCCGCCGCGTATCACCACGCGCACCCGAGCTTCGGTGACATCTCCCATCTGGCGCACCTCGACGGCGCCGGGATCGACCTGCAGATGATCTCGCCCCGCCCGTTCCAGATGATGCACAGCGAACGGCCGGCCAAGCTCGTGCAATGGTTCACCGAGGAGACGAACAACCTCATCCACCGCGCGACCGAGCTGTTCCCCGGCCGGTTCAAGGGCGTCGCCGGACTCCCGCAGAGCCCGGACCTGACGCCCCGGGACTGGACGGCCGAGCTGCGCCGCACGGTGACCGAACTCGGTTTCGTCGGCGCGATGCTCAACACCGATCCGTACGAGGGCACGGAAACCCCGCTCGCCCTCGGCGACCGGTACTGGTATCCGGTGTACGAGGTGCTGTGCGAACTCGACGTCCCGGTGCTGCTGCACGCGGCCGGGTGCAAGCCGCCCGCGCGCGAGCCGTACAGCCTGCATTTCATCCAGGAAGAAACCGTCGCGGTGTGGAGTCTCGTGAACTCCACGGTGCTGAAGGACTTCCCGGACCTGAAGGTGATCGTCTCGCACGGCGGCGGCGCGATTCCCTATCAGGTGGGCCGGTTCCTGCCGTCGGTCGTGCGCACCGGAGTGTCCTATCTGGACAAACTGCGCCGGCTGCACTTCGACTCCTGCCTCTACACCCAGGACAGCCTGGAGCTGCTGATGAAGGTCGTCGGCACCGACCGGGTGCTGTTCGGCTCGGAGAAACCGGGCACCGGCTCGCAGATCGACCCGGAGACCGGCCGCTGGTTCGACGACATCCACCTGCTCATCGACGACATCGCCTGGCTCGGCGACAAGGAACGCGCCGACGTCCTCGAGAACAACGCCCGCGCGCTCTTCCAGCTCTGAGGGGGAAGCTCATGACCGAGATCGTCGCCGGGTTCGGCACCTCCCACGGACCGCAGTTGAAGGCGCCACCGCCCCAGGCCTGGGATACCAGGGGCACGGCGGACCGCGCCGGCAAGGGGCTGAAGTTCCGCGGCGAGACGTACAGCTACGAGGAACTCCGCGAGCTGCGGGAGGACTTTTCGCAAGAGATCACCCCCGAGGTGATGGCGCGTCGCTGGGAAAGCTGTCAGCGGTCGATGGACGGGCTCGCGGACTTCATCAAGTCGCAAGACGTCGACGTCCTCGTGATCGTTTCCAGCGACCACAAGGAAACCTACGGCGACGAATGGCTCGCGCCGTTCTCGGTGTTCTGGGGCGACGAGGTAGCGCACGTGCCGTTCACCCAGGCACAGCTCGACGCGATGGCCCCTGGCCTGGCCGAGGCCGCGACCGGCGACGTCCCGGACCGCACGATCATGCGGCCCACGCACCGCGCGCTCGGCAAGCACATCATCCAGTCCACCCAAGCCGAGGATTTCGACACCGGCGCCACCGAGGTCATCCCGGCCGGCCGGTACGGGAACCACACCATCCCGCACGGCTTCGGGTTCATCTACCAGCGATTCCTCGGCCAGGAATCGACGTTGCCGATGGTGCCCGTCTTCATCAACACCTTCTGGGAGCCGAATCCGCCGGGAGCCAAACGCTGCTACGACTTCGGGCGCGCGGTCGGCCGGGCGATCCAGTCGTTCCCCGGTGACCTGCGCGTCGGCGTCGTCGCTTCGGGCGGGCTCAGCCACTTCGTGATCGACGAGAAGCTGGACCAGGAGTTCATCCAGGCCCTGCGAGACCACGACGCCGACTACCTCTCGACAGTCCCGGCCGCCGAGATGCGGTCCGGCGCCTCGGAGCTGCGCAACTGGATCGCGGTCGCCG
This sequence comes from Amycolatopsis sp. NPDC114484, assembly GCF_055633755.1. NCBI lineage: Bacteria > Bacillati > Actinomycetota > Actinomycetes > Pseudonocardiales > Pseudonocardiaceae > Amycolatopsis > Amycolatopsis sp. NPDC114484. The sequence continues at coordinate 200,560 of NZ_JBVKDQ010000003.1, read as the reverse complement.
GGATCGCCGACGAGGCCGGTCTCGCCGTGACGAGCGTGGACTACGAGCCTTGCTATCGCACGGAGGCCGGCACCGGCAACGCGATGGGTTTCCTTACCTGGGAACGGAAGTGACCATGTCTCCCGAAGAGATCATCACCGCGTTGCGCGGCCTCGACAGCTGCGCGGTTTCTGACGCACTCGATACGCTCGGCCTGCCTGGCGCCGTCACTGCACTGAAGCCGATGTGGCCCGCAGGCACGGTCCTGGCCGGTCGGGTGCGCACCGTCACCGCCGCGCCCAAAGCGACCGCTGGACCGGCGACGCACATCGCGACTCCGCTGGTCGCGATCACCGAGCCGGACGACGTCGTGGTGATCGACAACCACGGCCGCACGGACGTCTCCTGCTGGGGCGGCTTGCTCGCCGAGGCCGCGGTCCGGCGCGGCGTGGCCGGCGTGATCGTGGACGGTGCCTGCCGCGACGTCCAGGAGAGCGAAGCGCTGAAGCTTCCGGTGTTCGCCCGTACGGCAGTTCCGGTCAGCGCGCGGGGGCGCATCGTGCAGGCCGCGATGGACGAGCGTATCCAGATCGCTGGTATCTCAGTTGCCCCGCACGACTTCGTGCTCGCGGACGTCAACGGCGTCGTCTTCGTCGCCGCTGGAGACGTCGAACGCGTCATCGAGCTCGCGCAGCGGATCGCCGAGCGCGAAGCCCGGATGGCGGAGGCGGTCCGGTCCGGCCGTGACGTGCAAGAGGTCATGCACGATTCCCAATTCCCCTCAGTCACTGTGGAGCAGCGCTGATGTCTCTCCTCGACCGCTTCGCCGGACTCGGCACCGCGACGGTCTCCGACGCCCTCGACAAGCTCAAGCGCCCGGGCAGCCTGCTCGGCCTCGCCCCGCTGGCGGACGGACAGCGCATGGTCGGCCGCGCGTTCACCGTGCGGTATGTCAGCGCGCAGGTCCCGGCCGGCACGGTCGGCGATTTCATCGATCAGGTCGAGCCAGGTCAGGTGATCGTGCTCGACAACGACGGTCGCGTCGACTGCACGGTCTGGGGCGACATCCTGACCGCCGTAGCGCACCAGCGTGGTATCTCAGGCACGGTCATTGAAGGTGTCTGCCGCGACACGCACCGCGCCTTGTCCATCGGCTACCCGATCTACAGCCGCGGTCGCTTCATGCGCACCGGCAAGGATCGGGTCGAGGTGGCCGAGGAACGCGGACCGGTGACGATCGGGGGCGTGACAGTCCGCCACGGGGACATCTTGCTGGGCGACTCGGACGGGGTCGTGGCGATCCCGCGCGACTGCGAGGACGACGTGCTGGAGGTCGCCGAGATGATCCAGGCGCGCGAAGAAGCGATCCTCGCCGCTGCGCTCGGCGGCGCGACGATCGCCGAAGCCCGCGCGAAGTACGGCTACCACGATCTGCAGCGGGCGGAAGCATGACGACTTTGGCCGAAGACACCAAGGAACTGCTGACGCTCGGCACGGCCACGCTGTATGAGGCGTCCGGCCTCGACTGTTTCCTGGACGCCGCGTTCCGGCCAGCCTGGGACGGCGCGCAGATCGTCGGCCGCGCGGTGCCGGTGTCCGCGCAGGTCGGCGACAACCTCGCGTTGCACCACGGAATTGAGGCCGCTGACCCCGGTGACGTGCTCGTAGTCGACGCCGGTGGCGCTCCGTTCGGATACTGGGGCGAAGTAATGGCGGTCGCGGCGCAGGCGCGCGGCATTCGCGGCTTGGTCATCGACGGCGGTGTCCGAGACACTCAGCAGCTCGCGTCGCTCGGGTTCCCGGCGTTCAGCACGGCGATTTCGATTCGCGGCACGATCAAGAACTGGCCGGGGACCGTCGGCCGTCCGATCACCTTGCGCGGCAGGGTGGTTCGCCGCGGCGACGTCGTGGTGGCCGATCGGGACGGGATCGTCGTGCTCCCGGCGGACGAGTACGACCGCGTCTTGGCCGCGTCCCGTGCGCGCGCGGAGAAAGAGGAGTCCTTTATGGAGCGACTCCGGTCCGGCGAGACCACTTTGGACGTCTACGACTTCCGTCATCTCGGCGTTCCGGACGGAGCGAGGTGAACCCGATGACCTCCGATCAGCAACGGATCGACAGCTTCCGTCAGGCCGCCGGACGATTCGCTTCCGGTGTCACAGTGGTGACGACCGCACTCGACGGGCACCTTTACGGAATCACCGCGACCTCGTTCGTTTCCCTGTCGCTGAACCCGCTTTTGGTGACGGTGTCGATCAATTCGCACAGCCCGATCCTCGAAGAGATCCGCGCGAGCGGGGTCTTCGCGATCAACGTGCTCGGCCGCCATCAGCAGGATGTGTCCGCGTGCTTCGCCCGCCGTGGGCGCGGCCGGAGCAAAGAGCGATTCGACGAGGTCGAGACGCACACCGAAGCTACCGGCGCGCCGGTGGTCACCGGCGCGTTGAGCTGGTTCGACTGCACCGTGCATACGATGCTCGGCGGCGGCGATCACATCATCCTCGTCGGCGAGGTCGTTTCCGCGGGCGGCGGGACCGGGCATCCGCTGCTGTACTGGTCCGGCGAGTACCGCGAACTCAACACGGTGGAAGAAGCCGAGGCGGACATCGGCCGGATCGCCGATTCGCTTTCCATTCAACTGCATTTGCACGGCATGCGAACTGAGCAGCTCCTGGAAGCGCAGCACGCGGTCGAACCCGCCGCTGCCGCACTCGCCGCGCGCGCCGCCGCCGACGACCAGGTCGCGCAGTTACGGGCATTGGTCGAGGAATCGGAGAAGCACGTCCACGAGGCCAGCCGGTACAACCCGTTGTCGCTGGAATTCCACGCCCGGCTTGGTTTGCTCAGCGGAAACCCGGCGATCGCCGCGTCGGTCGGTGCTTTGAATCGTCCACGGGAAAGCGTGTATGCCGTGCACACCAACGCCGAGCGGGCGACCCGCGCCGTCGATGCGCACCGCCGCATCCTTCAGGCCATTGAGGACCGCGACGAGGATGCTGCCCGCCGGCTGATGACCGAGCATCTTGGCGTGGTGGCGCAAGGAATGCCGTGCTGAACGGAGAAACCATGGACGCAGACGTCCTCATCGCCGGGGCAGGCCCGGTCGGCCTCGTCGCCGCGCTCGACCTGAGCAGCCGCGGGGTGTCGGTGATAGTCGTCGAGGAACGGGAGTTTCTCGAACCGCCGAACGTCAAGTGCAATCACGTCGCCTCGCGGACCATGGAGAGCTTCCGCCGGCTCGGCATCGCGGCCGAGGTGCGCGCGGCCGGGCTGCCGCGCGACTATCCGCAGGACGTCGCGTTCCGGACCTCGCTGACCGGACAGGAACTGTCGCGCATCCCGATCCCGGCGAGCGGCGACCGGTACACCTCCCGCGTCGGGCCCGACACGAGCTGGGCGACGCCGGAGCCGCCGCACCGGATCAACCAGACTTTCCTGGAACCGATCCTCGCCCGGAACGCCGCCACTGCGCCTGGCGTGACGCTGCTCAACCGCACGCGATTCCATTCGGTGGAGCAAGACTCCTCGTCCGTCTCGGCAATAGTGTCTGATGGATCGGGCGAACGGACTCTCCGCGCTCGGTACTTCATCGGTGCCGATGGTGGCCGTTCGGCGGTGCGCAAGCAGATCGGCGCGAAGCTCAGCGGCGATCCGGTGCTCCAGCACGTGCAGTCCACCTGCATCCGCGCGCCGAAGCTGTACTCGCTGATGTCAGCCGACGAACCGCGAGCGTGGGGCTATTACACGTTCAACGAGCGTCGCGTCGGGCACGTGTACGCGATCGACGGCAGCGAAACGTTTCTCGTACACACCTACCTTTCCTCGGAAGAGGAAGCCGTCGACCGGGACGCGGCGATCCGCGCGATTCTGGGCGTGGACGAGGCGTTCGAGTACGACGTCGTGTCCAAAGAGGACTGGATTGCGCGCCGTCTGCTCGCCGACCGATTCCGCGACCGGCGGGTGTTCCTCGCCGGAGACGCTTCGCACCTGTGGGTACCGTTCGCCGGATTCGGGATGAACGCGGGCATCGCGGACGTGCTGAACCTGACGTGGCTGCTCGGCGCGCATCTCGGCGGTTGGGCCGAGGAAGGGATCCTGGACGCCTACGAAGCCGAGCGGCGGCCGATCACCGAACAGGTGTCGCACTTCGCGATGAATCATCAGCGGAAGCTCGCCCGGCCGGGACTCCCCGCCGCCCTGGAAGACGAGACCCTGGACGGTGAAGCCGCGCGCGCGGCTTTCGGCGCGGCGGTACGGGAGTTGAACGAGCCGCAGTTCGCCGCTGCTGGCTTGAATTACGGCTACGCGTACCACGATTCCCCGATCATCGCCTACGACGGCGAAGAAGCCCCTGGCTACACTATGGGCAGCTACACACCGTCCACTGTGCCGGGTTGCCGTGCCCCGCACTTCACGCTGGCGGACGGCTCCTCGCTGTATGACCATTTTTCAGCTGGCTACACGGCGATTGCAACACGCGGGATTGATATCTCAGCGTTGACCGTTGAAGCGGCAGACCGAGGTATCCCACTGGCTGTCGTTGAAGTCGACGCGCTGCCGGATGAATATCTTTGCCCAATCACGCTGGTACGTCAGGACCAGACCGTGGTCTGGCGAGGTGCTCCGCCCGACCGGGCGGCCGCGGCCGACTTGTGGGAAAAGCTTCGCGGCGCTTGACCCCCGGCCCACGGTGAAGGCCTCCTCGAGGAAATCCCTCAAGGAGGCCTTCACTGGTCTCACCGGCGGATGATTTTGCTGGCTGCCATGGCCTTCAGGCCTTCCACGCCGAACTCCAGCCCGTATCCGGACGACTTGATCCCACCGAACGGAATCGCCGGATCGACGCCACCGTGCTGGTTGATCCACACGGTGCCCGCCTCCATCCGCTGCGCCACCGCGGCTGCCTCGTCGGCGTCGGCACCCCACACCGAAGCGCCCAATCCCTGGTCAGTGCCGTTGGCCCGGCGCACCGCGTCGTCCACCTCGGCGTACCGGATCACCGGCAGCACCGGACCGAACTGCTCCTCGTCGACCACCGCGGCACCGTCCTCGACGTCCGCGATGATCGTCGGCCGGTAGAACAACGGACCGAGTTCCGTCGCCGGCATGCCACCGGTGACGATCCGGGCACCGCGCGCCCGGGCCTCTTCGACCAGCCGGGAAACGATCTCGAACTGCGCGGGATTCTGCACCGGCCCGAGCCGGTTCGCCTTGTCCTGTCCCGGCCCCATCGGTGCTTTCTCGGCGCGTTCGGCCAGCGCGGAGACGACGTCGTCGTAGATCGACTCGTGCACGTAAAGCCGTTTGAGCGCGGCGCACACCTGGCCGGTGTTCATGAAAGCCGCCCAGAACAGCTTGTCCGCGACGGCGTCCACGTCCGTGCCGGGAAGCACGATCGCGGCGTCGTTTCCGCCCAGTTCCAGGGTGAGCCGCGCGAGGTTGCCCGCCGAGCTTTCGACGATCCGGCGGCCGGTCGCGGTCGAGCCGGTGAACACGATCTTGGCGATCCGCGGATGCGCGGCCAGCGCGGCTCCGACTTCGCGATCCCCGGAGACCGCGGTCAGCACGTCCGCGGGGAGGTGACGGCGGAAGATCTCCGCGAGGGCGAGCACGCTCAGCGGAGTGTTCTCGGAAGGCTTGAGCACCACGGTATTTCCCATGCGCAACGCCGGCGCGACGTGCCACACCGCGATCATCACCGGGAAGTTCCACGGGCCGATCGACGCTACGACGCCGAGCGGGACGTAGTGCTGTTCCGCCCCGTCTGGCAGCGTCTGCGGTTCGAGCACAGTGTCCGCGGCAGCCCGGAGCCAGTGCGCGGCACCGTGCGCCTCGCCGGCGCCGCCGGCTTTGCCTTGCTCAGCGGTGATGATTTCGCCGAGTTCTTCGGCGTGGGCGTCGATGTCGTCGGCGATGACGTGCAGGATCCGCGAACGTTCAGCGTGTCCCAGCGCGGCCCACGCGGGCTGAGCCGTTGCGGCAGCGGCGATTGCGGTGTTCAGCTGGTCGACCGTGTGCACGGGGGCGTGGCCGACGACTTCCCGGGTCGCGGCGTCCAGGATCGGCCGCCCGCGGTCGTCGGAGACCGAGACGGTGCTCAGCAGTGCGTTCATGCGGGACCCTTCCGTAAAAGTTCACATTGAATATAGTCAATTGAGGACGGCGGGGCTAGCGAAGACCGGCGAGCGTCGCGATCCGCAGTCCGGTGTGGAGTTCCCGGCGCACTTTCCCGTCGGCGAGATCGACGTCGGCGACTGCTCGCACGCGATCCAGCCGGTAGTAAAGGGTGCTGCGGTGGACGTGCAGGGTCAGCGCGGTGCGCTGGGCGTCGCAGCCGCAGTCGAGATAGGTCTCCAGGGTCTGCGCGAGGTCCGGCCCGGACTGCGCGTCGAGCAACCGTCGTACGGCATCGGGGAGATCTGAGATATCAACGTCCTCGAGCGGGAGTTGCAGCAGCAGCCGGTCCAATCCCAACTCGGACCAGTGGACGACGCGGCCGGTGTCGCCGCCGCGCAAGGCGATCCGGGCTTCCCGCAGCGAGCGATGCACGCCCGACAGTGGCGCGTGCGCTCCGCCGACCCCAGCGTGCAGACCCGAAAAGGCGGGCTGAGCAAGGAGGGTCGACAGCCGCTCGGTGTCGATCTCGTACGGCACCAGCAAGATCGCTTCGCTGCCGAGCACCGCGCCGACCGCCTTCAGGGTCGGGAAGACGGGAATGCTCGACAATGCCCGGTCCAGCACGAGCCGGAGCGTTGCCGAGCTGGGCTCGGCTCGGGGCGGGGTCGCGATCGAGATCGCCGTGTAGTGCGGGACGGGGGAGAGCAGGCCGCTCGCGAGCAGTTCGTCGGCGGCCCGGACGCGCTGGTCGTCGTTGCCTTCGAGGAGCGCGGCGAGCAGACGTCGCGCGCGGTCCTCGTCTTCCCGGTTGCCCAGCGCCATAGCGGCCAGCAGCAAACCGATCTGCGCGCGGCGGTCGCGCAACTCGTCGTCGTCCGCGTAGGCGGAGTCATCGTCCTCGGGGATCGTCGAGGACAGATAGCCGACGAGCCGTCTTTCGTGCCGGACCGGCGCGACCAGCCGGGACTGCCCGCCGTCGAGCGGCGGAATCCGCACCGGGTCCTGCGCCTGGCCGACCCGGTAGTCCCGAATGGACTCCCGGGCGCGCGAAGATCCTTTGTGGGACAGGATGATCGCCAGCCGGGCGTGGTCGACGTCCTGGTCGTGCACGCTGAACGCGATCACCGCGAAGTCGACGTCGAACACGATGACCGGCCGGCCGAGCCGGTCGGCGTAGGCCTGCACCTGTCCTTCGAGAGTCATGCTCGCCTCTTCCGTTGCCAGCTGCCGGAGATTTGATCTATATTCATTATAGACATTTGACGAGAGGGATCCGCATGGCACAGATGACAGGCGGTGACGCGCTCGCCAGGGCGCTCATCAGCGAGGGCGTCGACACGGTCTTCGGCATTCCCGGGGTCCAGCTGGACGGGCTCACTGACGGCATGTACCGCGAGCGCGACGAGTTGGAGCTGGTCGTCCCGCGGCACGAGCAGGCGACCAGCTACATGGCCGACGGCTACTACCGCGCGTCCGGACGGCCGGGCGTGGCGATGGTCGTGCCCGGCCCTGGTGTGCTGAACGCCGGAGCTGGTATGGCAACGGCATACGCCTGCTCCTCGCAGGTGATGCTGCTGGCCGGCACGATCCCGTCGCCGCTCGTCGGCTCCGGGCTCGGTGCGCTGCACGAGATTCCGCGGCAGACCGACACGGTCCAGGGGCTGACGAAGTGGTCCGCGCGGCCGAAGCGGGTCGAGGAGATCCCGGATCTCGTCCATGAAGGGTTCCGGCAGATGCGCACGGGACGGCCGCGTCCGGTCGCGTTGGAGCTGGGGCCGGATTTGCTCCACGCGGTCGCGGATCTCAAGCCGGGCGAGCCGTTCGGGGTGCGGGAACCGGAGGCTCCGGAGCGGGAGGTCGCCGACCTCGCGCGACTGCTGGCGGGTAGTGAGCGGCCAGTGATCCACGTGGGCGGGGGGATGCGGGATCCTCGGGCGTTCAAGCTGTTGGCTCGGCTTGCCGAGTTGCTGGACGCGCCGGTGGTGATGAGCGAGAACGGGCGTGGGGCGATCGATGCTCGGGATCCGCACGCGTTGCCCGCGTTCGCGTTGTGGGAACTGCGGTCCACCGCGGATCTGGTGGTTTCGTTCGGCAGCCGGTTTTTGACGCCGTTTGGGCAGCAGTTGAATATCGGCGATGCCCGGCTCGCGCTGGTGAACATCGACGCGGCCGACCTTCGTTCGCCTCGGCGGCCGGATCTCGCGATTAATGCGGACGCGGTGGCTGTGCTGGAGGCGTTGGTCGAGCGGCTCTCGCCTCGCGCTGCATGGGGCTCCGAATTGGTTCGGCTGCGCGAGGATTGCGAAGCTCGGATTCGGAAGCAGGCTGGGCCGCAGATGGAGTTCGTCGACGCGATCCGTGCTGCGTTGCCGGAGGATGGGGTTTACGTCAATGAGTTGACGCAGATCGGGTATGTCTCGACGTATGGCTTTCCTGTGCGGGCACCGCGGTCTTATGTGTGGCCTGGGTATCAGGGGACGCTCGGGTACGCGATGCCTACTGCGCTCGGGGCTGCGGTGGGGTCGGGTGGGCGGCCGGTGGTCGCGGTGACTGGGGACGGGGGGATCGGGTGGTCCATGCAGGAGTTCGCGACGGCTAAGAAGTATGGGATTCCGTTGGTGACTGTGTTGTTCGAGGACTCGCGGTTCGGGAATGTTTGGCGGATCCAGCGGGATAGTTACGGTGGCCGGTTCATTGGGTCTGATCTGACGAATCCCGATTTCGGGTTGCTGACGCGGGCGTTCGGGTTGGACTTCGCGGTCGCTGAGGACGCTGCGGCGGTGGAGAAGGAGGTGGGGGCGGCGATTGCGGCGGGGCGGCCTGCGGTGGTTAAGGTGCCGGTGGATGTGTTTCCTTCTCCTTGGCCGTTGATTCACGAGAAGCATTGATGGTGGGTGGGGGTGGGGGCTCGTCGCCTGGCGGCGACGTTGCGCTTGGTCCTCGTGGGTGGGCACCCCGAAGTTGATTGTGACTACGGCGCGGGGGTGCTTGTCAAGGCGGGAAAGATGCCTTGACAAGCACCCC
>NZ_JBVKDQ010000003.1:0-191430 GCF_055633755.1 Amycolatopsis sp. NPDC114484 | reverse complement strand
GATTTGTTTTGGACCCGCGGGGGGGGTTTGTGCCAGAGGGAGAAAGCGTCCCGGCACCCCCCCCCCCCGCGCCGCGTCTTGGCTTCGTATCGGGGTGCGGGGGTGGTGTGGGTGCATGGTTGGTTGGGTGCGTTGGTCGTGGTTCGCGGTGGGGCGGGGGCTTGCGCCCCACTGTGGCATTGGGTGCGTCAGACGCACCGAACGCCACATTGGGTGCGTCAGCGAAAAGTTCGTGAGGGGGTCCGTGAGGGAATCTGGTTCCTTCACGGATGGCGAACGTGGCTGAGTGCGAGTGCTGCCAGTGCGGCGGCTTGGTCGCCGAGCACGTTGTCGTCGAAGGTTGCGCGTGGGGAGTGGTTCATCTCTGCGGTGTCCGGGTCGGTTCCGGTTGGTGTGGTGCCTAGGAAGATGAACGCGCCGGGGATCTCGTTCAGTACCGCGGAAAAGCTCTCCGACGCCATGATCGGATGCTCCAGCGGGACAGCTCGCTCCGGGCCGAACAGGTCGCTGAGCACGGTCAGGGCCTGTGCTGCGGCCTTCGGGTCGTTCGCGGTGACTGGGTAGACCGACCGGAACTCTGTTTCTGCGCGGCAACCGAATGCCGACGCGATACCGTCCGCCAGTGACGGCAGTTCGCGGGCCAGGATGTCTACGCTTTCCCCGGAAAGCGCGCGGATCGTCGCGCCTAGTGTTGCCTCGTCGGGGATGGCGTTGATGATCTCGCTCGCCTGCATTTTGGTCACTGACAGCACAACCGGGTCGAACACCGGAAATCGCCGGGTGACGTAGGTGTGCAGAGCCGAAATGATCTGTGCCGCAGCGGGAACTGGGTCTATCGCCTGGTGCGGTCGCGACCCGTGTCCGCTTCGGCCGAGCACGCGTACGGTCAGGCTGCTTGCCCCGGCCATGAGCGAGCCGGGACGGGTCGTGAATACGCCAGCGCGGCCGGGCAGGACGTGGATGCCGTAGGCCGCTTCGACGCGTTGCCCGGCTGCGGAAAGCACTCCTTCTTTGATCAATCGTTGTGCGCCGCCGCCGGCTTCCTCGCCGGGTTCGAACATGAACACGACCGAGCCTGAGATCTCGTCGCGGCGCGCGTTGAGCAGCTTTGCCGCGCCGACGAGTGCGGCTGTGTGCAGGTCGTGGCCGCAGGCGTGCATCAATCCGGGCGTCTGAGATGCGAACGGCAGCCCGGTCTCCTCCGTGACGCGGAGCGCGTCCATGTCCGCGCGCAGGACGACCGACGGTCCGGGGCGTGCGCCGCGCAGTACCGCGACGATCGAGGTGAAGTCGTGTGGGCCGGGGGTCACTTCGAGGTCGAGTGAGGTCATCGCGGTCAGTACGGTCCGCTGTGTGCGGGGGAGGGCGAACCCGGCTTCGGGCTGGGCGTGCAGGGTGCGGCGGAGCGCGATCAGGTCTGGCAGGAGGGCGGCGGAGTCGGCGAGGATCGAGGCGGAAACCGGCATGAGGGCTCCTTGGGCAACGGTGCGTGCCGCGCTGGTGACGCCAGCGTCTAATGTCTACAATCAATATAGACGATGCCGGGTGTTCGGCGTTCCGGTGCGCCTCTAATCTGTCACTACGCGTGACCCGCGTCGGCGACGTCACCGGACCGAGAACTTCGGAGGACTTCTTGCCGCAGATCACGAACACCGCCGCTGCCGTCCAGGTCGCTCGCGCGCTCGAGGACGAGATCGTCTCGGAGGGCTGGAGCGCCGGGCACTTCGTCGGCCGCCGTCAGGAGCTGATGGCGCGCTTCGGGGTCGCGCCGGCGACGCTGAGCGAGGCGATCCAGCTGCTGCGCGCCCGCGGCATCGTCGACGCGAAGCCGGGCCCGGGTGGCGGGATCTTCGTCGCGACGCGCTCGCCGTTCACGCACCTGAGCGATCAGCTGCTGCAGTTGCGCGAAGGAAAGGCGACGGTGGAGAACTGCCTGCGCGTCCTGGACTCGCTCGACGGTTCGGTGCTGCACGACGCGGTCGAGAACGCGAGCGACGAGGACATCGCTGATATCTCAGCGTGCGCCGAGACGCTGAAGGCGGCCTGGGATTCCGCCGAGGCGCCCACGGCGATCTGGGCGCTGCACGCGCGGATCGCGCAGGTGTCGCCGAACGAGCTTTTGCGCAGCCTGTATACGAATCTCGTCGACTACATCATCGCCGCGCGGCTCGAGGGCGTCACCGCGCCGACCACGCAGGAGCGGTTGCGGACGCACCTCGACTTCGCCGAGGCGGTCGTGCGGCGTGACCACAAGCTGGCGGAGTCGGCGATTTCGCGGCATCGGCGTCCTGCGGTGGCAGCCCGGCCTTCCTGATATCTCAAGCCGGAGAACTGATGGATGTACACGCGCTCAGAATTATGTATATTCATTACAGTTAATCGTCCGGCTTGAGGAGGATGCATGCTGCTGGAGCTCCGCAGTGTGGTCGACCGCGTGCTCGCCGCCCCCGATCGCTCGTCCCGCGGTGCGCAGCCGCCGATCCGCTTGTCCCAGAACGAAATGCCGTGGGCGCCCGCCGACGTCATCGTCGCCGCCATGACCGAGGCGGCGCGAAATGCCCACCGCTACCCCGATTACCACCGTGCCGCGGCACGCGCCGCCGTCGCCGAGGCGATGGGCCTGGACGCGGGGCGCATCGCGATCGACAACGGATCCGGCACTCTGCTGCACGCGCTGGCCCGGCTGGTGTGCGAACCCGGCGTGCACGGCGTTCGCCCGGCACCGTCCTTTGAGGCGTACGCGGCGGCCCTTTCGCTCGCCGGCGCAGAGTCCACCGAGGTCGGTCTCGACGCGAAAGGCGCGATGGATCTCGACGCGATGCTCGCCGCGGTCGGCCCGGAAACCCGCATTGTCTACCTCTGCAATCCCAACAACCCGACTGGCGGGCTGCGCGGGGTCGAGGATATCCGCGACTTCCTCAAAAGCGTCCCGTCGAGCGTGCTGGTTGTTGTCGACGAGGCGTACCGCGAGTTCGTTTCTGCCGAACCGGTGGACGCCACTGTCGGATTGCTCGACGAGTTCGAGAATCTCGTGCTGCTGCGGACACTGTCCAAAGCGCACGGTTTGGCGGGAATCCGCGTCGGTTACGCCGCAGCCGCACCGCGGATCGCCGAAGCGCTGCGCCGCACGTCCGTCGGGTTCGCGCTCAACAGCGTGGCCGAGGCGGCGGTCATCGCGGCGTTGAGCGCGGAAGGATTGGCTGTGGCGAAGGAAAGAACCGCCGTCATCGTCTCCGAGCGCGCCCGGGTCGAGGCCGCGTTGACCGCGGCGAACGTCGCGTATGTGCCCAGTCAGGCGAATTTCCTTTTCCTGCCTGGAGACGCGGCCGATCTTCTGTCCCGTTTGGAGGCTCGCGGTGTGCTCGCCCGGCCGTTCCCGAAGGCGCGCGGGGCACGTGTGACGATCGGGCTGCCCGAAGAAAACGACGCGGTGCTCGCCGCTCTTGTCTGATCAGCGGTTTCCTCCGACACCGTGTCGGAGGAAACCGGAAGGACTTCGGAGAGCCGCTCGATGAGCCGCCGCACCCGAGTTCTTACGCTAACCGGCAGGACGGACGGAGCGGTTCGTCTCCGCGGCGGGTAACCGATCGCTCGCAGGAAGGAACGGTGCAGTGACCGAGCGCCTATTCGAGCACGACCGGCGGGCATCGATGCGCCGCTCGGTGACCGGCGGTGTGCTCAAAGCGACTTTGCTCGCCGGGCTCACCCTGATTTTCGTCTATCCCGTGGCGATGATCGTGCTCGGCGCCTTCCGCGACGGGCTGCCCTCGGACAACATGCCGTTCACGATGAGCGGCCTGCTCGCCGCGTTCGAGGCCCCGGAAACCTGGCACACGCTGGGGAACTCGATCGTGCTGGTCGTCGTGTGCGGCACGATCTCGGTGGCGGGCGGCGGGCTGTTCGCCTGGATCGCGGCCAACACGAACGTTCCCGGCCGCAAGCTGCTCACTCCGATCATGGTGATCAACCTGTTCGTCCCGCCGCTGTTTCACACGCTCGGCTGGATCATGCTCGGCAACGCGCAGAACGGCCTGCTCAACCAGTTCGGCCGGGCGCTCGGCACGCACGGGGCGCTGATCAACATCCAGGGCTGGGGCGGGCTGATCCTGCTGACCTCGCTCGGTTATATGCCGTTCGCGTACCTTCTGCTGCTCGGTGCGTTCAAGAACCGGGACCAGTCGCTCGACGAGGCGGCGGCGATCAGCGGCGCGGGGACGGTGCGGACGTTCTTCACCATCACCATCCCCTCCGTCGGCCCGGCGATCACCGGCGCGGCCCTGCTGATCGCGGTGCTGGTGTTCCAGTCGTTCGACGGACCGCAGCTGATCGGCCGCCAGGCGGGCATCTACGTCTTCTCGACGCAGATATATCACTACGTCCGGGATGAGGCGCCAGCCGAGTACACCAAGGCGTTCGCGCTGTCGCTCGTGCTGATCCTGCTGGTGCTGCTGTTGTTCCTCGCCCAGCGCTGGATGCTGCGCGGCCGCAGCTTCACCACGCTCACCGGGAAGACGTCGCGGCGCGATCCACAGGAGCTGGGCCCGGTCCGCTGGGTGCTGTCCGCGCTGATCGTCGTGGTGGTGCTGCTGAACTTCCTGCTGCCGCTGTTCGCGATGGTGCTCGGCAGCCTCCAGCCGATCTTCGGGGTGATGAGCACCGGGCTGACGCTGGACAACTACGTCACGATGCTCACCGACCCGCAGTTCAGCTCGAGCCTGGCGCTCACCGCGTGGCTCGCGGTCATCGGCGGCTTCGGCTCGATCTCGATCGCGCTGCTCACGACCTACGTCACCGCGCGGCGCCGGGGATTCCTGCGGAGCTACACCTCGTTCGCCGTCTGGATTCCGTGGGCGCTGCCCGGAGTCGTGCTCGGCCTCGCCTACATGTTCGCCGTGCTCTACCTCCCGGCTTTCCGCGGGCTCTACGGCTCGGCCTTCCTGATGACGCTCGTGCTGGTCGTGGCCACGATCCCGGTTTCCAGCCGGATCGCCGAGGGCGCGCTCGCCCAGCTGTCTCCCGAACTGGAGGAGGCGGGCCGGATGTCCGGCGCGAGCGCGGGCCGGGTGCTGCTGACCATCGTGCTGCGCCTGGTCGTCCCGAGCTTCCTGGCCGGCTGGTTCCTCTCCGCGCTGTTCATCTCGGGCAACCTCGCCGTGCCGATGCTGCTGGCCCCGCCCGGCCTGGAACCGGTGTCGCTGACCGCTTTCCAGCAGTTCCTCACCGGCGAGATGTCCCGGGGAGCGGCGTTGTTCATGATCATCCTGATCGCCGCGTTCGCCGTCCTCGCGCTCGCCGCGGTGTCCGTCAAGCTCGGCGGCCGGATCCTCGGCCGCACCGACCGTCCGTCCGGCCCGTTCTCCCGCCTCACCCACTGACCCGAGAGGAAGAACAATGAAGTTCTCCCGCACGAAACTGCGCGCGCCCGCGCTGGCGCTCACCGCCGGCCTGCTCGCCACGCTCACCGCCTGTGCCTCGGCGGGCGCGACGAAGTCGAGTACCCCAGTCGAGGTCCCTGGCGCGTCAGCCGCGGCCAACAAATATATGAACGAGCTGTACGACAAGGCATTCTCGGCCAACCACACCCAACTCGTGCTGTACGGGCCCGGGGTGACGGCGAACCAGGCGCTGAACGACGTGTTCACGAAGCGCTTCCCCGGGATCAAGCTGCTTCCGCAGGACCAGGCCGACGCGCAGATCCTCACCAAGCTCGACACCGAGGCGCAGAGCGGGAACCGGATCGCGGACATCTACGTCGGCGGCGAATCGCCGCAGGCCGCCGCGAAGCCGAACATCTGCGCGCCCGCGGACGTGCGCACCGCCGACCCAGGGTTCAAGGTCCCGACCGACAACGACGGCAGGCTGACCTACTTCGCGTTGCGCTACTTCGGATTCGTCTACAACACCGACCAGGTGCAGAAGCGGGACGCGCCGAAGAACTGGCACGATCTGCTCGACCCGAAGTGGAAGGGCAAGATCGCGGTCGGCGACATGACCGTGCCCGGCGGCATCCGGTACATCCTGGAATCGCTGATGCTGCCCGAGAACGAGAAGAAGTGGGGCCGCTCCTACCTGGAGAAGCTGGCCGCGCAGGACCTGCAGATATCTCAATCCGAGCCGATGGTGCCCACAGATGTCGCGAGTGGCCGGTTCCCGGTCGGCGTCGCCGTATACCAGGGCTACTTCGAGGCGCAGAAGCAGAAGGGCGCGCCGATCGACATGGTGTTCCCGCTCGAGGACGGCGGAAACTACATGGCGCGTTCGGCGCTGTGCTTGATCAAGGACGCGCCGCACTCCGAGGCCGCGCAGCTGTACGTCAACTGGCTCTACTCGCCGGAAGGCCAGAAAGCCTTGGCGGAGAAGGACAACTCCTACGGCCGCACGCCGACCGCGCCCGGCCCGGCGGGTCTGCCGTCGCTGGACAAGCTGCCGCGGCTGCCGTTCTCGAACCCGGACCCCGCGTTCAACAAGCCGTACTTCGACTTCATCACCCAGGCCTTCAAGAAGTAACGCCTCGCCTCCCGGCCGAAGAGAAAGCGCAGGTCACGATGACCGAGGTCCAGGTATCCGGACTCACCAAGAAGTACGGCGCGAAGGCGGCGCTGCACGAACTGGATCTGACGATCGAGTCCGGGCAGTTCGTGACGCTGCTCGGCCCCTCGGGCTGCGGCAAGACGACGACGTTGCGCTGCCTGGCCGGGCTGGAGCGGCCGAGTGCGGGCCGGATCGTGATGGGCGACCGGGTCGTGGTCGACACCGCGCGGCGCACGTTCGTGCCCGCGGACAAACGCCGGGTCGGCATGGTGTTCCAGAGCTATGCGCTCTGGCCGCACCTGAACGTCACGGACAACGTCGCGTACCCGCTGAAGGTCGCCCGGATGCCTGGCCGGGAGCGTGCGCAGCGGGTGGAGGAAATGCTTGACGCGGTCGGTCTTTCCGACCTCGGGAAGCGTCCGGTCACTGCCTTGTCGGGCGGTCAGCAGCAGCGCGTGGCACTCGCCCGCGCGCTGGCCGCCCGGCCGGGGATCATCTTCTACGACGAGCCGCTGTCCAATTTGGACAGCAAGCTGCGGTACCAGATGGGCCAGCAGGTGCGGTCGCTGCACAACCGGTTCGAGACGACGTCGGTCTACGTGACGCACGACCAGGAGGAAGCGATCACGCTGTCCGACCGGATCGTCGTGATGAGCGAGGGCGTCATCGTCCAGTCCGGCACGCCGAGCGACCTGTACGACCGCCCGAATTCGGCGTATGTCGCGGATTTCATGGGCTTTCAGAACATCCTGCCCGGGACGGTCACCGGGGTGCACGGGAAAACCGCCGAGGTGCGCGTGGATGACACCTCGCTGGTCTTCTCCGGAATCACGACCGGCGACGTTTCGGTGGGAGACCGCGCCGACATCGCGTTCCGCGCGGCGCATGCCCGGTTGTCTTCGGGCGGTTCCGGAAACCTCGGCGCGTTCCGCGGAACTGTCGAGCGCACCACTTACCTCGGCAGTGCCGTCAATCTTCTTGTCCGCGCGGATGGTCTCCCGATGCGCGTGCGCACCGAAACGGCCGAGCTTTCCGCGGAATCCGTCCCGACCGCGGGCGAGGAGCACACGTTCGCGGTGAGCCGGGACCGCGCCGCCGTCATTCCGCACGAGAACGCGGCCCCGGCTGACGACGATTACCTGACCACGATGACCGATGCCGCCGTCGCGCCCCGCTGACGCCGGACGAAGGGAGGAATCCGTGCCCGATTTGCCCACTCCGCGTTCCGACGGGCCGCGGATCCGGGAACTCGCCGAGATCGGCGGGCGGACCGACACCCGCGACGTCCTCGCCCACGCGACCAAGCAGGCCGAGCGGGAGTACGACGACTATTTCATCGTCGACATCGACGCGCACGTCTCGGAAGACCATTTCTGGGGCGAGGTGCTGGAGCTCATCGACAACGACGTGTGGCGCCAGATCGGGATGGACCAGTTCGGCAAGTTCGCCGGCAACAACGCGTTGCTGAACATCCAGCCTGGCATGTCACATCAGAGCGTTGGCGGACGGATCGGGCATCAGGGCCGCAAGGAGCCGCTCGACGGGGTGCCCGGGCATCCGTTCGTCGCGGCCGCCCGACGCGGCATGGACGCGATGGGGCTGGACTACCAGGTGGTGTTCCCGAGCGCGATGCTGCTGCTGGGCATGCATCCGCAGGACGAGATCGAGGTCGTGCTCGGGCGGGCGTTCAACCGCTGGCTGACTGAAGTTGTTCTGCCGCAGGACGATCGGCTCAAGGGCATGCTGTACTTGCCGTACAACACGCCGGAAGTCTGCGAAGAGCTGGTCGAGAAGTACGCCGACGATGCCGGGATCATCGGGTACACGGTTTGTTCGACGCGCAACAATCCGGTTCATTCGGATGTCTACACCCGGTTGTACAAGCTGATCGAGGACAGCGGGAAGCCGCTCGCGTTCCACTCCGGGTACCACTGGGGCGATCCGTCTTTCGCCCAGCTGAACCGGTTCCTGTCGATGCACGCGTTGTCTTTCACGCATTACAACCAGATCCACGTGACCAACTGGATCGTCAACGCGATGCCGGAGCGGTTTCCCCGGCTGAAGATGGTGTGGGTGGAGAGCGGGCTCGCGTGGATTCCGTTCCTCATGCAACGCCTCGACCACGAGGTGCTGATGCGGCCCAGCGAAGTTCCCGGGCTGACTCGGTTGCCCAGCGAGTACATGAAGGAAATGTGGTACACGAGCCAGCCTATGGAGCGGACCAGCATGGAGTTGCTGGAGGCCGGGATGAAAGCGTTCAACGCGGAAACGCAGCTGTTGTACTCGTCGGACTGGCCGCATTGGGATTGGGACGCGCCGTCGACGATTACGCGGCTGCCGTTTTTGTCGGAGCAGGCCAAGCGGAATATCCTCGGGCTCAATGCCGCTCGGGTGTTCAACCTTCCTGTTGACCGTCGGAAGCCCGCTGCGCGGAGCGTGCTTCGTGAACGTCCTGGGGTTTCGTGATCATGACATCTGAACTGACCTCGCTGGTATCTCGGCTGAACGAGGTGACGTCCGAGGTCCTCGCTGAGGATCGGGCCGCTGCGGTCGCTGACGGAGAGATCGCTGACCTGCTGTATGCGGCGGCTCGGTTGTTCTCCGCCAAGAGCGATCGGGCAGGGAAGATCGCGTGGCCGATTCGGGAGGATGCGCTGACTGCTACGGAGACTGTGGTTCTGGTGACTGCGTTGCTGGACGCGGCGGATGTGAATCTTTTCGATATGGCGATCTGGTATCGGAGGGCCGAATGAGTGCTGTGCGGCGGGATGTGGTGGTTGCCGGGCTGGCGGATCTTCGGGCGCGCGAGCGGATCGTGGTGGAGGTCGACGGGGTGGAGGTCGGGATTTACTTCCATGCCGGGGAGGTGCGGGCTTGGCATAACGTGTGCCCGCATCAAGGAGGGCCGGTTTGCCAGGGGAAGATCATGCCTCGGACTGTTCAGCCGGTTCGGGAGGATCGGAAGAGCGGCGGGCCCGCGTTTCATCCGGCTGATCGGAATATTGTTTGTCCTTGGCATGGGTTTGAGTTCGATGTTCTGACGGGGCGGCATCCGGCGGACGGGCGGGTGGGGTTGCGGGGGGTTCCGGTTCGGGTGGTGGGGGATTCGGTTGTGGTGACTGTGTGAAGCGGGGTGTCGGCTCGTCGCCTGGCGGCGACATTGCTTTGGTGGCGTGAGAGGGCACCCCGAAGTTGAGTGTGACTACGGCGCGGAGGTGCTTGTCAAGGCGGGAAAGATGCCTTGACAAGCACCTCCGCGCCGTGTTTTTGGCTTCGTATCGGGGTGCGGGGGGTGGTGCGGGTGCCTGGTTGGTTGGGTGCGCTGGTCGCGGTTCGCGGTGGGGTGGGGGCTTGCGCCCCCATGTGGCGTTGGGTGCATGTGACGCACCGAATGCCACATGGGGGACGCAGCGCGGCAAGCGGCGGGTGAGCGGGGCGGGCCGTGAGGGGAACCCTGAGGGAATCTAATTCCCTCAGGGTTCCCCTCACGGACGCGGAGCCGCGCCCCTCGCGCAATCAGGCCGCGTTGGGATCCACGTCCACCGCGGCGAAAAGAGTTCGTGCGCAGAGGTCCCGCAGTTCCTCCGTGCTGATCTTCGGCTCGTCCAGCCAGTCCAGGATCAGCGTCGCCACAAACGAAAGCCATCCCCGGACCGCCAGGCGCGTCGTAGCGGTCACCGGTCGCAGCAAGCTCACTGCGGCCAGGATTCGCTCGGCGTTCGCTGTCATCCCGGCCTCGCAGATTTCCCGGATTTCCCGGTCCGCGTCACCGGCGCTGCGGTGCACGATGCGGTAGCCGTCCGGGTGGGTACGGGCGAATTCCAGGTATACCTCCAGCCCGGCGCGCAGCTGTTCGGCCACTGGCAGCGCCGGGTCGGGTTCGCTCATGGCCAGCAGTTGGTCCCGCTGGCCGCGGACGATCGCGGCGAAGAAGTCTTTTTTCGTGGGGAAGTAGTGGTACAGCAGGCCGCGCGAGACGCCGGCTATTTCGGCTACCTCTTCGATCCACACCTCGTCGTACGGGCGTCCCGCGAACAGGCCGGCTCCGATGGTCAGCAGCTGTTCGCGCCGTTGTTCGGTGCTCAGGCGCGTCCGCATCCTCCCAGCTTACTTGACACCGGTTCAGCAGCGGGGGATGGTGACTCTATTGGATGTGGGTTCAGTAGGGAGCGAAACTGTGGACACCACCGCGATTCCGCACCGTCCTGGGCGGCTGCCGGTGCTCGGCGATCTGCTCGGGACCAATGTGCGCACGCCGCTGCAGAGCACCATGCGCGCGGGGGCGGGGCTCGGGCCGATCTTCACCCGCAAGTTCTTCGGTCTCGAGATCGTGTTCGCCAGCGGGATCGACCTGGTCGCCGAGCTGAACGACGAGACGCGGTTCGGCAAGCACGTCGGCCTCGGGGTCGAGCGGCTGCGCGCGGTCGTCGGCGACGGACTGTTCACCGCGCACACGCGCGAGCCGAATTGGCAGCTGGCCCACGACATTCTCCAGCCCGCGTTCTCCGCCGAGGCGATGCGCCGCTATCACTCGACGATGCTCGAGGTCGCCGGCGAGCTGACCGCGGCGTGGGACCGCGCGACCGGTCCGGTCGACGTCGCCGCCGACATGACCCGGCTGACGCTGGAGACGATCGGGCTCGCCGGGTTCGGGTACCGGTTCGGGTCGTTCGAGCGGGCTGAACCGCATCCGTTCGCCACGGCGATGATCCGCGCGTTGCGGTTCGCGCAGCTGGCAACGTCAAGCTTCCGTTCGTGCGGCGCGCGCTGGCCGGGCCGGCCGCGCAGAACCGGGCCGACATCGACACCATGACGAATCTGGTCGACGAGGTCATCGAGACCCGCCGCCGGGAGGGCGGCGAAGCGCGTGACCTGCTCGGCCTGATGCTCACCGAGGGGCATCCGGAGACCGGGCAGCAGCTCGACCCGGTGAACATTCGCAACCAGGCCATCACGTTCGTGGTCGCGGGCCACGAGACGACGTCCGGTGCGCTGTCGTTCGCGTTGTACTACTTGACGCGGCATCCCGAACTGCTGGCGAAGGCCCGCGCCGAAGTCGACTCGGTCTGGGGCGATCGCGAACCGGCTTTCGGCGACGTGGCGAAGCTGCGGTATGTCCGCCGCGTCCTCGACGAGGCGATGCGGTTGTGGCCGACCGCGCCCGGCTACTCCCGGCAAGCCCGCGAAGACCTGGTGCTGGGCGGAAAATACCCGATGCGCAAGGGCGATTCGATCATCGTCCCGCTGCCGATGCTGCACCGCGACCCGACCGTGTGGGGGCCGGACCCGGAGAAATTCGATCCGGACCGCTTCGAGCCGGCGGCGGTGCGGAAGCGTCCGGCACAGGCGTACAAACCGTTCGGTACCGGGGAACGCGCGTGCATCGGACGGCAGTTCGCCTTGCACGAGGCGGTGCTGGCGTTGGGGATTATGTTGCAGCGCTACGACTTCGAGGCAGATCCGGGATACGAGTTGAAAATCGTGGAGTCGTTGACGTTGAAGCCGAGCGGTTTCACTGTCCGGCCGCGGATCCGGGAGCGGACGGCGGCGTTGGCAAGCTAGCTGCGCGCTAGTTCCCCGGACAGCCGTTCGTGCATCGTCGCGCTGTGCTGGTTCAGTCCGACGATTTCGACGGTCTTCCCGCGCCTCTCGTACTTCGTCGTGATCGCGTCGAGCGCGGCTACCGTCGAGACGTCCCAGATGTGCGCGGCCGAAAGATCGATCACCACTCGGTCCGGGTCGTCGGCGTAGTCGAACTGGTAGACGAGATCGTTGCTGGACGCGAAGAACAGCGCGCCCGTCACCGAGTACCGAACGTGGCCGGGCTCGCGCACCGCGGTCACCTCGACCAGGTGCGCGACCCGGCGAGCGAAGATCACGATCGAATGCCAGTCGAACGTGCCGAACGCGACCAGCACCATCACCGCGACCAGCGCCGCCATCGGGATCCGCGACACGACCGGCCCGAACACCAGGCACAGCACCATCAGGAACGCCCCGGCGAGGAACGTCGACAACCGCGTCCGGCTGCCCGCGACCTTGACGTTGATCATCGTCTGGCCGATCATCGCGCAGCCGCCCATCCCGCCGAAAATCCCGGTGACGACGTTGGCGACGCCCTGCCCGACCGCTTCCCGGGTCTTGTTTCGAATGCGTGTCCGTGAGGTCGTCGACCAGTTTGGCGGTCATCAGCGATTCCATCAGCCCGACCAGGGCGAACGCCAGCGCGTACGGCGCGATCAGGCCGAGCGTGCCGAAGGTGAACGGCACGTCCGGGATCCCCGGCACCGGCAGCGCTGAAGGAAGCGCGCCCTTGTCGCCGACGGTCGGCACGGCGATCCCAGCCGCGATCGTCAACGCCGTGAGCACCACGATCGACACCAGCGGCGCGGGAACGGCTTTGGTCAGCCGGGGGAAGAACACCATGAGCGCGAGGCCGCCGGCGAACAGCGGGTACACCGGCCACGGCACGTCGATCAGCTCCGGCGCCTGCGCCAGGAAGATCAGGATCGCCAGCGCGTTCACGAAGCCGACCATCACGCTGCGCGGCACGAACCGCATCAGCTTCGCCACGCCGAGCGAGCCGAGCACGATCTGGAACAGCCCGCCCAGCACCACTGTCGCGACGAGATAGCCAAAGCCGTGTTCCCTGGCCGGCGGCGCGACCACCAGGGCGATCGCCCCGGTCGCCGCGGAGATCATCGCCGGACGGCCGCCGACGAACGCGATCACCACCGCCATGGTGAACGACGCGCACAGGCCCACTCGCGGATCGACTCCGGCGATCACCGAGAACGAGATCGCCTCCGGGATCAGCGCGAGCGCGACGACCAGCCCGCCGAGGATCTCGGTGCGCGCGACCCGCGGCGCCAGCCACGCCGGCCGTCGAATGAACACAGTGGACAGCGGCGAGGGCACAGTGGATGACCTGTCGGTTTCGGGGCGGGCAGAGAAAGCCGCTTCGGACGGTAGAGGACGGATCGGGCGTCGCCGCCGTCTCCCGCCTTCAGGTGAGTCTTGGATCACCGGCTTTTCCTGGGGCGGCGGGCCGCGCTACGATCAGGGCAGTCGTACAGGACGATCGCCCTGTACGACTGCCCTGGGCGATTGACCAGGGCGATTGATCGAGAGGGAGCGGAATGAGTTCTCCGGCGGCGGCACGCGGCCAAGAGGTACGGCAGCGGTTGCTGGCCGCGGCGGCTGAGCTGGTGCCGGAACGCGGCTGGACCGCGGTGAGCACTCGCGTGCTGGCAGACCGGGCCGGGGTGACGTCGAGCGTGGTGCACTACCACTTCCCGTCCCTGCAAGCGTTGCTGCGCGAGGCGGTCCTCGACGCGATGCGCGAGGTGCTGGAGAGCGTCGGCCCGGCGCTGGCCGCGACGGAGAATCCGGCTGACCTGGTGTCCGCGCTGTTCGGGTCGGTCGAGCCGTACACCGGGGTGGATCCGTTGTCCGTGCTGTTCGTCGAGGCGTACCTGGCGGCGCGGCGCGACGAGGAGCTGCGGGAGCAGATCGCCGGGCTGCTTCTGGAATTCCGCGCGCAGGTCAGCCGCTGGCTCGCCGAACGCGGCGTTCCCGAACCGGACGCGACCACGGAGGTGCTGGTGGCGACCATCGACGGCTTGCTGCTGCACCGCGGTCTCGCTCCCGGCGGCGATCCGGCGGCCGTCACTGCGGTGCTGCGCGGGCTGGTCACTCAACCCTAGGGGGATGCGATGAGAATCCTGGTCTGCGGCGCCGGCATCGCCGGGCTGGCGGCGGCGAACCGGCTGGCCGCGCTGGGCAACGAGGTGACGCTGGTCGAGCGGTCGCCCGGCCCGCGCCCGCAGGGTTACATGATCGACTTCTTCGGCACCGGCTACGACGCGGCCGAGGCGATGGGCGCGCTGCCCGCGATCAAGGAGGTGGCGTACCCGGTTTCCGAAGCGGTTCTCCTTGACGCACAAGGGAAGCGTCGATCCGAGATCCGGTTCGACCAGTTCGCGCGCACCGTCGGCGGCCGGTTGCTGAGCGTTCTGCGGCCGGAGCTGGAACAGGCGTTGCGCGCGTCGCTGCCCGCGGAGGTCGAACTTCGGTACGGCAGCGGGGTGATCGCAGTCGAGGACGACGGCGACCGGGCCGCGGCCACCCTCTCGGACGGTTCAGTGGTGGAAGCCGATCTGCTGGTCGGCGCCGACGGGATCCATTCGACGGTCCGGCGGCTGGTGTTCGGCGAGGAATCGCAGTTCCTCCGCTATCTCGGCTTCCACACCGCGGCTTTCCTGTTCAAGTCGCCCGAGATCCAGGCGGTGGCGGCTGGACGGTTCTGCCTCACCGACACCGTCGGCAGGCAGATGGGTTTCTACGGTCTGCGCGCCGGTACGGTCGCCGCCTTCGCGGTCCATCGCACGCCGGACCCCGCCATGCCCGCCGACATCCGGGCGTCGCTGCTGGACACCTACGGCTCGCTGGGCTGGCTGGTGCCGGAAGCGTTGACGCACTGTCCGCCGGCCGAGGAGATCTACTACGACCAGGTCGCCCAGATTGAGATGTCAACGTGGAGCAAGGGACGGGTCACGCTAGTTGGGGACGCGGCGTACGCGGTGTCGTTGCTGGCCGGACAGGGCGCGTCGCTGGGCATCGCGGGTGCGTACGTACTGGCAGATCAGCTGGACCGGGCATCGTCGATCTCCGAAGGCCTGGCGGAGTACGAACGGCTGTGGCGTCCCGTCGCGGCCGACAAACAGCAAGTCGCCCGCAACGGTGCGCGATGGTTCCTCCCCGACGGCAAGCCGCAGCTCCGTCTGCGCCGCCTGGCACTGAAACTGGCCCGGTTCCCCGGAATTGACCGATTCGTGGCCGGGAGTTTGACCGGGAAATCCACCGCGCTCATCACGAACTTGCACCATTCGGCGAGGGAAGGAGCCCGACCGTGAACCCGATAGCGCACTCGGTCTTCAAGGCGCCGGCGAAACTGTACGACCGCGACCTGGGATGGTTGCTGGGCAAGCGTTTCCTCTGCCTGACCCACGACGGCCGCAAATCCGGACGGCGGTACCGGACCGTGCTGGAAGTGATCGGCCTCCGTCCCCGCGCCGACGAAGTGCTGGCCATCGCCGGTCTGGGCCCGTCGTCGGACTGGTACCGCAACATCCAGGCCGCCCCCGCGGCGGAGGTCGCGATCGGCCGCCGAAAGTTCGCCCCGGAATACCGGATCCTCGACGAACCCGAGGCAGCCGACGCCATCGCCGACTACGAGCGTCGGAACCTGCTGCTGCGCCCCGTTTTGCATCCCGTGCTGAGCAAACTGCTGGGCTGGCACTACGACGGCTCCGACTCGGCCCGGCACCGGATGGTCCAGCAGTTGCCGATCGTCGCCTTCCGCCCGCGCGGGGGAGCCGAAACCGACCAAGAAGGTACTGACCGCTGATGAACTACATCGCCGAACTGCGCGCACTAGTCGGCACCCGCCCGCTGATCCTGCCCGGAACGTCGGTGCTGATCGCCGACGAGCGCGGCAGGCTGCTGCTGGTGTTCCGAGGGGAAAGCCAGGACTGGGGCCTGCCCGGCGGGTTCCTCGATCCCGGAGAGTCCTATGAGGACGCCGGACGTCGCGAGGTGCGGGAGGAAATCGGCCTGGTGGTAAGGGATCTGGAACTGCTGGGCGTCTACTCCGGACCGGAGTACTTCTACCGGTACCCGCACGGCGACGAGGTCCACAACGTGACCGCCGCGTTCACCGCGACCGTCGAGAACACCGAGGTCGCCGTGGACGGGACGGAGATCACCGGGTACGAATTCTTCGAGCTGGACCGGTTGCCGGACAACATCATCGCCCCGGAACGGCCGATCGTCGAGGACTACGTGAAGCGATTCGGCGGCTGACGCTCGCGGGGTCGCGCGGTTCATGGTGGCGGCCTTGGCCGGGGCGAGGGACGCCACCGGTGCCGCGGACTTGTCCGGGTCGGCGGGTCTGCGGGCGGGGCGGCTGGCTGTGGCAGGAAGCTGGTGCTTGAACGCCGCCGGTTCGGCCAGCCCCTGCCCGGCCAGCGGGCCTCGCCGCCCACGACGAGGCCCTCCGAGCCGGGACCGGACCAGAACCGAGCCGGACCAGAACCGAGCCGGACCAGAACCGAGCCGGGGCCGGACCAGAACCCGGACCACCGGCCGTGACCGACCGTCTCCCGCGGGGTCTTACTTGCCGAGCGCGTCCACCCCGGCCTGCGCGAAGCTCTCGTCCTGCGCACCGGACGGCGCGCCGGCCACGCCGACCGCCGCGATCGGGGCGTTGTTCGCGTCCACCGGGACCGCTCCGGCGAGGAACAGAGTGCCCTTGATGTCCTTCAGGGTCGGGGCCTGCTGCAGCCGGCCGGTCAGCTCGGAGGTCTTGGCGTTCCACGAAACCGCGGTGAACGCCTTCTCCTCGGCCGACGAGTACGACTGCGGGCCCGCGCCGTCGCCGCGCAGGGTGACGATGGTATTGCCGTCGCGGTCGACCACCGCGACCGACACCTTCTGGCCCGCCTTCTGCGCGGCGTCGAGCGCGGCCTGCGCGGCCTTCTGCGCGGCGGCGATCGACAGGTGGGTGGTCTGGACCAGACCCTTCGGCGCGGCCTGAGCGGGAGCGGCGGCGGACGCGGCGGGAGCGGCCGGGGTGGCGGCGTTGGCGGCCAGCGCGCCGGTGGTGGCGGCTCCGATCACGGCGAGGCCGCCGACGACGGTGGCGATGCGGGTCTTGGCGGTGAAGTTCTTCATCGGGAGGCTCCTTGGCTTGTCCGGCTTGATGTATTCATCGTGCGTCCGGCACCGCCTTCACCGGATCGGAGTCTCGGCTCGCCTCGCGGCGCGGAACGGCCGACACTCAGGTCATCCGATCGGCTGATGCCGGCCGGGTTCGCACAGGTCAGGCTCCACAGAGGACCCGAAACGGAGGTGGCGATGACTGATCGGGACGCGCGGTGGCTGGCCGCGACCATGCACACGGCGTTCTTCCTGCTGCTGGTCGCGTCGATCGTGCGCTTCCTCGACCACCATCACGGCGAACCGGCCGCGCCCTGGGTGATCGCGCTGACCGGCTGCCTCGCCGCGGTCTACGCGGTCGGCCTGGTGCTGCGGGTGACCGGGCCGGAGCGGGTGACCGTGCCGTATCTGGCCTGGCTGACCGTCGTGACCGTGCTGTGGGTGGTGCTCGTGCTGCTCGCGCCGAGTTTCGCGTGGTGTGCGGTCCCGCTGTTCGTCACCGGCCTCCGCACGCTGCCCACCGGGCCCGCGTTAGTGCTGGTGACGCTGGTGACCGCGCTGGTGGTGCTCTCCCAGAACCGGCTTTCGACCGGCTTCGACCCGAACCTGACCATCGTGCCGGTCGCCGTCGCCGCCGTGACCGCCGCGGTGATCACGTATCTGCGGCGGCAGGCGGTGCGGCTGCGGGAAACCGAGCGCCGCGCGGGAATGCTGGACGAACGGCAACGGCTGTCCCGCGAGATCCACGACGCACTGGCGCAAGGACTGTCCAGCCAGGCGATGCTGCTGCAAGCGGCCGACCGGGCGTGGGCCGACCCGGATCTGGCGCGTGAGCATTTGCATGCGGCGCAACAGATCGGCACGCGAAATCTGGCCGAAGCCCGCGGTCTCGTGCAAGACCTGGCTCCCGCCGATCTCGACGGGCACTCGGTCGAAGAAGCGCTGCGAAACGTCGCCGAACGCGAACCGCGGCCGGTGCGCGTCCAGGTCGACGGGCCCGCGCGGCCGCTGCCGAGCCGGGTGCAGTCCACTTTGGTGCGGATCGCGCAGGGCGCGCTGGCCAACGCGCGCGAACACGCCGACGCGTCGGGAGTGGCGCTCACCCTCACCTACCTCGACGATGAGGTCGTGCTGGACATCACCGACGACGGCCGGGGTTTCGACCCGGCCGCCCCGAGCGCCGACGGCCGCGGGCACGGCCTGCCCGCCATGCGCGCGCGGGCGGCGCAGCTCGGCGGCCGGTTGACCGTCGAATCCGCGCCCGGGCAGGGCACCGCCATCTCGGCGGCGATTCCGTTGGGACCAAACCATGTCTGACGAGCAGCCCATCCGCGTCGTGCTCTGCGACGACCACGCCATGGTCCGGGCCGGACTGCGGGCGTTGCTGGCCGGCGCCGGCGGGATCGAGGTCGTCGGCGAGGCGGCGACCGGGCAGGAGGCGATCAATCTCGCGGCCGCGTTGCGCCCGGATGTGGTTCTGATGGATTTGCAGCTGGGCGACGGAATGGACGGCGTGGAGGCGATCCGGAGGCTGCGTGCGACTCAGACGCCGCCGCGAGTGCTGGTGCTGACTACCTACGACACCGACGCCGACATCACGCGCTCTATCGAGGCCGGTGCCACTGGGTATTTGCTGAAGGCCGAGTCCGCCGACGAGTTGTACGCGGCGATCCGGTCGGCCGCGGCGGGACGGACAGCGTTGTCGCCGCCGGTGGCCGACCGGATGATGGCCCAGTTGCGTGCGCCGCGGCCGACGCTCACCGACCGCGAACGGGACATTCTCGAACAGCTCGCGCAGGGGTTGGGGAATCGGGAGATCGCGCGACGGCTGTTCATCAGCGAGGCGACCGTGAAGACGCATCTAGGGCGGATCTACGAGAAACTCGGGGTGGACACCCGATCCGGCGCGGTCGCCGTCGCCAAGGAACAGCGTTTGCTGTCGTGAGCTCCGGGTGGGGTCACGAGGTCTTCGGCGTGGCCCGCATTCCAATGTAGACACACGGGCTGCCGTCGGCGAGCTTCGCGAACACCACCGGCACCGGGTTCGCGCCGAAGGATTCCCCGCAAGCGGCGAACACCGTCTCGGTTACCGGCACCAGTTCCGCTTCCAACGGCGGCGACAGGTCCTTCATCCCGTCCACGAACTCGTACCGGATCCGCGCTTCGCCGTCATCAGCCCGGCTGATCGTGGTGATCACGCCTTCCCGCACGTACGTCCCGACCAGCGGCGTGATATCCACTGCGGGCGGGTCGGCCGGCGGCGCGAACGGCTCTGGCATCTCAACGCCGGCCAGTTCGCCGAGCAGTTCGCTGAACAGGTCGTGGTACAGCCGGTCGAAGTCGCCGCCGTTGGTCAGCAGCACGACCGCCACTCCGGCGTGCGGCACCACCCGCAGGAACGAATGCTGCGCGACCGAGCTGCCGTCATGTCCGAACCCGGCGACACCGTTCCAGTCGTAGAGCGTCCACCCGAGACCCCAGCCATCGGCGGAAACCGTCCACTTGTCCGGGCTGTCCACCACCCGGCGCTGCATCAGCGCGACCGCGTCGCCGGACAGCACGCGCGTGCCGTCGGCAGCGACGCCGCCGTCCAGGTGCATCTTCGCGAAGCGCGCGACGTCGCCCGCGGAGATGATGACGCGGCCGTACGGCCCGGCCGAACGCGGCATCAAATCCCAGGCGGCCGTGGGTTCCTCGCCGAGGTGGCTCATCGCGACGCGGAAGCGCAAAGCTTCCTCGGGCAGCGTCATCGAGTGCTCCAGCCCGAGCGGGGTGAACAGCAGGTCTTTCACCGCCTGGTCCCACGTCTTGCCGGTCACGACCTCGATGACCCGGCCCAGCACGGCGTACCCGACGCTGCTGTAGGACAGCGCGGTGCCGGGCGGGCAGTCCAGCGCTACCCCGGCGGCGGCCTCGACGTAGCGGGCGAGGCAGTCGTCGCCGCGGCCGGAGTCGTAGGTGAAGTCGCAGGTCAGGCCGCCGGTGTGGCTGAGCAGCTGCCGGACGGTGATCTTCTCGGTGGCGACCGGGTCCGGCGTGGCGAATTCCGGCAGCAGCTGGACGATCGGGGTGTCGAGGTCCAGCGCGCCCGCGTCGACCAGGTTCAGCACGACGGTCGCGGTGTAGGTCTTCGCGAGCGAGCCGGACAGGAACACCGAGTCGGTGGTGACCTCGACGCCGGTCCCTCGGTGCAGGACCCCGCTCGCGAGTTCGTGCACCTGTCCGTCGGCCAGTACGGCCAGCGAGGCGCCCGGGACGCCGTGTGCGGCGCGCAGAGTGTCGAACCGCTGCTGCCAGTGATCGTGGTTGAAGGACATCAGTTCTCCCCAGTGAGATATTTCGGGCAGGATGAAATCGCCTGACGGGTTCGCCAGGCGCGTGGTGAAGCCGGATTTACTCGCGGTGCAAGGCTTCGCGCCGTGCCCGCCATTCGACGGCGAGCTCCGGCATCCGCTCGGCGAGGAACTTCGTGAACTCCGCCAGCTCTTCCAGCCGGGCCCGCCGTTCAGCGGGCTGGCCGGTCATCGCCTCCAGCCCTCGGTGCGCCAGCGCGCCGAGCGAGGCGTACTCGGACTGGTTGTCGAGCAGGCGCAGCCACACGTCCGGAGCGAGCCGCACGCGGTCGACCCGTTCCCCGGCCGTTCGCGTGCGCTGGATCCAGGACCACTCTTCGAGTTCGCTGATCGCGCTGGTCACCGCACTGCGGCTGGCCCGCAGCGCGCTCGCGAGCCCGGCGATCGTCTGCTGCTGCGGATCGCAGAGCAGCAGCCAGCCGATCACCCGTCCGGTCATCGGCGTCATGCCGTACTGCCGCGCGAAGTGGCGGCCGGCGTCGTCGGCGAACGCGAGTTCCCAGTCCTCGTCCATGCGGCTCAAGTTAGCGTAATGACTGAGATAACGCAAATCTCCGTCATTTCAGGTTCGCGGCTCCTTGCGCGCCACCCCGGCGAGCAGCAGCGACTCGTTGGCCGCGCAGAGGGGGAGGGGCTGGTCGTTCGGGCCGGCCTCCTCCGGATGCCACAGCGGGGTCCAGGTGACGCCGGGTTCGAGCAGGGCGAAGTCCCCGAACAGGCCGGTGATCTCGGCCCGGCCGCGGTAGAGGAGATCGGTGCCCGCCTCGGCGTACCGCTCCTTGGCGTCGGCGAGCAGCTGCTCGCAGTGCGGCGGGACGCCCTCGTCGGTGACGTGGGACAGCGCCAGGTACGACCCGGGAACGAGGAGATCGCGGTAAGCGGCGACGAAGCCGGGCCCGAGGTCTTCGGTGCTGCCGCTGTCCGGGGCGGGCGGCTGCCCGAAATGCAGGACCGAGATGAGCAGCAGCGCGATCGGCTGGTCGAGGTCGATGACGCCCGATCCGGCCAGCAGGGACCGCAGCCGCGGCGGGTCGCGCAGGTCGGCGTGGAGGGCGACGTGCCGGGCGGGATCGCCGTGGTCCCGCAGCAGGCTGGTGGAATGCGCGACGGCGACCGGTTCGCAGTCGACGTACGCGACATTCACCTTTCCGGGGGCGATCTGCTCGGCGATTTCGTGCGCGTGCCCCATCGTGGGAACTCCGGAACCGAGGTCGACGATTTGCCGTATTCCTTTGCGTACCAGATGCCGGACCGTCCGGTGCAGAAACCGGCGGTTGGCCCGGGCGATCGGGCGCACCATCGGATAATCGCGCAGCATGCGTTCGGCGAACTGCCGGTCGATTTCCCAGTTGGCGGTTCCGCCGAGGTAGTAGTCGTAGACGCGGGCCACGCCGGGTCGGCTGAGGTCGATCCCCTGCGGCGGAAAGGACTCTTGCTCCAGGCCAGTCACCAGCTTCTCCTCGTGGTCGACGGCGCGGGATCAGCGTAGCCGCTCTCCGGGCCGCCGGGGAGCGGGCGTACGGGTGCTGATCAGATCCGCTTCGGCCTCTTCGAGCAGAATTGCCGATTCCTCCGCCGAAAGGGCGACACTCGAAAGGGATTCCCACGATTGCAGATCGGTGTCGTAGGTTTCGGAGTCGTTCATGAACGTCTGGACGCCATTCGACGTTTCGGCGAAGGAACGGTCGAGCTTGTTGTTGGCGAACTGCAAAATCGTGAAATCGGGGCCGACGTGCAGCGGGCCTTTGTCGAACGGCACGAACCGGATCGTCGCCCCGGGATGGTTGCGGGCGAGGCCGAGCAGATGCCGGACCTGGCCGAGCGCGACGTACGGGTTGTCCGTGCGCGCCCGCGTCAGCCGGTGGACCGCGCTTTCGCTGAGGATGAACTTGTACGTCCGGTCCGGGTAGTCGTCGAGGAGCTTGGCCCGCAGCTTGCGTTCGTGCACGGCGTCGGTCACGTCGGTGCGGCCGTAGGCCTGGAACTGCTCCATCATGTAGTCCTCGGTCTGGAGCATTCCGCTGATGCGCTCGCCGGTCCACTTCAGGACGATCGCGGCTTCCTGCTCCGCCTCGAACACCGGATGGAACCAGGCCGGGCTGGCCGCGAGGCGGCGGGCGTTCCACACCCGGTCGGCCCGGGAGGCCAGGTTGTACTGCCGCATCGTCGCCGCCTCGGCGGGGCCGACCTCGAGGACGTCGATCCACTTGTCGAGCAGATGCGGGTGGACACGGGTCTTGCCCCGCTCCATCTTGCTGATGTTCGGCTGCGTGTAGCCGAGCGCGTCGCCGAGTTCGCCCTGGGTCAGCCCGCGTTCGACCCGGGCGGCGACGAGAAGTCTGCCCAGCTCGACAAGCTGGACCTCAACGGAAAGCCGGCTCACGAGGGGTGAGCCGTCCGATCGGGGGAGGAGGAGATACCGTTGCCGGGCACGAAATCACTGTAGTCCTCGCATTACGCCCGGCCAAGACGGGCGGGCTCGCCCGGTCGTTCCGGGGCGCGCTTCGAACGGGGGGACCGGGATGACGATCTGTCAGCGGTCGAACTGCCCCTCGCGCAACGCGCCGGCGAAGGCCGCCCATTCCCGGTTGTCGAAGACGAGCGCGGGGGAACGGCCGATCTTGGAATCCCGCACCGCGACGAGGTCGGGATCGCTCAGATTGACTTCGACGCAGTCCCCGCCGTTGCCGCCGCACGCCGAGGGCCGCTGCCAGGCGGTGGCGTCGAGCGAAGAACTCACGGTGTCCGGATCGTAAGAACTCATGGTTTCTTCCTTGTCAAGCCGTCGTCTTTTTCTGGCATATTCAAACTCAGGATCGAGGATGGAATATGCTGAAGCAAGGCGCGGACTTGCATTATCCCGAAATGGGCCGATAGGTTCACCTGTTTGGCGTCGGGACGGTTTTCTCGCGGTGATCGGGGGAGCGGGCTCTGTCCTGTTCCTGGCCGGTATTTGTCCAGTGCGGCAGTGTTATTGGCTGATCGGCAGCTTTCCGGCGAGCCGTGGCCGGGGCGCCGGAAGCCGCGGCGGCGCGGTATGTAAGAATATTCTGGCTTGTCCCGGAAGGCATGCATATTCCAGTCGGCAGATGCCTTTGGGTGAGCGATGAGCGGAGGACTTCGCGTCGGGTTGGCTGAATGCCAATATTTCCCAGCGGTCCGGTTTCTGCGAGAAAATCACTGGTCAGGGCTCTCGAGGGGGTCAGGCGGCGCTGCTGACGCCGTTCTTCGTGTTCCGTTTCCGTCAATCGCATGCTATCACTCTTGTGAGTGATGAAAAGTGGTTCCCGGTGCGCTACAAAACGCCGCGGACATCCAGGTTTCTGGGCGTTTTGTCCCGTGTCCTTGTCCGCGCGCACGGAGCGTGACTCGAACGTTTATCCAGGTGGGTGCAGGTAGGCACCTGATTGGACGCGCGCGAACCGGAGTTCGGCCGGGGGGTTCGTTTTCGCCGAAGTTCGCGGAAGTGCCGGGCTGAACCGACGGACTGATATTGCGCACGGTAGTTCGTCGTGTCTCTTTACCGTTAATCGACAGCTGGATGCCGCTCGGCGAGACGACCGTCAGTGGCTATCGAGGTCTGTGGGCGCTCGTGGCCAAGATGGGAACTATCGAACCGGGTCGCGCGCCCGGGGAGATAGATGTGGCCCCCTGCGCGAACAGGGGGCCACGGAAATGTCTGAAACCCTCTTCTAGGCAAGGAAACAGACGCCATGACTCTACCGCTGGAGAACACCGGCCCGCTAGACGACGACCGCGCCGGACGGGTGGAACGCGTCGAATTCGGCGCGGCCGTCGCACCGGCCCGCGGCGGGCGGCGGATCGCCACCCGCGACGAGATGCTGGCCGCCGCAACGAAAGTCTTCGCCCGCCGAGGTCCGGGCCGGCACCGCAAGCCGGTCGCGAGGGGCCGGTGGTTGTGCGCGGCGTCCGGGGCGCTGGAGTGGCTGACGCCGGGGTTGTGGGCTTGTCTGCAGGTGGCCTTCGTCGCGAGCGTGATCAGCGCGGTGGTGCTGCTGATCAGCCCGGTGGTCGGGGTCGCGGTCGCCGGGCTGGTGCTGATCTGCAGCGCGGTGCTGTTCAACCAGGCGCGGCCCGGCCATCGCCGGTAGCGGATTCCTGCATGCCGCCGTGCACGACGAAAACCTGACCGTTGATGGCGTCCGCGTCCGGCGAGGCGAGGAATGCGACAAACGGAGCGGATTTTCCGTGCCAGCAGCTGATCTCCGCTACAGTGGAGGCCGTGCCGGAGTTCCAGCTGCCGCTCTACGGAGCCGACCGCGATCGTGGCGACCTCGCTCCCTGAGTCGTCCCGTTTTCTGCCTCCGTCGCCTCTTTCTCTTTTCAGGGAGCCTCCTCATGCCTGGCGAAAGCCTGCGCGCGTTCATTCACGCCCTGCCCAAAGCCGAACTGCACGTCCACCTCGTCGGATCCGCCAGCGTCGACACGGTTCTCGCTCTGGCCCGGCGGCATCCGGAAGCCGGCGTGCCCGCGGATCGCGCTGCGCTGGAACAGTTTTTCGGGTTCCGCGACTTCGACCATTTCCTCAAGGTCTACTGGGCGGTGCAGTCGATGCTGAAGGACCGCGACGACATCCGCACGCTCGTGATCGGCCTGGCCGCGGAACTCGCCCGCCAGAACGTCCGCTACGCCGAAGTGACCGTCACGCCCTATAACCACCTCCTCGACGGCCTGCCCGGCGACGAACTGCTCGCCGGGCTCGTCGAAGGCCGCGCCGTCGCGAAGGCGGAGCATGGCGTGGAATTGGCCTGGTGCTTCGACATTCCCGGGGAGAAGGGCGTCCGCGCCGGACGGGAGACCGCGGTGTTCGCGCTGCGGGAACGTCCGGACGGACTGGTCAGCTTCGGCCTCGGAGGCCCGGAAATCGGCGTCGGCCGGGCACAATTCGAGCCGTTCTTCACCGCCGCGCGCGAGGCGGGCCTGCACAGCGTGCCGCACGCCGGGGAAACGAGCGGCCCGGCGACCATCTGGTCGGCGGTGCACGACCTCGGCGCGGAACGAATCGGCCACGGCACCAGCTGCGCGACGAACCCGGCGCTGCTGGCCTACCTCGCCGAACACCGCATCCCGCTCGAAGTGTGCCCGACGTCGAACGTCCGGACCCGCCAGGTGCCCTCGATCGCGGCACCTCCGGTCCGGCGCATGCTCGACCACGGGCTCGTCGTCACCCTCAACACCGACGACCCGCCGATGTTCGGCGCGACCTTGGAAGGCGAGTACCTGGAGGTCGCGACGACACTCGGCCTGCGGACGGCGGAGGTGGCTGCACTGGCGAGGAACGCGGTGCGGGCGTCGTTCTTGGGGGAAGCGGGTAAGGCGGAGATGCTGGCCGAGATTGACTTGGTGGCGCGGGAAGCTCACGCAGAAGCGCGACTGAGTTAGCGAATCGCCCCGGGAATCGGCCGCTCACCACGAACAGCGCAGCGTGCCGAAGCTCTAGAAAGTTCACCCGGTAAGGTGACGACCGTTGTCCACAGCCAGGGAGCAGGGTATGACGGCTGTCCACGCCGACATCGATTCGACAGTGCCGGAAGAGGACCGCCGGAAGCGGGCCCTGCCGACGGTGCTCGCGTCGCTCGGACTCCTCGTCGTGTTCCTCGTCGGCGCGTGGGCGGCCTGGTTCTTCACCATCGACGACGCTTTCATCAGCTTCCGCTACTCCGCGAACCTCGCGGACGGGCACGGTCCGGTGTGGAATCTGCAGGGCCAGCCGGTCGAGGGCTTCACGAACTTCGCCTGGGTCGTGTGGGGCGCGCTGGGCTCGGTGCTCGGCTTCGCGCTGCCGTTGTTCACGAAGCTGACCTCGCTGGTGCTCGGGCTCGCCACGCTGGCGATGCTCCTGCGCGAAGGGCACCGCCGCGCCGGGATGCTGGGCCTGCTCGTCGGGGCCGGCGCGTACGTCGTGTTCCTCCCGACCTACTTCCACATCACCGGCGGCCTCGAAACCGCCGCGTTCGCCGCCGTGCTGCTGCGAATCGTCGTGCTCGGGCTCCGTGTGCTCGACGGGACGCGGGTGCGCGCGTGGGAGCCGCCCGCGCTGCTGGTCCTGCTCGGCATGATCCGCCCGGAGGGCGCGCTGGCCGCGCTGCCGGTCCTCCTGTGGTGGCTGGTGCGCCAGCGCGGCCGGGCACAGTGGCTGTGGACGGCGGCCGCCGCGCTGGTCGGCGCGGGCTATTTCGGTTGGCGCTGGCAGTTTTACGGACAGCTGCTGCCGAACACCTTCTACGTGAAGTTCGGCAACCTCTCGCTCGGCTGGATCTGGACGAAGCACACGACGCTGGTCCTTCTGCCGTTGCTGCTGCTGACTCTCTCGCTGTTGTTCCGCCGGGCAACGCGCGCGGTTGGCGTACTACTGGTCGTGACTGTTGGTGTCACGTATGTGACGTATGCGGTCTCCGGCCCGACGATGGACTATCTGGACCGCTTCGCGGACCACGCGGTGCCGGTGCTGTGCCTGGGCGCCGCGCTGGCCGTCGGGACGCTGGGCAGCCGCGTAGTCGGCTCGGTTCTGGGCGCGGTCGCTGTCGGCTGGTCCGCGTGGGCGGGCGCGACGGCACCGGATCTTGGCGCGATCACCAACTACGGGCCGGACCTGCAGCGTGCGCACATCGCGATCGGCAAGGGCCTCGCGAAGGCGGAAGTCCCGGCCGCGAACCGCACTCTCGCGGTGACCGACGCGGGCGCAATCCCGTACTTCAGCGGCTGGGAATCGATCGACTACATCGGCCTGAACGACCGCGCGATCGCCCACGGAGCCGACCCGACCGACGTGGTCGCGAGCGCCCGCCCGACGGTAGTCGTGGTGACCTCCGCCGACCCGGAGCCGACCGCGGGACGGTACGGCTTCGACCTGGCCCGCGGCACTGCCGGATACGTGCGGGTCAACTCCGTGCAGCTGCGCGAGGGTTACTGGCAGGTGGTGTACGCGCTGCCGCAGTACGCGGGGACGGTGGGCTCGCACGTCCAGGAGGCGGTCACGCAGGCCGCGCCGGCTAATGATCCTGGGCAGCCGCAGGATACGGTCGAACGCTGGCTGAACCGGTTGCGGCGGCAGTTGCCGTTCTGACCGGCTCCGGCCCGCTGACCTGCCGAAGCAAGGTCAACGCCTCCTCCGAAGCCGACCCGGCCGGCGTCGTGCACACGATCAGCACCTGCTCCGGCGACCGGGCCACCGACAGCGTCTGCTGCGTCACCGTCACCCGGCCGACCACTGGGTGCCGCAGTTCGTACGAGTCGGCGTCGCACGGGCTGACCCGGTGATCCCGCCACAGCGAGACGAACTCGGGGCTCTTCATCGTCAGCTCGCCGATCAGCTCGGCCAGCAGCGGGTCGTCCGGGTGTTTCCCGACGGTGATGCGCAGGTTGCCGACCACCGCGCGGGCCTTGCGTTTCCAGTCCGCGTACAGCTCGCGGCAGTGCGGGTCCAGGAACAGCATCCGGCTCAGGTTGGGGCGTTGGGCCAGGTCCAGGTGCCCGGCCAGCAGTGCGTGGCCGAGGGCGTTCCACGCCAGCACGTCCGTCCGGCGGCCCAGTACCAGTGCCGGGACGCCGTCGACCGCGCGGAGGAGGTCGCGCGTTTCGTCGGCCAGCTTCTCCGGGCGCGGGCGGCGCGGCTGGGGCGTGCGCCGCGCTGCCTCGGCGAGGCGGTCGAGGTGGGCGCGTTCGTGGGCGTCCAGCTGCAGGGCGCGCGCGATCGCGTCGAGCACCTCGGCTGACGCGCCGCGGGAAAGTCCCTGCTCCAGCCGCGTGTAGTACGAGACGCTGACGCCGGCCAGGTGTGCCAGCTCCTCCCGGCGCAGGCCAGCGACCCGACGGCGCGGTCCGACGTCCGCCAGTCCGACGTCGGAGGGGCGCAGCCGGGCTCGTCGGGCGTGCAGGAAGTCTCCTAACGGGCCAGCGGTCATGGATTCCACTATCCGCCGCGTGAGATATCACTGCCACACCCTGTGCGGGGTAGGAAAACGCGGGAGTGGTCCGGGCGCGTCGACGCGCCGAGGCTCGGTCGTATGGACGAGATCATTCTGGGCGACGTCACGGTCACCCGCGTCAAGGAGTTCTACGGGACGGTCGAAATGAGCCCGGACCAGTTCTTCCCGGACAGCCCGGCGGGCTCGTGGGACGAGCACCGCGGCTGGCTGGCCCCCGATTTCTGGAATCCGGAGACCGGCGAATGCCAGTCGGCGATCCAGTCCTGGCTGCTGCGCAGCGAGGGCCGCACGATCCTCGTCGACACCGGCGTCGGCAACCACAAGGAGCGGCCGTACGCGCCGGTGTGGAGCCGCCTCGACACCAGCTACCTCGATCACCTCGCCGCCGCTGGTATCTCACCCGAGGACGTTGATGTCGTCATCAACACCCACTTGCATATCGATCACGTCGGCTGGAATACCCGCCTCGACGGGCGTTCCTGGGTGCCGACCTTCCCGAACGCCACGTACCTTATGCCGTTGCGGGACTTCGAGTTCTGGGACCCGGCCAACGAAAACGAGACCGTGTTCGGCCGGGGGAACCAGAACGTCTTCGAGGACAGCGTCGCTCCGGTGCGGGAAGCCGGCCAGGCCCAGCTGTGGGACGGGACGTACCAGATCGACAAGAACCTGCGCCTCGAACTCGCGCCCGGGCACACTCCCGGTTCGTCCGTCCTGAAGCTGGATTCCGGCGGCGACCGGGCGTTGTTCGTCGGCGACCTGGTGCACACCCCGTTGCAGATCGCGGAGCCGGAGACCAACTCCTGTTTCTGCGAGGACCCGGCGCAGGCGCGGGCGACCCGGCGCACGCTGCTCGGCCGGGCCGCCGAGGACAACGCGCTCTTGTTCCCGGCGCACTTCCCCGGTTCGGGCGCGGCGGAGGTCGAGCGGGACGGATCGAAGTTCGCGATCAAGAAGTGGGCCGGGCTCTCCCGGATCTCCTGAAAGGAGTGATTCCTATGTCCCAGCGGCAGAATCCAGTCGTCGAGACCGCGGCCGGCGCTGTCCGCGGCCTTCGTGCCGCGGCGGGTGAGCTCTACCGGGCCATTCCCTACGCCGCCGCTCCGGCCGGTCCTGGCCGGTTCGCTCCGCCCGAGCCGCATCCGGGATGGTCCGGAGTCCGCGACGGCACCCAGCCGTCGCCGACCGCCCCGCAGCCCGTCCGCGACTTCGGCCGTCTCGACCTGACCCCGTACTTCGGGCCGGGCTGGGTTCCTGGCGAGGAATACCTGACGGTCGACGTTCGTACGCCAGCCGCGGATTCTGGCAGCCGTCCGGTCATGGTCTTCGTGCACGGCGGCGGGTTCGTCACCGGGTCGACCCGCGCCGCGCTCTACGACGGCAGGGCCTTCGCCCGTGACCGCATCGTCCTGGTGACGGTGAACTACCGTCTCGGCATTCCGGGCTTCCTCGCCCTGGAAGGAGCGCCGGACAATCGCGGACTGCTCGACGTCCTCGCCGCGCTCCGGTGGGTGCGCGATTCGATCGCCGCGTTCGGCGGGGATCCGGGGAACGTCACGGTGTTCGGGCAATCCGCGGGGGCGACGCTCACCGGTGCGCTGCTCGCGACCCCGGACGCCAACGGGTTGTTCCGGCGCGCGATTGTCCAAAGTGGAAGCGGCACGGGAGCGTTCACTCCGGAGCAGGCGCAGCGGGTCACCGCGGCTGCGGCCGCTGCGCTGGGCGTCGAACCGACCGCAGCGGCGTTCGCTGAGATCTCAGACGAGCGGTTCTTGGATATCTTGCCCGCGCTGGCCGGGCTGGACCTGCGCACCGACACGGCGGCGGACCCGCTGGCCGGGCTCAGCCCGTTCAGCCTGATCCTGCCGGTACAGCCCGCTGACAGCTTGGTGGGCGACGTCGACCTGCTGATCGGCACGAACACTGAGGAGGGACGGCTTTACGTGGTGCCGCAAGGCAAACCGGACGACGCCGCCGATCAGTTGGGCGAGGCGTTGTTCGGAACCGGCACCACTCGTATGGCACGAGCGCACGCTGAGATCTCAGCTGGTCGCACTTATGTCTATTCGTTCGGTTATCGCTCCACCGCTCTGGACGGCAGGCTCGGGGCCGCGCACACCGTCGAGCTGCCGTTCGTCTTCGATCTCGCCGACGAACCCTGGCTGCACGGCGACACCGGCTTGCTCGGTCCGGACGCCGCTCCGGCCGGTCTCGCGGCGGAGGTGCACGCCGCCTGGGTCGCGTTCGCACGGGATGGGAAGCCGGGCTGGGCGGCGTATGACCCGCAGCGGCCTGAGGCGCATCGCTTCGGCGGCTGACACTCACCGAGCCGCCCGAAGCGCGGCCTGATAGCTCCCTGGAGTCTGGCCGAGGATCGCGGCGAAGGTTTCGATGAAGCTGGTCGGGTTGGCCCATCCGCACCGCAGCGCAGTGTCGGTGACCGAACGGCCCTGCCCGAGATAGACCAACGCGTGCTGAATGCGCAGCTGTGAGCGCCACTGCGAGAAGCTCATCCCCAGCTCGCCGCGGAACAGCCGGCTCAGCGTCCGCTCGCTGGCCCCCACAGCCCGGCCGAGTTCGCCCAAGGTGGCGGTCTCGGCCGGGTTTTCGCGCGGGAGATCGGTGACCGCGCGGAGCCGGTCGTCGGCTGGCTCGGGCAGGTACACCGACTGCTCGGGGAGTTCGGTCAGCTCGTCGACCAGCACCCGGAGCAGCCGGTCGCCGACGTCCGGGCGCAGGGTCGCGCCGCCGGTCAGTTTCAAGACCGCGGCCCGCAGCAGTGCCGAGACGGTGAACACGGTTGGCGCGGCGGGGAGCGCGGAGCACAGCTCGGCGGGCACCTCGAGGATGCTGATCTCGGTCTCGCCGTAGGCGCGGTGGCCGTGCTCGAAGCGGGGCGGCGTCCACGAGATGCGGTCCGCCGGCGCGACCCACGTGCCCCGTTCGGTGGTCGTGGCCAGCAGCCCGCTCGCCGCGTACAGCAGCTGTCCTTGGGCATGCCGATGCGCGGCGACCCCATCCCCGTGGGCCAGCGACCAGCGGCCCTGGATGGGATCGTCGCCCGACCAGCAGAGGTGGCGGCGGTTCGGCATCGGTTCCCAGGATACCGGAAAACGGCCAGGTGGTGATCTTGGCGGGATACCGGTATCCGCTGTCCGGCGGACGGTGGCAGCGGGTTCTCCTCCGGGCGATCCTGGCTAGACGAGCCTGGTGCCTGGGAGATGCCTTGTGACAGAAGAAATCCGAGCCGCCGACCGGCAGGCGATCACCGACCTGATGACCGGCTGGATCCATCGCGACCGAGAGAATTGGGACGCCTTGGCGAACCTGTTCCACGACGACGCGACCCTGACGATCCTGTGGTTTTCCGGACCGGCCAGGGACTTTGTCGAAGGATCGCGCGGGATGAGCGGCGGTCCGTTGCGCAGCAAGCACTTCATCGGTTCGCCAGTCGTCGAGGCCGCCGGTGATCGCGCCCTCGTGGAGACCAACGCGATGCTCGTCGCCGACCACCTCGAACTGGGGATCGGCGTGACTGTCCACAATAGATTCCTTGACTGGGTCGAACGGCGCGGCGGCACCTGGCGCATCACGCGTCGCGATTCCGTCTACGACATGGGCGGTTTCACCTACCCCTACGGAGTCCGACCCACCGACGACCTCGACCCGCGACGGCATCCACGCGAGTACGCCGCGTTGGCATATCTGTTGGAGCGCAGCGGACATCAGGTTCCTGACACCTGCCCGACCCGCTTCAGCAAACGCGAACAAGAGATCTTGGAAGAAGGCCACGCCTGGTTGACGGGAGTTTCCGCATGACTGACCTCCATCGCCCGCTTCGCGACCCAGTCGTCCACGCGGTCATCGACAAGCTCGTTGCCGCACAACAATATCCGGCGGACGACCCGCGCTCCGGCCTCGAACGTGACCCGCACGAATACAGCGAATACGGCTTCTCGATCTCTCCGGAGCAAGGCGACCTGATTTATCTGTTGTGCAGGGGAATCCGCGCTACCCGGACTGTCGAATTCGCCACCTCGGTCGGCATGTCGACGCTCTACGCCGCAGCCGCGGTGCGCGACAACGGGGGAGGCACGGTGATCGGCGCGGAGCTGGTCCCGGCCAAAATCGCTGCCGCCCGGCAGAACCTCGCCGAGGCCGGGCTGGCTGATTACGCCGAAATCCGCGAAGGCGACGCCCGGGTCACGTTGCGCGATCTCGGCGGCGAGGTCGACTTCGCCCTGATCGACGGGTGGCTGGGCGCTGAACCGTCGCTGGCCCGCGAGGTCATCGAGTTCGTCGCGCCGCAGATCCGGATCGGCGGTTACGTCATGAACGACAACGCCGAACCCGATTTCCTGGCCTACGTCCGCGATCCGGCCAACGGATTCGTGTCGGTCTCGCTGCCTTTGCACGGCGGTACGGAACTGTGCGTCAAGGTCGCCGAGCGGCAGGGACGTTAGCCGCCGCGGTCACGAGTCCGCCGGGCCGATCTCCAACGGCGCGGCGGACCCGCTGGCGAGTTGCTGCCGCTGGGTGACGGCGTGGTCGAGCTGCCGCGCCAAATGCGGAACGTTCGCCGAGGTCAGGTACGTCTCCGCGCCCGCGTCGAGCAGCCGCCGGACCGGCCCGTGGTAGCTGACGCCCAGCTCCGCGTCCTCGACCTCGGCGAGGACGACCCGGGCCTTCGGGAACTTCGCACGGAGACTCCCGATCAGCTGCGGGCTGACCGGCGGCACGAGCAGGACGTCGGCGGTGGTCGGCGCCGAGTGCAGGTCCAGCACGAGGTAGTCCGAGCCGAGTTCGGCCGACAGCGACATCCGGGCCGAGGCCGACAGCTTCATCGCGGTGGCGACCACCGTGACGTCGTCGTAGTCCGTCCGCGGAGGCTCGGGCCGGAAGCCGGTGCCGGAGATCGTCGCGACGGGGTCTCCGTCCCTGGTGAGGACCAGGTTTTCGCCAGGACCGAGCGCGTCTATGCGGGCCACGACGTCCTCGGGAAGACGGCCGACGTCAATGTGGCGCCCGGTCATGATTCGTCCAGGCCCAGCGGCTCGAAGCGTACGGCGGGCACCCGCTGTGGCGTCGTCATGGAACTCGATCATCCCACAACAACGGCGCCGCTGTCCGGTCCTTGGCGGAAGCGACGGGTGATGGCGATTTTTCGCCAGCGTTACCGGCGCTGCTGTTCTTACGCTCGGCCCGTGCATTCAGATATCACGCCGCGCCTTCGCGGCTCGGTCGTAGGATTCGTCTCCCTCTCTGCCGCATTGGGCACCGCGGCCATCTACCCGTTGCAGCCCGCGATCGCCGAGGTCTCCGGCGCGCTCGGCACGTCGCTCGGCGCGGTCGGTGTCGCGCTCGCCTGCGGCCCGGTCGGCTACTTGTGCGGACTCGCGTTGCTGGTGCCGCTCGTCGACCAGTTCCCGCCGCGCTACGTTCTGTCCGCG
Organism: Amycolatopsis sp. NPDC114484; assembly: GCF_055633755.1. NCBI lineage: Bacteria > Bacillati > Actinomycetota > Actinomycetes > Pseudonocardiales > Pseudonocardiaceae > Amycolatopsis > Amycolatopsis sp. NPDC114484. The sequence goes on along the minus strand of NZ_JBVKDQ010000003.1, from coordinate 157,428 downwards.
CAATTCGGCGCGCTCGCCGTCGCGCTGGGGCTGAACGCGATCGTCGGACAGGTGTGGCTGCTCGGGCTGGTGCTCGGCGTGCTCGGCGCGTGTTCGTCGGTCGGCGCCGGATTGAGTTCGGTGACTGCCCGGCTGGCGAGCCCGGATCGGCGCGCTACCGCGCTGGGGATCGTCACCGCTGGTATCTCAGCGGGGATCCTCGCCGGACGCATCGTCGGCGGCTGGCTGGCCGACCTCATCGGCTGGCGAGCGATGCTGGGCGTTTTCGCCGCCGCGAGCGCGGTTGTCGCGGTGGCGGTGCTGCTGGTGCTTCCCTCGGTGTCCGGTGCGAACAATCGTGGCTACCTCGCCACTTTGCGCTCGATTCCCGGGCTGTACCTGCGATACTCCGCGCTTCGGCTCGCCGCGGTCCGGGGCACGCTCTGGTTCTTCGCGTTCTGCGCGGTGTGGTCCGGAATCGCGGTCGCGCTGTCGAAGCCGCCCTTTTCGTATTCCGCCGAACGCATCGGGCTGTACGCGTTCGCTGGAATTCTGGGAATGCTCGCTACGCGAATCGCCGGTGTCTGGACCGATCGCGTGGGTGCCCGCCGGGTCATCCTCTGCGGCCTGAGCCTGGCTGGCCTCGCCAGCACGGTGCTCGCCGTCGCATTGCCGAGCACGGTGTCGACCTTGGTCTGCCTGGCCCTGTTCGACGCCGGGCTTTTCTCCGCCCAGGTCGCGAACCAGAGCACCGTCCTGGCGATCGAGCCGAGCGCGCCAGCACGGTTCAACAGTGCCTACATGGTCGTCTATTTCGCTGGTGGAAGCCTCGGAACCGCCTTCGGCGCGACGGCGGCCGAGCGGATCGGCTGGCCGCTGACCACGCTCGTCACCGCAGCGGTGATCGTGGCCGCCGCGGTCGTCACCCTGCTCGCTCGCACGCAGCACACCGAAACCGGATCTCTGCCGGACGCCGCAGAATCGGTTACGACGCGGAGCTAGGAACGAATCCCGCGCGCCACACGTCGGATCGTCGTATCCGCACCGTGCGCCGCGAAAGGACTTCTTGGTGAACGACGACTGGCCCGAGCAGGTCGACGGCTGGGAACTCGCCCGGCACGATCGCGTCGAGGCTTACCGCAGACGCTTGGCCAACAATGTCACGGTCACCGCGACCTGGGACGACGGTCCCGGCACCGGCCGGGTTGAGGCATACGTCGAACCGGCCGGAATCGGGCGGACGTTAAGCCAGAGCCGCAAGGACTTCCGGGACAAGGAAGCGTTCTGGACCGCCGCGTATTCCGTGGTCGAGATGGCGGCGAACCTGCCGTCGCTGGGGCAGGGCAACGAAAGTCCCGCCGAACTAGTGCTGTTCGGCGACGTCGCGGGGACCGTCGAAGCCGAACCGGGCAGCGCCGGGGTTCCGGAAGCGGAGCTGACGTTCACGCTGGTCGACGGCCGCAGCGTGGCCCTGCGCATGTCCGACGAGCAGGCGTTCGACCTCTGCCGCCGCATCGACCGGCTTGAGGACCATGTGTGGTCCGAAGAACGATCCGAAGAACGAGAAGAGGCTGAGGACGTCCTTCCGGTAGCCATTGCCGAGGTGCCGGATACGACGGGGATCCAGTCGAGCCCGGACACCGGCCACGACGTGGTTTCTCTTCTGGACACGCAGTTCGGGGTCGCCGAGGACCACCTCATGGCTCATGTCGACTGGTCGGCCGTGATCGTCGTCGGCGAACCCGCCGTCAGCTCGCTGATCGAGCGCGGCGACGAGCTGGCCGCGGCGATGGGACCGCGCTGGTATCCCACCGCCGTCGACCGGCCAGGGGAGCGGTGGGTCGTGCTGCGTCGTGCTTCGAGCTGACGCTTATTGCCCTGGGCGCAGGTAGGTCAGGGTGTGGTGGGAGACCTGCCGTCCGGCGTCGTCGGTGACTGTCGCGGTGCCGTAGATCGTCCTGCGTCCCGTCCGGGTCAAGGACGATTCGCAGGTCAGGTCGGACCGCGCGGCCCCGAGGAACGCGGTGGTCATGTTCACCGTGACGGCCGGTTCCTCGGGGCCGATCACGGACAGGATCGCGATCCAGCAGGTGACGTCGGCGAGCGTCATGGCGCAACCGCCCTGCAAAACGTCGCCGGGACGGAAAAACTCCGGCCGGGCCGGCAAGGAGAGAGTCGCGGCGCCCGGGTCGACGGCCTTCACCGTGAAACCCCACCACGGCCCGAACGGGCTGCTGTCGATGATCTCCTGAGCCCGCACTGTGTCCACGTCCAGAAACATAACATGATTAGGTATGTGGATGCGGCGAACGAACGAGGAACGCTCCCGGACCACCCGGCACGACCTGGTCGAGGCTGCGCGCCGGCTCTTCGCCGAGCAGGGGTACGCGGGTACTTCGCTGGCCCAGATCGCCACCGCGGCCGGGATCACCACGGGCGCGGTCTACCACCACTGGGAGAACAAGCAGGAGCTGTTCCACGCCGTGGTCGAGCAGGTGCACGCCGATCTGCACCGGGTGCTGCGGTCTCGATCCGGCGGCACGGGAGCGCCGTCCGACCGGCTCAAGGCCTCCGGCTCGATCTTTCTCCGCCGGTGCGCGGACCCGGCCGTGGGACGGATCCTCCTGGTCGACGGCCCGTCCGCGCTGGGCCAGGAACGGTGGCGGACCCTGGACGAACAGTGGTGGCGCGAGCCGACTGTCGCACTGCTGCGCGAGGCGGGCAGTTCTGGCGGCGGGGTCGAGGAGCTCGCGGTCGCTTTGCTGGGTTCGCTGACCGCGTTGGGGCAGGAGATCGCGAACGATCCGGGACCGGCGCGGATTCGGCGGTGCCAACAGGTGTATCGGACGCTGGTGGACGCGGTATCAGCTCAGGCGAATTGAACTCCGCTCCCGCTGATCACAGGAGGCGAGCTGTTGCCTCGCTGCAAGGGATGACGCGCAGCGACAACGTGGCCGTCTGCCTGGAAGCTGTCGCCCACCTGGGCGTGTCGGTTGCTAGCTCGCCAGATCGGCGTTGGGGTTCGTCACGTAGAATCTCCGCCCATGGCCGAGGTTGATCATGAATACGACATCGCTGTTTCATTCAGTGGCAGACAGCGCGAATACGTCGAAAGGGTAGTTCGGGGTTGCCAGGAGCGTGGTGTCAAGGTCTTCTACGACCAGGACGAAACTGTCCGCTTGTGGGGAACTGATGTGATACCTCAATTACGGCGGGTCTACGGTGGTGTCGCCGCACGGTATGTCGTGCCGTTTCTGTCGCGAGACTACCTGGCTGGCCCGTACCCGATGGACGAGTTCTCAGCGGCGATGAGAGCCGACGTCGAGCGCGGCGGCGGTTATATTCTTCCTGTTCTGATGGACGACGTAGCGGTTCCGCCGGAGGTTCTGAACCCTGCGGTTGTCTATATTCGGGCAGACGGGCAAAGGCCTGACCGGCTCGCTGAGACTATCGCGGAGAAGGTTGGCGTGGCTCGGAGTCGGCGCCAAGAGCCTCGCGACGTCAGTCAGGTCGTCGAGGACGCCGTCGAAGTCAGGCTGCCGCGTATCGCCCCGAACAGCTTCAGTGCGCAAGCGACGCTCGATGCCGCGCTGAGCCGGATTGGAGAACTATTTACGCAAAAAGTTGGCACCTTGGAGAGCTACGGTTTCCATTGCAGTGTGTGCAGCTCTGAAACTGCGGTAAAAGTGCTCGTTGAAGAGCGTGGAAAACCCGTTTGCGAACTGGTTCTTCGAGATGGTGGGAGTGGCTGGAGCGGTCGGCTCGTATTGAGTTTCGCTTGGCCACGTGTCAATGGTGATTCCGTCAACGGGTTTGTGTCCGCGGCGTGGGACTCCAATACGAGTCGGGCGAAGCTCGAGTTGAACGACTTGAGTCTGTTCGGAATGGGAAGTCCGTCGAAACCACTGCTGACTTATGACGAGCTCTTTGTTCATCTGTGGGAAAAGATCGTGAGTTTCATTGAGCGGCGGGTCTGACCTGGCCGCTAGCCTCTTGGCGACCGTTCGGTTGGGGCCGTGGGAAGTAGCTGCCAGCAAGCGGAGATTCAACGAAGGTCGACTGTCTGCGACGTTTGACGATGTCATCGCGCCGCGTGCGAAGGCCTCGGGCAGCGACTATCCGGCGCGACTGTCGACCGCGGCGCGGGGAGCGGCAACGACGACGTGTTCTCCGAGCGGTCTGGGGCCTCAGTTCGACCAACATTGCTCGATCTGCAGGTCTCAGCTGCGGAAGTCTTACGTAGTTCCAGGGCGGCCAGTTCGGCCTCTGCATCCTTACGAAGCTGCGAAAAGAAGCGCAGTACGCACCGCTTCCTCAATGTGCGCGCTCGCCGTCCCGCCGTGCTGTAATGCGTCCTGGGCCAGTTTTTCCAAGCCTCCGAACAGGATCAGCGCGCGGGTCCGGGACAGCGGAGAGCCGCCGGATTCCCGGAATTCGTCGCCGGCCGAGATGGTGCGGACGACGTTGACGTAGGCGTCGTGATTCAAGCCGGAGGTGATCGGGGCGTCCACCAGCGGCACGTCGCGGAGGTAGCTCAGCATGATCGAGGGCCGGGCGTCGACGACGCCGATCCACGCTGTGACGAGCTGACGGATTTGCGTCTGCCAGGGCGCGGTGCGGTCGACCGCGGCGGATACCTGCGCGGATCCGGTCTCGGCCGCTTCCGCGAGCAAGGCGAGCAGACAGGCTTCCTTGGAATCGAAATGCTCGTAGAAGCCGCGGCGGGAGGTGTGCGCCCGGCCGACGAGGTCGCCGATCGTGATCTTCGGGAACCGTTTCTCCGCCAGCAAAGACTCCAGCGCGCCGGTGAAGCGGCTCCGGTAGGCGCCGGGGCGCTCGACGGGCGTTTCCGGATCAGCAGCGCGTGACACCGCGCGGGTCCTTCCTGTCCGCGGTTACCCCGCGATTCTACCAGCCTGCGAGCGGGCGGTATTGCGAAACGGGCGGGGTATCCGGGAAATGCGGGGGAGGAAAGAGCGGGGTGGCATTTGGCGGCGCTGGTTGGTCTGGGTGGCAGTAAAGTGGGCGACGCTCCGGCAGTTGCTACGCCATCTCAGTGACAACACGGAGAGACGTTTGGCGGATTGCGGGCACGTTCGGTAGTATTTTGTGACAGCGTCAGATTGGGGAGTCGAGCGCTAGGGGGATCCAGGTGTTTTCACCGCTCTTTTTCGCGCCGCGCATGAGACGCGGCGTTCTGTGACGAAGTAGCTATCGCCGCAGGTCGGCGGGTTTGCGGCGACTGTGCGTTCGTGCCTGCCCGCCGGGATTCTTGCCCGCCCTGGGTGCGCACCTGAATTTTCCGCTCAGGCGCGGAACAGTCTGCTCCGGGGTAAAGCGGGAAAGAATGGGGCCTGCTTCTCCGAAGATCGCCAGAGCGGCTTCGCTCGCGGTCGTCAGGTCCGCCGGAGATCGTTTCGGTCGTGAATGCTTAATCGGCCCGGCAGGCGGCGCGGACGGCGCCTGGAAGGGCTGCTACTCGAATTACCGTCCCAACGCGTGATCATGGTCTGACGTTCCGGGCATGATCACCACGATGCGGTGCCGGGCCAATGGCGTCCCGGTGCCGCGTCTCCACCGCGGAAAGCAAGCATCAGCGACGAGAGCGAGCGGTCACTGGAGCCGAAGCACCGCCTGCTCCACCGAAGCGCACCCCGGCTCGTCGATCGGCGGCAAGATATCCGCCGGCTCCGCGCACACCCCGCGGATCACGTCCGCCACCCGCAGCAGCAGCCCGAGCCGGGGGTGATGCGGAGGCCAAGCGATCCCGATCTCCCGCGGCGACACGATCTCGCTCAGCGAGAACCGCGTGACGCCGGGATGGCGTTGCCCGAGCGCCAGTTGCGGCACGATCGAGTAGCCGACATCCGCGGCGACCAGCGGTTCGACGACGTGGATCTTGTCGGTGTCGAAGACCCAGTTCGGCTCGATGCCCTGGCGGCGGAGTTCGGCGGCGACCTCCATCTGTTCGCTGGTCAGGCACACCATCGGCAGGCCGCGCAGGTCCGCCGGCCGGATCCGGGGCACCGAGGCCAGCGGGGCGTCGCGGGGGGCGAGCAGGATGAACGGGTCGCTGAACAGTTCCAGGCCGTGCGCTTCCCCGCTTTGCAAGGGGAAGATCACGAACGCGATGTCGATTTCGCCGAAGCGCAGCAGTTCCTGCAAGCGGACGTCGTCGTCGACCTCGATGGGTTTGATGCGGCACGGGATGTGCTGTGTGCGCATCGCGGCCAGCACGAGCGGCATCACCCGCACCGCGATGCTCGAGAACACGCCGATCCGGACGGTCGGTTCGCGGCCGTCCCGCATGTCCTGGATGTGCCTCGTCGCGGTGCGGAGGATGACCTGCACTTGTTCGGCGGCGTTGACCAGGGCGATCCCGGCGTCGGTGAGCCGCACCTGTCGTTGCCCGGACATCCGGCGGACCAGCACGACGCCGAGCCGGCGTTCGATGGACGCGATGCGCTGGCTCACCGCGGGCTGGCTGCAGCCGAGCGCTACCGCGGCCGCCGCGAAGGAGCCCTCGTTGGCGACCGCGTAAAGCGCTCTCAGCTGGAGCAGCGTGAGGCGGCCGCCGTCGGACCAGATCGCGTCGAGCACCACCCGGCCGAGCCGGTTCCGTCGTTCCGCGCCGATCATGGGCTGGCCTCCTTGCCGGGTGTCTCCGGGAAACTCAGGGTTCCCGGAGCGGGCTCATCGGGTCCCTCCGGCGAGGCAGAACGCGGTGGCGAGATCGATCGTACTGGCCAGGTCGGCCAGATCCGCCACTTCGCCGGAGCTGTGCATGTGCCGGATAGGGATATTGATGACGCCGCAACGGATACCAGCGGCGACAGCTGCCATGGCATCGGCGTCGGAGCCGCTCTCGTCGCCGTAGGCTTCGATGGTGTAAGGGATTCCGAGTTCCTTGGCCAGCCTGCGCAGGCTGCGTGCCATGGGTTCGTCGGTGACGGCGCCGCGGCCGATGGCCGGGCCGGAGCCGAGCCGGTGGTCACCGGTTTTGTGTTCGATGCCGTCTTCCGGGATGTCGCTGGCGAAAGTGGTGTCGATCGCGAGCGCGTAATTCGGTTCCGTCGCGTAAACGGCGCCCATCGCGCCGTGGTAACTCGTTTCCTCGCGGACGCTGGCGACGACGGAGATCTCGGCGGTGACCGACGCCGCGGCTGCCGCGCGAGCCGCTTCGAGGACGGCCAAGGCGCCGAGCCGGTTGTCCAATGCCGGGGCGGCGATCCGGCCGTTGAGCAGCTGGACCGGGGACGCGCCGAACACCACGGGGTCGCCGACGGTGATCACCGATTGCGCGTCCGCCTTGCCGGTGGCGCCGATGTCGATCCACAGATCGGTCATTTTCGGCGTCGAATCCCCGTCGTTCAAATGCGGCGGCGCGGTCCCGATCACCCCGGGCACCCGGCCGTCCTCGGCGAGGACCACGACGTGCTGGCCGTACAGGATCGCGGCGTCCCAGCAGCCGATGCTGACCGCCCACAGCCGTCCGGCGTCGTCGATGTGGCTGACGCTCAGCCCGATTTCGTCGATGTGCCCGATCAACGTGATCCGCGGCGTGCTGCCCGGGTTCACCACCGCGTGCCCGCTGCCGAGCGGATCGACGTGCACGTCCGCGAATTCCCCCGCCAGTTCGACCCAGGCGCGCACCGGTTCTTCCTCGTAGCCGGAGGGCCCGCGCGCGGCGAGCAGCGGCAGGAGACGCCGGCGCAACGTGGCGGCGTCGGGCGCGTATCGCGAGGAACCGTCGGGGTTCGGCATGCCACTCCTTCACTGGGCGGGGATTTCGGGGCAGATCAACGCAGCCAGGCGACACCGGGCAGAAAGCCGAACTGGCCGCTGAACCGGTAATTGCCGAGCCGCGCCGAGGTGAAATCAATCCATTTCGGCACGAACATGGACACCCACGGGGCCTGGTCGGTCACCGCGCGGTCCACCTCGGACCACACCACGTTCGCCGCGTCGGGGTCGGTGCTGGCCAGCCGCAGCGCCTCGGCCATCCGGGCGTCGACGGCCGGATCGCAGAAGCCGCCGACGTTCGGGCTCGCGTCCGAATTCGGCACGAACGCGGCGCAGGACGTGAGCACTTTCAGGAAATCGCTCGGAGCCGGATAGTCCTGGGACCAGTCGGTCAGGGCGACTTCGACGTGGTTTCCGGAATTCTGGACGAAGGGATACTGCAATCCTTCGTCCATCGGTTTCAGTGTCGCACGGTAGCCTAAATCGGTCAACAGCGTCTGCATGTACTCGCCCATCGCGATATGCATCCGGTTGTTTCCGGGTACGACCGAAACCGCGGCTCCGGCGGTACCGGATTCGGCGACCAGGCGTTTCGCTTTCGCGAGATCAGTGCCCCGCCACGGACCGCGGCCGTTCGGCCCCGGGTTGCTCGTCCACGGGCAATACTGCTGGTAGCCAGGGATATTCGGCACCAGCACCTGACACGTCGGGATGGCGAGCCCGGCTCCGCCCGCCTGCAGCACCGCCGAGTTCCGGTCGAAGGCGTAATTGAGCGCCTGCCGCGCCTTGAGATTGTCGAATGGCGGGATCCGGGTGTTCAACGCCCAATACCAGACGTGCCCGAGCTGGTCGAGATGCAATTGCCGCGGATGGTCGACGCTGATTTCGTTCAGCCGGTCCGGCGGCGGCTGGTCGACCGCGAGATCGGCCTGCCCGTTGATCACCGCGGTGACCTGGTCGGTCGGTTCGAGGCCGAATTTCTGCACGATCTGATCCGGGTATCCCTCCGGCGCGGCCAGCGGCGACCAGGAACGGAAGTACGGATTGCGCTTCATGACGACGCGGTCGGTCGTGTTGTAGCTCGCCCAGTAGTACGGCCCGGTCGAGCGCAGTTTCGACACGTCCGAGCCGACGTCGGCGGGCGGGGTGTCCGCGGGCAGGATCGACGCCAGCGGCTGGCCGAGCTGCTGGGGGAGTTCGGGATCCGGTTCGGTGAGGGTGAAAGCGATCTTGCCGGTCGCCTCGTCGATCGCGATGCCTTTCGACAGATCGCAGGTCTCCGGGGTGTCGAGGCATTCCTTCGCGCCGGCGATAACGTCGAACTGCGAGGACGTCGTCGGTCCGTGCACTTTGAACATCCGCTCGAAGGACGCCTTGACGTCCTTCGGCCGGACCTCGCGCCCGTCGCTGAACCTGATCCCGGGCCGCAGCGTGAAAGTCCACTTGAGACCGCCGTCGGTGGGTTTCGGTATTTCGGTCACGAGATCCGGCGCCACGTGCTGGCCGGTTTCCGGACCGGACTTGGTGAACGCGGTGAGACCGTCGTAGGTCGCGGTGAAAAGCGTCCAGGACGAGGTCGAGAAATTGACCATCGGATCGGCCGTGCCGACGTTGCCCGACGACAGCAAGACCTCGATCCCGCCCTGGTGCCCGTGATCGCCCGGTTCGACCGACGTCAGGTCCAGCGTGTCGTCCACCGCGCATCCGCTCGCGCCGAGGAGCACCAAAGACGCGAGCACCGCTGGCATCCGTCTCATCACGCCATCCCCTCGCCGTCGACCGGCGGCAGGATCTCCGCCGAGCGGGCGCATACCCGCTGGATGATGTCGATGACGCCGCGGATGAACGCCAGTCTCGGGTGATAGCGCCGCCAGGCGATGCCGACGGCCCGCGCCGGGACAGTGCCGGCGAGGGAAATCCTTCGTACGCCAGGGGTTCGGCCGCCGAGGGTGAGCCGGGGCACCGCGCCGTAGCCGAGACCGGCGGCGACCATCGCCTCGACGGCGTGGTTGGTTTCCATCTCCAGCACCCAGTTCAGCTCCGCGCCCACGGACGCGGCCCAGGCTTCCATCGGGTCGCGCTGGCCGCGCAGGCCGATCAACGGCAGCCCGGCGAGCCGTCCGGGCGAGACCCGCTCCGCGCCGGCGGGCACGAGCAGCACGAACGGGTCGGTGAGGAGTTCCGCGGTGAGCAGCGCCGGATCGGCGATCGGCAGCTTCACGAAGGCGAGATCGATGTCCCCGTTGCGCACCAGCCGGGATACTTCAGTTTGCTGATCCAGTTCCACCAGTTCGATCCGGTAGTCGACCGGCTGCCGGCGCAGCGCCGCCATCATCGGCGGGATCACCCGCTCGCTCGCGCTGGTGAACAAGCCGATCCGGACGGTCGCGTTCAGGCCCTTGCGGATCGTCTCCACCTGGCTGACCGCGACCGAGAGGATCCCGCCGACCTGTTCGGCGGCGGCGACCAGGGTGTCACCCGCCTCGGTGAGCGAAACCCGGCGCTGCTGCCGGGACCGGTGTACCAGCAAAACCCCGAGCCCGCGTTCGAGGCTCGCGACGCGCTGGCTCACCGCCGACTGGGTGCAGCCGAGCGCGGTCGCGGCCCCGGCGAACGAACCGGTCGCGGAGATCGCGATGAGCGCCGCGAGCTGCGGCAGTGTCGGACGGGCGGACTGTTCGGTGTCGGCGCTAGTCATCGCGAGCGGCCTTCGGTTCGGCCGGCGCCAGCTGGACCGCCGGTTCGAGCGGATGGTGGCAGGCGACCTCGTGGCCTGCGTTTTCCTTGGTCAGCACCGGTTCCGTGGCGCGGCACACGCTGGTGGCGCGCGGGCAGCGCGGATGGAACCGGCAGCCGCTCGGCGGGTCGAGCGGACTGGGTACGTCCCCGGCCAGCGTGATGTCCCGCCAGTCCGAGCCCGCCGCCGGATCGGGGATCGGCACCGAAGCCAGCAGCGCGGCAGTATAGGGATGCTGCGGTGCCGTAAAGATCTCAGCGACCGGTGCCTGTTCGACGATCCGGCCGAGATACATCACCGCGACCCGGTCGGAGGTGTGCCGGACGACGCCGAGGTCGTGCGCGATGAACACGTAGGTGAGGCCGAGCCGTTCCTTGAGATCGTCGAACAGGTTCAGGATCTGCGCCTGCACCGAAACGTCCAATGCGGACACCGGCTCGTCGGCGACCACGACGCGCGGGCGCAGGGCCAGCGCTCGGGCGATCACCGCGCGCTGCCGTTGCCCGCCGGACAGTTCGTGCGGGAACCGGTCGGCGAGTTCGGCGGAAAGCCCGGTCAGGACAAGGAGTTCGGCGATGTCCGCGCGGGTCGCGGGCAGGCGGTGCACGCGCAGCGGTTCGGCGACGGAATCGCCGATCCGGCGGCGCGGATTGAGGCTGGCGTACGGGTCCTGGAAAATCATCTGCACCGAGCGGCGGACCGGGCGCAGCCCGCGCCGGCCGGTCCGGCTGATCTCGCCGCCGTCGAAGGTGATCGACCCGCTGCTCGGCTGGTGCAGCCGGACCAGGCAGCGGCCGAGGGTGGACTTGCCGCAGCCGGATTCCCCGACGAGACCGAGTGTTTCGCCGCGCCGCACGGACAACGAGACCCCGTCGACCGCACGCAGCCGCCCGGGGCGGCCCAGCCGGTTTCTCCGTACCGGGAACCATTTGACCAGGTCTGTGGTGCTGAGCAAGGCAGACATCAGGCGGTTCTCTTTTCGTCCGGGGCCGGCGCGTGCCGCAGCAGGCACGCGTCGAAATGCTCCTGCGCCGAAGGCAGCAGAACCGGCCGTCGCTGGACACAGACCGCTTCCGCGTCCGGACATCGCGGCGCGAACGCACAGCCCGGTCCGATGTCGGCGGCCAGCGGCGGAAGACCCTCGATGGAGGGCAGCCGAGCGGGCCGGGGCACGTCCAGCCGGGGAATCGAGCCGAGCAGCCCGACGGTGTAGGGATGCCGCGGCCGGGCGAACAACTGCGCGGCGGGCGCCTGCTCGACGATCCGCCCGGCGTACATCACCTGCACTCGCGACGCGATTCCGGCGAGCACGCCGAGGTCGTGCGTGATCAGGATGACGCTGGTGCCGGTGCGGGCGCTCAGGTCCCGGATGATGCGCAGGATCTGGGCCTGCACCGAGACGTCCAGCGCGGTGGTCGGCTCGTCGGCGATCAGGACGTCGGGTTCGCAGGACAGCGCCATCGCGATCATCACCCGCTGCCGCATGCCGCCGGAGAACTGGTGCGGATAGTCCCGCGCGCGAGTGCCCGGACTCGGAATGCCGACCATCTCAAGCAGTTCGACCGCTCGGCGGCGGGCCGCTCGCATCCCGATCCGACGGTGCTGGCATATCTGTTCGGCGATCTGCCATCCCACGCGGTACACCGGATTCAGCGACGTCATCGGGTCCTGGAAGATCATCGCGATCCGGTCGCCCCGGTACTCGCGCATCCTCTTGGCGGGCAGGGCGAGGAGATCCTGGCCGTCGAACAGCACCCGGCCGCTGACGACCGCGTCGCCGTCGCGGATCAGGCCGAGCAGCGCGAGCATGGAGACCGACTTGCCGGAACCGGATTCGCCGACCACGCCGAGGGTTTCGCCCGCCCGCAGCTCGAACGACACGTCGTCGACCACCCGCACCAAGCCGCCGCGCGTGCGGAATTCCACGGTCAGGCCTTCTGCGGACAGGACTTTCGCGGACAGGGTCGTCATCGCACTCGGATCCTCGGGTCAAGGGCGGCGTAGCCGAGGTCGACCAGGAGGTTCACCAGCACGACGGTGAACGCGCCGTACAGCGTCACCGCCATCAGCACCGGCAGGTCGGATCGGCTGAGCGAATGGAAGGTGAGGTTGCCGACCCCGGGAAGGCCGAACACCTGCTCGGTGAGCACCGCGGCCCCGCCGAGCATGGCCCCGAGGTCGAGGCCGAATAGGCTGACGAACGGGATGAGCGAGTTCCGCAGCACGTGCCGCAGCAGCACCCGGGATTCGGAAAGCCCCTTCGCCCGCGCGGTGAGCACGAACTCGGACCGGTCGACCTCGATCAGATCGGCCCGCAGCACGCGCGCGTACAGCCCGGCGGTGCCGACCGCCAGCGTGATCCACGGGAACAGCAGCTGCTCGAACCACTTCAGCGGGTTGACGTTGATCGGCGTGTAGCCGAGCTCCGGCAGCCAGCTGAACAGACTGGTATGCCAGGTGCCCTGGGTGAGCAGGTTAACTACGCCGCCTAGCCAGTACACCGGGAGCGACATGCCGATCAGGCCGAGGCCCATCAGCAGCGGATCGACCGCCCGGCCGCGGAAAACCGCGGCGAGCGTGCCCGCGCCGAGCGCGAGCAGCAGCCAGATCACCGCGGCCCCGCCGACCAGGGACAGCGTGACCGGGATCGTCTTGGCCACGCGGGAGAGCACCGGGCCGCGATCGGTGTAGGACACCAGGTCCCGGTCGATGACCAGGCGCTTCATCATGGAGAAGTACTGTTCCGGCAACGGTTTGTCGAGACCGAAGTCGGCCCGGATCTGCGCGATCACCTGCGGGGTCGCCTGTTTGCCCGCCATCTGCCGCGCCGGGTCGACGCCCGGGGTCTTGAAGAAGATCAGGAACACCAGGACGCTCACCGCGATCAGCACGCCCGCCGCGGAGAACACCCGGCGCACGAGGTAGCCGATCACCGGGCACGCATCCGCAGTTCGGCCTTCGGATCGAAGGCGTCCCGGATCGCGTCGCCGAGGATGTTCAGCACGCACACGGTGATCGCGAGCAGCGCGCCGGGCACGATCGCCATCAGCGGCCGGTTGCGCAGCAATTGCGTGCCGTCCTCGATGATCGTCCCCCAGCTCGCGGCGGGCGGGTGCACGCCGATGCCGAGGAACGACAGCCCGGATTCCAGCAGCATCGCCGTCGCCACCATCAGCGGGAACAGCACGATCACGCGGGACAGCACGTTCGGCAGGATTTCCCGGCGGATGATCCGGCCGTGCCCGGCGCCGTAGGACGTCGCCGCGCCGACGTAGTCCGCGGCGCGCACGGACAGCACCGCGCCGCGCACCGGCCGCGCGACATAAGGCACATAGACCACACCGATAATCAGGACCGGCAGCGCCAGACTGCCGGAACCGACCCGGACGAAACCGAGGCTGATCCCGGACGCGAAGCTGATCGCGGAGATCGAGATCGCCAGCATCAGGACCGGAAACGCCCACACCACGTCCAGGATCCTGGACAGCACGCCGTCGACGACACCGCCGACGTACCCGGCGATCAGCCCGACCACCAGGCCCCCGGCGCAGGAGACGAGGCCGGCGAGCACCCCGATCACCAGGGTGTTCCGGCCGCCGTACAGGATCCGCGCGGCGACGTCCCGGCCGTCCCCGTCCGCGCCGAGCAGGAAATGCGCCTGTCCGGTCGGCCCGATCGGCAGCACGCCGACGCCCTGGGGCGCTGGTCGCAGCAGCGGCACCACGGCCCCGTCGTCGAGCACGGTGGTGCCGACCGGGTCGGCCACGAACGGATCGGTGCCGGAGACGTGGCTGGCGTACAGCGGCGCGAGCAGGCACAGCACCACGATCGCGGCGAGGATCGCCGCCGACTCCAGGACCCGGGTATTGCCCAGCAGGGCGCGGAGGCCTCGCCGCCACGGCCCGCCGCCGGACTCCGGTACTGCTCGCGGGCCGACGACCGCCGGCTGCGCGGGACGGGGCTCGGTCACCTGGCCACCCCCCTCGGATTCGCCCTCCTGTGGGCAAAAGCTAGAGAAGGTTCACGTTTTTCGGCAAGAAGACCGGCATCGCATTCGATAAGTCGGCCTAATGGGCTGACCGATTTGTTCCCGGCCGGAACACTTTCCGGTAAGCGCCGGGCGTCACGCCGACGACCTGGCCGAACTGGGAACGGAAGTTGCTCGTCGTGGGGAACCCGGTCTGCGCGGCGATCCGGTCGATAGTGTGCTCGGTGGTTTCGAGCAGCTCCTGCGCCTGCCGCAGGCGCACCCCGGCCACCCATTGCATGGGGCTTTGCCCGGTTTCTTCCTTGAACCGCCTGCTCAACGTGCGCACGCTGAGCCCGGCCGCGTCGGCGATGTCCGCGAGCGCGAGGTCCCGGTAGGCGTTTTCCTCGATCCACGGCAGCACCTGGTCGAGAGCGGTCGCGCGGCTGGGGGCGCGGTTGCGGACGATGTACTGCGCCTGTCCGCCGGGCCGGTGCAATGGCGCGACGGCGAGGCGCGCGGCATCGGCCGCGACCGCGGTTCCGTAATCGTTCTGGACGATGTGCAGGCACAGATCGATTCCGGCCACGGCACCCGCGGAGGTGAGGATTTTCCCGTTGTCGGTGTAAAGCACGTCGGGATTCAATCGGGCGGCCGGGTATTTGCGCGCGAATTCGTCGGCGGCGAGCCAATGCGTTGTCGCGTCCCGGCCGTCGAGCAATCCTGCTTCGGCGAGCGTGAATGCCCCGACGCAGATCGACGCGATTCGCGTGCCGCGGTCGGCGGCGGCGCGCAACGCATCGAGGACGGCGGGCGGTACGGGCGCCCGTGGGTTCTCCCGGCCGGGCACCACGATGAGGTCGGCGCGCTGGAGGGCGTCCAGGCCCTCGTCGATCGCCAGCCGCAGCGGGCCGGCCTCGATCGACCGCTCCGGACCGGCGACGACGGTCCGGTAACCCGGGCGGCCGTCCGGGAGCCGGACGCGCCCGAAGGTCTCGATCGGCGTGGCCAGATCGAAGGGGATCGTGTCCGGGAGCGCGAGCACCGCAGTGGTGTACATCCTGGCAGAGTAAGGCATCCACTGGTTGGCCAGATACCGGTGAAAGCTGTCTAGATAGCCATTGTGGAGATCATCGCCGAGGGCTTTCGATGGACGAAAGCGTCCATCGAAAGGAACCGCGCATGCTCCGCGCCCAGTTCGTGCTCTTCGACGGGTTCGACCCGCTCGACACGATCGCGCCGTTCGAGGTGCTGTCGGCCGGGAACGACTTCCTCGGCGGCAAGCTCTCCGTGGAACTCGTGAGCGCGGACGGCCCCGGCGTCGTGCGCTCCGGCGTCCCCGGGCTCACCCTGACCGCGACCGCAGCGTTCGACCCGGACGCGTCCGGCTACGTCCTCGTCCCCGGAGCCGCCGGTCCGGTCGACGGCGACCCGGACTCAGGTGCCGAGACCATCCCGGTCCTGTTGTCGCGCTTCGCGTCGGGCGACGCGATGCCGTTGATGCGTCGCGCGTTCGACAACCCGGACAGCACAGTCGTGACCATCTGCGGGGGCTCGCTCGCGCTGGCGATGGCCGGTCTGCTCGAAGGCCGGACCGCGACGACGCACGTGCTCGGCATCGACCTGCTCGACGCCGCCGGAGTGAACGCTGTCCGCGCCCGGGTCGTGGACGACGGCGACCTCATCAGCGGCGGCGGCGTCACGTCGGGTCTCGACGTGGCTCTTTACGTGCTGGAGCGCGATTTCGGTTCGCACACCGCGCATGCCGTCGAGGAGCTTTTCGAATACGAACGCCGTGGCACCACCTGGAAATCTTCGCAATCCTGAAAGGAACTACGTGCACCCCATTGTCGGTACCTGGTTGCTGCGAATGAAAACGCCGATCGGAACCATGGAAGCCACTTACACCTTTGAAGAAGCGGATGGCGTGTTGCAGGGCGGCGCCAGCGGTGGCGGGGAAACCACGCCGCTCGCTGACCTCGCGGCCTCCGGGGACAGGTTCACTTGGCGGCAACGCATCACCCGGCCCCTGCGGCTCAACCTCGACTACGACGTCACCGTCAAGGGCGACTCCCTTTCCGGGGAATCGCGCGCCGGGCGGCTTCCGCGCACCACGGTGACCGGGGAGCGGATCTCCGCGTGAACGCTTTCCTGTTGTCGGTTCATGTATTAGCGGCCATTCTCGCCATCGGCCCGGTCGCCGTCGCCGCGAGTATGTTCCCGGCCGCCGCCCGGCTCGCTCCCGAAGACCCGAAAAAGGCTGCGACACTGCAAGTTCTCCACCGAACGACCCGCGTCTACGCGGTGATCGGGGTGCTCGTGCCGGTTTTCGGCATCGCGACCGGTGCGCGGATCGGAGTGCTGGGGGACACCTGGCTGATCGTCTCGCTGCTCCTGACCGTCTCTGCTGCCGGAATTCTGGTCGCTCTTGTCCTGCCCGGGCAGAAACGCGTCCTTGACGCACTCGGGTCCGAGCAGCCCGTGGCCGTTCGCCTGGGAATGCCGACGGGAATCTTCAACCTGCTCTGGGCGGCGGTCGTCGTTTTGATGATCTACCGTCCCGGCTCGACGACGGGAGTCGGATTGTGAGCCCGCGGCGGATTCTGGAAATCATTGGCTCGGTGGAGTTGGCGACGCTGGTGCTGCTGCTGGGAAATGTGGTTACCGTGCATCAGCCGGAGATCTCGCGGGTGCTCGGTCCGGTGCACGGTTTGGCTTATACGGCAACGGTGATCGCTGCTGTATTGGTGATGGGCGGACGTCATCGGGCGTGGCTGCTGGCGCTGATCCCGGGAATCGGCGGGCTCCTCGCGGCACGGGCTGCTTCGCCCGCGCAGCCGCGTGCCTAGTCCGAGTCTCGGAGATCAGGCATATCTCTGAGCTGCCTCCGTGACGTGATACCGAGCTTGCGAAAGATATTACGAAGGTGGGCGTCCACCGTCCGAGGGCTGAGGAACAGCCGCGTCGCCACCTCCTTGGACGTCGCCCCCGCCGCGACCTCGCGGGCGATGTGCATCTCCTGCATGGTCAACCGGTCATAGGTATGCGAGGAGCGGCTGCGCGCGACCTCACCGGTAGCGCGCAGCTCATCGGCGGCCCTTCGGGTGAACGCCTCCATCCCGATCTTCGACAGCTGCGCATGTGCGGTCCGCAGGTGTTCGCGCGCGTCGCGACGGCGGCCCGCGCGGCGCAGCCATTCCCCGTACCGCAAGTGCGCCCGCGCGGCCTGCACGGAAAGCGGACTGTCCGTCAAATACGAGAGCGCCGCGAGGTAGTCGTCTTCCGCGTCGGTGACGATCGCCCGCGCGCCCGCCGCGACGCCGAGCGCGAAGTGGGTGCCAGCGGGTTCCGTGCGCTCGACCAGCGCGTCCAGCGCTGACTGGGCGACGGCGTCCTCCCCGCACCGGACGGCGGCCTCGATCTGCTCGGGCAGCGCGATGCCGGTCAGGAAGAGGTCACCGCTCGCTACGGCACGCGTGGCTGCTTCGAAAGCGGCCGGATAGTCGCCAAGGCCGTTGTGCAGCACGGCCGTCGCCCAGTGAGCATTCGCGGTCAGCTGGTCGGTGCGCCGGCTCGTGGCCTCGGCGAACAGATCGAGCACTTCCTGCCGGCGCCCGCGCATCGCGGCCAGGTGCAGCCGCGGGTAGAGCTGCGGCGGATCGCCGAGAGCGTCGGCGATGGCTTCTTCCTCGGCGATCGCGGCCATCGCCGGTCCGAAGTTCCCGGTGAGCACCGCGTGCACCGCTGCTTGCGAGAGACTGAGCCGGACGGTCATCGGCGAGCCCGTCGACTGTCCGGTCCGCGTCAGCCAGTCGACGATCGTCCGGTGCAGGTCGAGGTCCCACAGCTCGCCCGCGAGCACGGTGGCCAGCGCGGGCGTGCGGGTCCAGCCCACGTCGTCGCCGGTGAGGACCTGCCGGATGGCGGGCACCCCGGCGCGGTGCCCCTCGGTGGTCAAGCGCACCAGCGCGGTCAGCAGATCCGGCGGCCCGGCCGGCGGCGCGGCGGCGAGCACCCGGTCCAGCACTCCCGCGGCCCGTCCGACGACCAGCCCCATCTCCAGCGCCGCCACCAGGAACTCGCGCGACCGTTCCGGATCGCTGTCCGCGAGCTGCTGCGCGGCTCGCAGGATGATTTCCGGTCCGCGAACAGCCCCGTCCGCGCCTTGGACGAAGGCGATCTGCCCGCGCAACAGATCGACCGAAGCGTGCTGCGGGACCGCCAGCGTCGAGGTGTCGATGCTGGTCACCAGGTCGGCCGCGGCGTCGGTCCGGCCCGCCGCGAGCGTCGCCCGCGCGGCTGCCAGCGTGCGTTCGACCTGCTTATCGTGGTCGAGCGACAGCGCGGCGGCACGCTCGAGGAACGCGGCAGCGGCTGCGACACCACCACGTGCCTGCGCGCGGGACGCCGACCGCTCCAGCTCCGCCGCGACCTCTTCGTCCGGTCCGGCGGTGGCCTGTGCCCGGTGCCAAGCTCGACGGTCGCCGGCGGTGTCCGGATCAGTGACTTCGGCCAGCGCTCGGTGCGCGGCCTGCCGCTGTTTTGGCTCAGCCGCGCGGTAAGCGGCCGAGCGCGCCAGCGGATGACTGAAGCGGGCCCGGGTGTCGAACTGAATCAGCCCGGACGCTTCAGCTGCGGCGCTCGCGCCGGGCACGTCGAGGTCCAGCTGTCGCGCGGCTGCCCACAGGAGGCTCGGATCGCCGGTGGGATCGGCGCTCGCGAGGATCAGCAGCTCCCGTGCGTCCTGCGGCAATTCCGCCATTCTGGCGAGGAAACTCCGCTCGATCCGGCTCGCGATCGGCGACGGAGTCGGCAGCGCGAAACCGCCTGCTTTCGGCAGCTCGATCAGGGCCAGCGGGTTGCCGCGCGCTTCGGCGAGCAGGCGGTCGCGCACTCGCTCGTCCAGCGTCACGGTCTTCTCCTCGGCCAGCAAGACGCGTGCGTGCGCGTCGCTCAGCCCGCGGACGGTCAGCCCGGGCAGTTCGTCCAGCCCGGGGACCGGGTCCTGGTCGCGGGCGGCGAACACCATCGCGATCGGCTCGGCCGAGACGCGCCGGGCCAGGAACGTCAACGCCCGCGCCGAGGCGGCGTCCAGCCAGTGCGCGTCGTCGAGCACGCACAGCATCGGACGTTCCGCGGCCGCGGTGGCCAGCAGTTCGAGCGCGGCGAGACCGACGCGGAACGGGTCCGGTGCGCCGTCGGCCAGCCCGAAGGCGACCAGGAGGGAGTCGCGGTAGGGCGGCGAGAGGGTGTCGAGGTGCTCCAGCACCGGAACGCACAGCTGGTGCAGCGCCGCGAACGGCAGCTCGCCCTCGAACTCCGACCCGGACGCGCGGATCCGCTGAAACCGCTCCGCCGCCTGTTCGAGGTGGTCCAGCAGCGCGCTCTTGCCGATGCCCGGCTCGCCGCGCAGGACGAGCACCCCGCCCTCGCCCCGCTCCGCCGCCCGGACCAGCGCGAGAAGGCGATCGATCTCGTCGTGCCGGCCGATGAGGGAGGACGTCGTGGACATGATCCGAACCTTAGGGCAGGCAGGCCGTAGGCGAAGTAGGTGATTGTCACCGACGCGAGCGCCGGCGTGTTCAGGCGAAGGTGGTGACAGGCCACCCGAGGAAAGGAAATTCCACAATGGACACCGTGCTCGTCACCGGAGCGACCGGAACCGTCGGTTCCGCGCTGATTCCCGCTCTGCAAGCTCGCGGCAGCACAGTCCGCGCCATGACCCGGGGCCGCCCGATCGACGGCGTCGAGACCGTCGTCGCCGATCTGCAGGATCCGGTCTCGGTCGCCGCCGCGCTGAAGGGGGTCGACGCGGTGTTCCTCAACAGCCCGTCCGCGCCCGACGCCGCCGCGCTGCAGATCCAGTTCGCCGACCTGGCGCGCGACGCCGGCGTCAACCGGCTCGTGCTGCTCTCCCAATACGCTGCCCGCGCCGATTCGCCGGTGCGCTTCCTGCGCTGGCACGCCGAAGTCGAGGCCCACGTCGAGAAAATCGGGCTCGACTACACCGTCCTCCGCCCCAATCTCTACCTGCAGGCGTTGCTCAACTTCTCCGCCACCATCTCGCAAGGATTCTTCGCCGCGCCCATCGGCGACGCGGCGGTCAGCGCCATAGACACCAGAGATATCTCAGCCGCCGCCGCTGCCGTACTAGTCGGCTCCGGGCACTCCGGCCGCACCTGCACGCTCACCGGCCCGCGCGCGGTGACCCACGCTGAGATCGCGGAGGCGCTCTCGGCCGCCACCGGACGCGACATCGCGTTCCACGACGCCTCCCCCGACCAGTTCGCCGCCGCGCTGACCGGCCTGCTCCCGTCGTGGCAGATCGGCGGCCTGGTCGAGGACTACGCCCATTACGCCCGCGGCGAGGCCGCCGAGGTGCACACCTCCGTCGCCGATCTCACCGGTCGCCCCGCGCGTGACCTCACCGATTTCGCCCACGACTACGCCGCCGCGTTCGCGGCTCTCTGAAAGGAAAATTCGATGATCTACCACAGCATCCGGTTCACGCTCAAGCCCGAGGTCACGCCGGAGGAAAAGGCTCGAGTCCTCGCGAAAATGCGCGAACTGCTCGACGAGATCCCGGCGGTCAAGGCTCGCGTCGTCGGCCCGGACTTCGGCGGGAAGTACGAGTACGGCGCGGTCCTGGTGATCGAGGACATCGAGGGGTACTCGGACTACATGAACCACCCGGCGCACCTCGAACTGGACCGGGTGGGGCTGCCGTTCGTGGACGAGTTCATGTCGTCCGACATCACCGACGACCCGGACCCGGAGATCGGCGCGAAGATCGCCGAGGTGCACCGGATCCGGTTCGAGAACGTGCCGGACATCGCGGACCTCATCTCCGGCCTCGCCGAGTACACCGGCAGCGCGGCGCCCGGCAAGCACTGATCCCGCGGGGCGGGCGTGGTTCCGCCGCTGGGCCGCGCCCGCCGCGTTAATTCGTTCGCGCCACGACCGGGCCGTTGGGTAAACTGAGGTCAGCTGCTGCCGTTCATCGGAGAGGGATATTGATCTTCTGAGGTTCAGAGACACCGCGACCCGGGTTCTTCCGCCCGTCGCGCGTCTGGCCTCGGATGACGGCAGTCGGAATCCCGTCCCGTAACCCGCGTGCCGTGCCGCGGTGTCTCCACGTTCCTGTCCATCACGAACGAGGAGTCACGCCTATGTCTTCGTCCATTGTGTGCTCGGACCTCAGTTTCGCCTGGCCGGACGGCGAGGTCGTCTTCGACCGGTTCACCCTGGCGATCAGCGAGGGCCGCACCGGGCTCATCGGGCTCAACGGTTCCGGGAAATCCACCCTGCTGCGGCTGGTCTCCGGCGAACTGCGGCCGGCCGCGGGCTCGATCAGCGTGTCCGGCGAACTCGGCTACCTGCCGCAAAACCTGATCCTCGCCTCCGAACGCCGCGTCGACGAGGTGCTCGGCCTGGCGGAGGTCCGGGCCGCGCTCGCCGCGCTCGAACGCGGGGAAGCCGACGAGCGCCATTTCGCGACCGTCGGCGATCAGTGGGACGTCGAGGAACGCACCCGCGCGACGCTTGCTCAGCTCGGCCTCGCGCACGTCGCCCTCGACGCACGGGCGGGGCAACTGTCCGGCGGTGAGCTGATTCTGCTCGGTCTCGCCGCGCAGTTCCTGCGGCAGCCGGATGTGCTCGTGCTCGACGAACCGACCAACAACCTGGACCTGCGGGCCCGGCGGCTGGTCGGCGAGGCGGTCCGGGCCTGGAAAGGCGTGCTGGTACTGGTATCTCACGATCGCGAGTTGCTGCGGCACGTCGACCGGATCGGCGAGCTGCGTTCCGGGGAGGTGACCTTCTACGGCGGGAACCTGGAAGATTACGAGGCGGCGGTGGCCGTCGAACAGGAGGCGGCTTCGCGGACGATGCGTGCCGCGGAGTCGGATCTCAAACGGCAGAAGCGGGAGCTGATCGAGGCGCGGACGAAGCTGGACCGGCGGGCTCGGTACGGCCGGAAGCAGTGGGAGAACAAGCGCGAGCCCAAGGTCCGGATGCGCAAACGCCAGGAGGACGCGGAAATCGCCGCGGGCAAACACCGCACGATGCATCTCGGCAAGGTGGCGGAGGCCAAGGACCGGCTGAAGGAGGCCGAGGACGCGGTCCGCGCCGACGACGAGATCCGGATCGACTTGCCGGAAACCACGGTGCCGTCCGGAAAAGAAGTGCTCACGCTGTCCGATGTGGAGCTTCGGAACGGTCTCGCGGTGAATCTCGCACTGCGCGGGCCGGAGCGCGTCGCGTTGGTCGGGCCGAACGGTTCCGGCAAAACCACGCTGCTGCAAACGATCACCGGAGCGATCGAGCCGCGATCCGGGACAATCAAAGTCCCGGTGCCGGTGCGCTGGCTGCCGCAACGGCTCGACCTTCTCGACGACGCGCTGTCCGCCGCGCAGAACGTGGCCCGGGCAGCTCCGTCCGCGTCGAACAACGAGATCCGCGCTCAACTCGCGCGGTTCCTGTTGCGTGGCAGCCGGGTGGACCAGGCGGCCGGAAGCCTTTCCGGGGGTGAGCGTTTCCGGGCGACGCTCGCGACGTTGCTGCTGGCGGAACCAGCGCCGCAACTGCTGTTGCTGGACGAACCCACCAACAACCTGGACCTGGCCAGTGTTCGGCAACTGTCGAAGGCGCTGAAGTCCTACTCCGGGGCCCTTGTCGTGGTGAGTCACGATATCCCGTTCCTGCGGACACTAGGGCCGACGAGGTGGGTGCATTTGGGGTCCACAGTGGAGGAAACGGCGGTCAGCGGATCGCGGTGAGGAGCGTGACCGCTCCCGCCGCGATCAGCGCCGCGGCGAACCCCGTCCCGCCGCCGAGATTGGCGATCGTGCTGAACACGGCGACCCCGCCGCCCGCACCGATGGCGAACCCCACCTCCTGAGTCGCCCCGGCCGCTCCGGCGTGCTCGGCGGTCGCGGCCTCGAACAGCGCGGTGGTCGCCAAAGTGCCGATCGCGCCGTATCCGAATCCGACCAACGCAACCGGAAGCACCGTGTGAGTCAACGGAATCGCCGCTAGACCAGCAGCTTGAATCACCAACGCAATGGACGTCGACGTCCGGCTGCGCAGCCAGTTCACGCTGAACGGTGCGACCAACCCGCCCACCGCCGTGGCCACAGCTTGCGGAGCCAGCGCGAAACCCGCCTCGATGGGAGTACGCCCTTGCGCGTGCTGAAGTTCGAGGCTGACGAGATAGAGACAGGCGGCGGCTGTCGCGGCGGAAACGACGATCCGCGCGAACGCCGACGCGAACCCCGGCCGCAGAAACAGCCGTACCTGCAACAGCGGTTCCCGGAGCCGAAGCTGCCGGCGTACGAACACAATCCCCGCAACGACGCCCGCCGCAGTGCACAACAATCCGCGCAACGGTGCGACGGTGATTTCCTGCAGCCCGTACACAATCCCGCCGATCGCCGCCACCGACCACAGCAGGCTCGGGATCTCCCATCCGGCAACCGCCTGCCCGACCGATTCGGGCAGCAACCACACCGCCAGCGCGATCGTGAGCACCGCGAGCGGCACCAGCGCGAGGAAAACCCAGCGCCAGCCCGGGCCTTCCGTCAGCAGCCCGCCGACGACCGGCCCGAGCGCGTTCCCCGCTCCCAGCGTCGTGACCCACATCCCGTTGGCGAACGCGAGAGCGCGCCCGGAGAAGAGCGATCCGATCGTGCCGACGACTCCGGCCAGAATCAGCGCGCTGGCGACTCCGAGCAACCCCCGGCACACAATGAGCAACGCTGCGCTGGTGGCGGCCGCGGCCACCGCGTTAAACACAGCCAACGCGCTCACCCCAAGCAACAGCACGCGTTTCCGCCCGTACCGGTCGCCCGCGCGCGCCGCCCCGACCATCGCCACCGCCAGCGCGAGCGGGTACACGTCGACGATCCACGCACGCGCCGGGGCGGACACCTGCAGTTCGGAAGCGATCCGCGGCAGCGCGGTGTTGACCATGCCAAGGGCGAGACTTCCGCCGAGCACGCCAGCCAGCAAAGGAATCAGAACGAGCCCGCGCCGCGGCTCCACCCGGGTCAACGCCATGCGACGATCCTGTCCGGACACCCCCTTGGCCGACAAGTACGGACTTCGCCGTCCAGTACTAACCGAATGGATAGTGAGGAGGCCGGATGCGTCCGCAAACGGAGAAGGCCGTGCGAGCGTGGCGAACGACCTGCGCCGCCGAGATCACGACGATGGTGCTCGGCGGCGCGTGGAAGCCGAGCATCCTGCACGCACTGTCCGACCACGGAGTGCTCCGCTTCGGCGAACTCTCGCGCCTGCTCTCAGATCTCACCGACCGCGTCCTGACCCGCCAACTACGCGAACTGGAAGCCGACGGCCTGCTGCGGCGCGTGGTGTACCCGCAGGTGCCGCCGAAGGTCGAATACAGCCTGACGGAGCTGGGCGAGAATGCGCAGGAGGTACTGAACGCGATGGCGGCGTGGGGCCGGTCCTACGCCGCGAAGCACGACTCTGGCCGGTGATTCGCCGGCCTTTCCGGCAGCGGATTCTCCGTATGATCAAGGTCATGAGCGAGCGTGACGAACTGCCGAGCAACTGGGGTCGCTGGGGCGCCGACGACGAACGCGGCACCCTGAACCTGATCACCGACCAGGTCCGCGAACGAGGCGGGCGCGAAGCGCGCACCGGCCGCTCGGTCTCCCTCGCGGTGCCGATCCGGCCCGCACCAGTGCTGAGCGGTCCCTTCCCGCCTCGGACCGCCGAAGAGTCGCCGGTGCAGCAGCTCATGCTGTACACCGGAAGCCCCGCGCTCGCGCACGCGGACGTCATGACGGTGACGAATCACCACACCCTGTCCACGCACCTGGACGCGCTGGCGCACATCCCGCAGGACGGACAGGTGTACCCGGGCCGCTCGGCGAACGAGAGCGTCACGATGGGCGGCGTCGTGCACGGGTCGACCTCGGCGTTCGCCGAAGGGATTGTGACCAGGGGAGTCCTGCTGGATCTCGGTGCCGACGGCCCGGTGCCCGCCGATCGCGCGATCACCGGGCGGGACCTCGATGCCGCGGAGGAACGCTTCGGAGTCCACGTCGAACCCGGCGACGCACTGGTCGCGCGGTTCGGCTGGGTGCGGACTCGCTACCGCGGAAACCCGATGCCCGGTATGAGCCTCGACGCGGTGTGGTGGATGCACGACCGTGGTGTGTCGCTGTATGCCGGAGACCTCTCGGACGCTTACCCGCCTTCGCGACCGTTCGCGATGCACGGGGTGGCCCTCCCGAGGTTGGGCATGCCGCTGATCGACGCCGTGGACGCCGACGAACTCGCCACGGTGTGTGCCGAGCTCGGCCGGTACAGCTTTCTCTTTGTCGCTGCACCGCCGCGGATCCTCGGGTTGACGGGGGTGCCAGTCAATCCGCTCGCGATCTTCTGAGCAGCTTTGGTCTTCTCTGTCGGGCCGTTTTTGGTGACTGCAAGGGCAGTCTCTTGTTCGCGGATGAGGGATTCCGAAGTGTCCGCCGATGAGGAATTGATGGTGACAAAGGGTGCGGGTGTCTCATTCGAGGAATCCGTAGCGTTCCGGACAGGCGAGACCGCCGCGCCAAGTGAAGGTCTGCTCAGTTTCGGTTCGTGCGCGGATGCCGGTCAAAACGATGGAGCAGAACGGCGCATCCCAACGTGATGGCTATCGGTACGGCGTAAATGGCGACCGGCAGAACTGTGTAGGCATCGAGCTGTCCGAGCACGCGCGCGACGACCGGCACCGCGATCAGCGGCGCGAGAAGGATCAACGCTGCACGACGGCCGCTTCGCGTGCTAACGCGGCAAGCGGCGAAGACGCCGACCGCGAGCACCATCAGCTGCACGAGCTGGGCAAGGGGAAGGTGCATGCCCCGAGCTGTCGTCGTGAGGGCGAGCAACATTGCGACAGTGCCAGTGAGGATGGTCAGGCACCGTCGGCCCAGCAGGGTCAAACCGTGGAGTGGGCCCGAAGACGTGGTCATCGCAGCTGCCGCGAAAACGCTGAGCAGTACCCAGCCCGCGGTCACGTCCATTGACCAATGCCGGGTGGGATCGAGAATGGTGGCAGTAAGCAAACCGGCGGTGGCCAACCAGGCGAGGCCACTGACGCCCGTCGCATACCGCACACGCCGAGCACAGCTGCGGCCCGCCAAACCGTCCACACTGGAATGTCAGAGAGCGCTCCCGCCTACACCCTCGCTGGCCAACCGTCCGGCCGGACCACACTGCGGATCTCGCGCACTGTCGAAGCGGCTGCGGTCAGCAGGACCACCGGTGCCAGCAGGCTGACTATCGCCAGGGTGTCCCGGCGGTCGTGGCCGCTCAGGGTGTGCCGCCAGTGCACTTGGACTGCTCCCCGCGTGAGGTCCAGCGTCTCCGTTATCCCTGGCTTGCTTCGGTTTCCGGCACAGTCGAGCAACACGCCCAGCATTTCTTCGCCGTGTACGGCCCGATGTGCGCGCGGGTACAAAGCCAGCAGCCGCCGGTAGCGCCGCTCGAGGCCGGTCATGCCAGTCTTTCCGCGCTGCGGAGCTGAAGCCGCCGTTCGGCGGCGGTGGTGTGGCGTTGCCGTCGCTGGACTTCGGCGGCCAGCCGCGCGGCTCCCGGTTCGGTCAGGCGGTAGTAGCGGCGCAGCCTGCTGTGCACGACTTCCTCGCGATCCACTTCCACCCAGCCTTCCGCGCTGAGCCGATCCAGCGCGGCGTACAACGTGCCGGCCCGCAGCGTGACCTGGCCGCCGGAGATCGTCTCGACGTCGCGCAGCACGCCGTAGCCGTGCTGCGGCTGGGCGGCCAGCGCGGTGAGGACCAGGAAGGTCGGCTCGCGCAGAGCACCGTCATTCATGACCGGAGCATATGCCGATGAGCTGTATATGGCGGCCAGATTGACGGCTTGACATTGCTAGTCATTTCAGTCCAGACTGAAATCACTGGCAAGAAGGGGAGAACGGCAATGAGCTTTGAACAGGTGAGGTTCACCAGTCTCGGCACCTCGTGCGCCGGGGATTTGTACCTGCCGGACGTCGAGGGCCCGGTTCCCGGTCTGGTGCTGGGGCACAGCGGGGTGATGGTCAAGGAGGCGCTGGCTGTGTTCGCGCCGTACTTCGTGCGCGCCGGGTTCGCCGTGCTGGCGATCGACTACCGCACGGTCGGCGGCAGCGAGGGGGAGCCGCGGTGCCAGGACTATCCGGAACGGCAGGCGGAGGATTTTCGCAGCGCGATCTCCTACCTGCAGCAGCGGCCGGAGGTTGATATGGCACGGATCGGGTTGTGGGGGGTCAGTATCGGCGGATCGGTCGCGGTGCAGGCGGCGGTGCTGGACCGGCGCGCGAAGTGTGTCGTGGTGCAGAGCCCCAGCGTGTGGAACGGGTGGCGATACCTGGAACGGCTGGCCGGCTGGGCCGGGGTGCGCGCGGTGCGCGATCAGCTCGACGAGGACTGGCAGCGTCGCTACGAGGGCGAGGCCAGCGCGAGGGTCCCGCATTTGAGGCTGGGGGACAGCGTTCAGGACGCTCCGGACGTCGCCGCGGAGATGTTTCCCTCCTACCGCAACGAAAAAACGCTCGACTCGACCGAGCATATGCTCACCTTCGCGCCGGAGCAGCTCATCCACCGGCTGGCCCCGACGCCGCTGCTGATGATCGCCAACGGCGGCTGGGATCCCTACCACGTGCTGGAGGAGGCGCAGAGCGCGTTCGCCAAGGCAGGTGAGCCGAAACGGTTTGAGGTGCTGCCGTATGACGTGCTCGGCCTCTACACCGGACCCGGTCTCGAAGAGGCGATGGCGCTGGCCGTGGACTGGTTCGACCAGCACCTGCGCAAGGCCCCGCAGCCCGGCGTCACCCCGGTGCCTTCCCGCGTGACAGGGGCCGTCATGACAGAGTGACGGATCTGAAGAGCTGGCCGAGGAGGGCGCGCGATGTCCAATCAGGACAAGCAGGGCGAGATGCTGCAGTGGGTCGAGCGGGTGGCGACGTTCTGCGTCGAGGAATGGGCGCTCCCGCCGATCACCGGGCGCATCCTCGGCCTGCTGATGATCTGCGACCCGCCCGAGCAGTCCGCGGGCCAGATCGCCGACACGATCCAGGCCAGCCGCGCCTCGCTGACGTCGAACATGCGCTTCCTCACCACTATCGGGCTCATCCGCAAGGTCCGCGTCCCCGGCGACCGCACCACGTACTACCGCATCGAAGACGATGCCTGGAACAAGGTCGTCCAGCGCAAGCTCGACAGCCTTGGCGCCTTCGGCGACATCGCCGACGAGGGCATGAAACTCGCCGGGGGCGGGCCGAACACCGAACGCATCCGCGCCGCGCAACGGTCCCTGACCTGGCTGCGCGACCTCGCGGCGCGCAATCCCCTGAAAACGTAAGGACTTCTCGTGCCACGCCTGCGTCTTGACCTGGACCCGCTCCGGGAGACCCTGCTGCTCACCCTCCACGCCAGGGCCCTGGATTCCCAGTCGCCGCGCCCGATCCTCGGCGACGTCCATTCGGCCCGCATCGCCGAGCAGATCGATTACGACTTCGCCCGGCTCAAGGTCAAACCCAGCCTCGTCTGCGGTACCGCCTTGCGTGCCAAGAAACTCGACGAAGCGGTCCGGGCGTTCGTCGCCGCCCACCCCGACGCGGTCGTGCTCGACCTCGGGTGCGGCCTCGATTCGCGGGCGCTCCGCTGCGACCCGCCCGGCGGCGTCGACTGGTACGGCATCGACTTCCCCGATGTCGTCGCCCTGCGATCCCAATTCCTTCCGGAGAGATCTCAGTGCGTGGGTGCTGATCTGACCACTTCCGGCTGGCTCGACGCGCTGCCCCGCGACCGGCCGGCGATGATCGTCGCCGAGGGCGTGCTGCCGTTCCTGCCCGGTGACGCGTTCCAGCGGATGGCTCGGCAGCTGACCGCGCATTTCGAGACCGGGGAGCTCGCGCTCAACGGCTATACCCGGTTCGCCGCCTGGTCGATGAAGTACCACCCGACGATCAAGGCCATCGGGATCACGGCCGCGCAGGGGTTCGACGACGCGCACGAGCCGGAGCGCTGGCAGGCCGGTCTGACCCTGGTCGACGAGCAGCTGCTGACCCGTGTTCCGGAGGTCCGCGATTTCCCGCAGCCGCTGCGTGCGGTGACCCGGTTGATGGGGTGCAGCACTGTGTTGTCCCGTCAGGGGACGCGGGTGCTTCGGTACCGCTTCTAGGCGTTCGGGCCGCAACTGCGTCTTTCTTGAAAGGATCACGAGCCGTCACAACGCTGACGGCATGCAGTGGCCCCTTGCTCTGATCGCCCTCGCGCTGACCGGGCTCTACCTGGCCTGGCGAACCGGCCGCTCCGGGCAGGCCCCGCCCGGCCAGGGGGAGTGGGTCTCCAGGACGAACAGTGTTCGGCGGACGAACACTCCGAGATAAGGTGCACTGGTGGATCCGAAAGAACGCCGCGCGGCCCGGCACCAGTCACCGAACTCCGGAACCAGCCCCAAACCGCGGCGGCGCACGGTGCCGATCACGGTCGAGCAGGTGGTCGACACCGCGTTGGAGATCATCGCCGCCGAGGGGTACGAGGCGCTGTCCATGCGCCGCGTGGCCGACGCGCTGAACACGGGTCCCGCTTCGCTCTACGCGCACGTGGTCAACAAAACCGATCTCGACGAGCTGCTCATCGCGCGGCTGAGCGCGAAAATCGTCCTGCCGAAGCCGGATGCCGCGAACTGGCGCGAGCAGATCCGCGACGTGTGCGCCCAGCTGCGCGACCTGTACCTGGCCTACCCGGGAATCTCCGGCGCGGCCTTCGCGGTGGCCCCCACCGACCTCGACACCGCGCGGCTCAACGAGGGGATGCTGGCGATCCTGCTGAACGGCGGCGTCACTGCGCAGGCCGCCGCTTGGGGTGTTGACGCGCTGCTGCTCTACGTGGCCGCTTACTGCCTGGAGGCGTCGATCGTGCGGCGGCGGGTCGAGGAGCAGGACGCCGTGTGGGTCGTCGGGCGGGAAGAGATGCGGCGTCGGCTCGCTTCGTTGCCTGCGGAGGAATTTCCTTGCACCGCAAGCCATGCTGTCGAACTTACCGCCGGTGAGGGGCATGACCGGTTCGACTTCTCTGTGGCTTTGATGATCGACGGTCTGGCGCGTCGGTAGGCGAGCGGCCCGGCCGTTGGCGCGAAGCTGGCCGGTGGTGAGGAGTTCCCTCGTCCGGATGCTCGACCACTTCGCGCGCCCGTCGGTGATCAGCCGCGGGCGGCGACCCCGGTTCTGCCCCATCCGCTGGCAGATGCTCAGCAGCGGATAAAAGACCAGTTCAGACCCCCTTTTCCCAGCGGTCCGCCCGCTGGAAATCGCGTCCTCTCCACCCGGGAGGCGGTTTCGTGCGCGTTGACAGGAACACCGTTCGTTGATAGAACAGTGTTCGTGGACAACCTGACAGACCAGCGGCCAGCCGGATCGGCGGGCACCCCGACCCCGGCCCGGCGGCCCGTGGCGAAGACCTCCCACGGCCGGGTCCGCGGCACGACCGACGGTGCTCTCGCGGTCTTTCGCGGCATCCCGTTCGCCGCTCCGCCGGTGGGCGACCTGCGCTTCGCTGCGCCCCAGCCGCCTCGTGCGTGGGAGGACGTCCTCGACGCCGAGACATTCGGCCCGATCCCGGCCCAGGCGGAAGTGCCTTCGTCTGCCGTGGCGCCGCCGCTGAGTCCGGCCGACGACGGGCGCGGCTGCCTCACCGTGAATGTCTGGACCACCGACCTGTTCGGCAGCCGTCCGGTGATGGTGTGGGTCTACGGCGGCGGCTACCTCGCCGGCAGCTCGGCCGAGGCCGTGTACGACGGGGCAGTCCTCGCCGAGGAGGGCGGCGTCGTGGTGGTGACGTTCAACTACCGCGTCGGGGTCGAGGGGTTCGGGCAGATCGCCGGGGCTCCCGCGAATCGCGGGCTGCTGGACCAGGTCGCGGCGCTCGAGTGGGTCCGGGACAACGCGGCCGCGTTCGGCGGCGACCCGGGTCAGGTCACGGTGTTCGGCCATTCCGCGGGCGGGGGCGCGGTCGCCGCGCTGCTCGCGATGCCGCGGGCGGTTGGGTTGTTCCACCGGGCGATCGCGCAGAGTGTGCCGGGAACCTTTGTCTCGCCGGAATTGGCGGCGGACGTCATGGCCGCGATCGCGGCGGGAGCCGGAGCCGAGGCCACGGTCGAGGGGCTCCGTGATATCTCACCGGTCGCTCTTGCCACGGCAGTGGGTGCGCTTGATATGCGCGAGTACGCCGATCGTTGGGGTGCCTTCGCGTACGGGGCGACGCCGTTCTCGCCGGTGGTCGACGGCGACGTTCTTCCTGCCACGCCTTGGCAAGCCCTCCGAGAAGGTGCTTCCGGGGACGTCGAGTTGATCGTCGGGCACACCCGTGACGAGTTCCGGAAAATGCTTGCTGGACGCGGGATGCTCGGGCTCGTCACGGAGGAAATGACGGCGGACGCACTCGTCGCATTAGCGCCGGACGGCTACCGCGCGGCTTTCCCGGAAGCGACATCCGAACAGCTCTACGAAACCCTCCATTCCGACTGGCTGTTCCGCATGCCCTCGGCAAACCTCGCGCGGGACCACGCCGGTCGCTCGTTCCTGTACGAGTTCGTCGTCGAAGCGCCCGGATCCGGCGGGGTGCTGGGAGCTTGCCACGGCGCCGACGTCGCGCTGACGTTCGGCAACCTGACCGGACCGCTGGTCGAGAAACTGCTTGGACCGCAACCGAATGCCGAACTCATCGCGCTCTCGGCGGCGATGCGAGCGGCCTGGACCGCCTTCGCGCGCGGCGAGGGTCCCGGGTGGGGCGAGTTCGACGGCGCGGGGACGACCTGGGTGATCGGCGCCGACCCGATCGTGCGGTCTTATCCGGAACAGCTGTCCGCGAACTTGTGGGCGGGGCACGATTTCCCGTGCCTGCCTCTTCGATCCTCGGCCTCGGGTCGAGAAGGGAGTACGTCATGAAATCGGTCCGGTTCAGCACCTTCGGCGGTCCGGAAGTCCTCGAGATCGCGGACGTCCCGGATCCGCACCCCGGCCCCGGCGAGGTCCGGATCTCCGTGCGCGCCGCGGGCGTCAACGCGAGCGACTGGAAGAACCGCCAGGGCCTGATGGACCAGGAACTCCCGCAGACCATGGGACACGAAGCGGCGGGCATCGTGGACGAACTCGGCGAGGGCGTCACGGATGTGGCGATCGGCGACCGCGTCTTCGGATTCTCCGCTTCCGGTGGCGCACAAGCGGAACTGACCGTCCTGTTCTGCTACGAGCAGATCCCGCCGTCGCTCGGTTTCGCCGAGGCAGCCGCATTGCCTGCCGCCGCCGAGACAGCCGCGCGTGCGCTCGACCAGCTCGGCGTCGAGGGCGGCACCACGGTGCTCGTCAACGGGGCTTCCGGCAGTGTCGGCAGTGCGGCGGTTCAGCTCGCCGTGGCCCGGGGTGCCCGCGTGATCGGCACGGGAAGCCCTGCCACGCATGACTTTCTGCTCTCGCTCGGTGCTGAACCCGTTGCCTACGGCCCTGGTATGTCAGACCGGGTCCGCGCGCTCGCGCCCGCCGGGGTCGACCTGGCGCTGGACGTCGCCGGAAGCGGGGTCCTCCCCGAGCTGATCCAGCTCGCGGGCGGCCCGGAGCACGTCATCACCATCACCGACTTCGCCGGTGCTCAGCAGTACGGCGTGCGGTTCAGCCGCGGCGACGGCGGACACGCGCTCTATGTGATATCTCAGCTCGGCGAGCTGATCGAAGCCGGAAAGTTCACCCTGCCCGTCGGGCAGACGTTCCCGCTGACCGAGGTCGCGGAAGCGCACCGGGTCGGCGAATCGGGCCGTGTGCGCGGAAAGCTCGTGCTGCTGCCCGGCTGACGGGCCCCTCACTCAAGCGAAAGAACCTCATGAATTCTGACCTCTCGCCGGCTGGGACCACCCAGCCGGCTCCCCGGAGCGCGCCCGGAAACGCCGTGCACCACAAGCATCGCTGGCTGGCGCTCGTCGTGCTGAGCCTCGCCCAGCTGATGGACATCCTCGACTCCACCATCGTCAACATCGCCCTCCCGAGCGCGCAGCACGACCTCGGATTCCCCGCCGACTACCGGCAATGGGTGCTGACCGGCTACGCGCTCGCCTTCGGCAGCCTCCTGCTCCTCGGCGGCCGGCTCTCTGACTACTTTGGACGGAAGCGGCTGTTCCTCGTCGGCGTCGGCGGATTCGCACTCGCCTCCGCGGTCGGCGGCGCGGCCGGGAACTTCGCGACCCTGCTGGCCGCGCGAATCGGCCAGGGCGCGTTCGCCGCGATGCTCGCGCCGGCCGCGTTGTCGTTGCTGTCCATCACTTTCGCCGACGACGCGAAGGAACGCGGCCGCGCGTTCGGGATCTTCGGCGCGATCTCCGGCGCGGGCGGAGCGGTGGGATTGCTGCTCGGCGGAGTCCTCACGCAGGGCCTGTCGTGGCGGTGGTGCCTCTACGTCAACCTGATCATCGCGGCGGTCGCGTTCGTCGGCGGGCTGGTTCTCCTGCACGACGGCGATCGGCCGCAGCGGGTCCGGCTCGACGTCGCGGGCACGGCCGCCGTCGTGCTCGGCCTGATCGGGATCGTCTTCGGCCTCGGCACCGCGGAACGGAACGGCTGGCACGACATCCGGACGCTCGGGCCGGTGCTCGCGGGCGTCGCGCTCATCGCCGCCTTCGTGGTCGTCGAACGCCGCACCGCCCATCCGCTGCTGCCGCTGCGGGTGCTCCTGGACCGGGTCCGGGGAGCGGCGTATCTGACCCTGGGGATCAGCGGGACCGGGATGTTCGCGGTGTTCCTGTTCCTCACCTTCTACCTCGCGAACACACTGGGGTTCAGTCCGGTGCAGACCGGCGTGGCGTTCCTTCCGATGATCGGCCTGGTCATGGCGGGTGCCGTGTTCTCCGGCGCGGTGCTCCTGCCTCGCCGGGGGCCTCGACCGATCGTCACCCTGGGATGTCTCCTCGCCGCGGCCGGCATGGTCGTCCTCACCGGAATCGGCGCCGATTCGAGCTACGCGGCGAACATCTTGCCTGCCCTGCTCGTCACCGGCTTGGGATTCGGGTGCATCTTCGGCTCGGTGCAGAACGCCGCGACCAGCGGTGTCCAGCCCAGTGATGCCGGGGTGGCGTCCGCGCTGGTGACGACCGCCCAGCAGATCGGCGGCTCCATCGGCACCGCGGTGTTCAGTTCGCTCACGACGTCCGCGGTCGCCGGATACCTCGCCGCGCACCCGGCGACCGCGACACTCCCGGAGACCGTCGCCGCAGCGACCTTCGCCGGGTACCACCTGGTCTTCTGGATCGCGGCGGCGGTTTTCCTCAGCAGCGCGGTGCTGGCCGCGCTGATGTTCCGAAGCGGTCCCTTGCCCCTGTCCGAGCACGACACAGCAGCTGCCTGAGATACGAACGCTAGCCTGGTCGTATGGCAGACACCCGTCCTGGAGGCCGGACCGCTCGCACCCGCGCGGCGGTGCACAACGCCGTGCGCGAGCTGTTCGCCGAGGGACGCGACCAGCCGTCGGTGCGGGAAGAGTCCGAGCGGTCGGGTGTGCACGAGGTGACGATCTACCGGCGGTGGGGACGGATCGAGTCGCTGGTCCTCGACGTCGCCGTCACGAGGCCGATGTGGAGATCTGGCCGTTGTCGATCGTGATGCCGGCCGGGTATGCGCTCGGGGTGTCCGTGCGCGGCCAGGACTACGAGCACCATCTGCCCGGCCCGCACGAGTTGACCTACGGCCGTGAAGTCCGGGGCAGCGGTGCGTACTGGCACGAACTTCCCGGCGATCGCGACCGGGCGGAATACCGCGGCCGGACTACCTTGCACAGCACCGAAAATCAGCGACCGCAGCTGCTGCTGCCCCGGATTCCCGGGGCCTGACCCGCACTTCGCGAACCGGTGCCACCCGCCGGACCCGCGGCACGGAACCGCCGGTTTCGCGATGCGCCAGACGCCGCCCTCTAACCGCGCTGGGCGGCGTCTGGTCGCGGATCTGCCTGGACAGAGCGAAGCGCGTGGTTCTATCGTAAGGAGTTCGAACCTGGGGAGGGGTCATGATTCGTCGGACAATTGTCTTGCTTGGCGTGCTGGGGCTGGCCGGGATCGGCGCGGTGGCACCCGCTTCGGCCGCGGCGCCGAGGACTTCGCGGCTGACTCTCGATCCGAACTCGGGCGCACCCGGCGATCCGGTGACGATGAGCTGGCAATGCAGCAAGGACGACGGTCCGGTGCGCCAGTTGTGGTCGAACGTGCTCACCGGGTTCCCGACGAACCCGCCCACCTACGTCGGCACCGCGCAGGCGAGTGTGCGGCCGGACGTCACTCCGGCGGGAAACGGGGACTACTGGGTGGCGCTGGACTGTCAGCATTCGTACTCGATTTTGCCGTTCACCGTCCGCTGAGGCGGGTGGCCCGCGGCCTAGAATCGGCCGCATGACCGGCCTCCTTGCCTTCCTTCGCGGGCTGGAAGCGACCACCGCCTGGACGGTGGTCGCCGACGACGCCTCGGTGAGATGGCAACTCAGCGGGTTGACGTGGCAGGCCACGGTGATCGTTGACCCGCGGCGCTGGCTCGGGGTGGAGTTCGAGGCCCGTGATCCGGCGACCGGCAAGCGGGTCACCTACGACATCGATACCGATCTGTACGACATCTCTCGCGAAAGCCAGCGCGAATTCGCCGAGGAAATCGAGCGCGACATCATCGAATTTCTCGGCGACCTGAGAGATGGCTCGATGCTGCGCGGAACTGACGGGGCGAAGGTCGTGCTCGTCTTTCCGCTCGACGGCTCCTGGGTCCGCGTCGTGCGGGGGCGTTTCCTGACCAGCGCGTCAACGCACGCCGATCCCGCCGCGGCCCGGGGCGGCGGAGACTACGTCGCGGTGCGGTGACTGGCCGGTTCAGGGCCGGTCGCGGGCCGGCGGTGCGATCCAGGGAGATTCGAGGTCCGCGCGTTCGGCGTCCCAGTCATGGGTTTGCTCGCTGTACAGCCGGATCGACGCGCCGTCCGGATCGTGCACCACGACCAGCCAGCCGAGCAACCCGCGCAACACGCCGGAGTTCGGCACGCCCGCCGCGTCGAACCGGCTGACCCATGCCCGCACAGCGGACAGGTCGGTCACCGCGAAGGTCACCGGATCGAAGCCGGACATCGCGGAGGCCGTTCCGGGCGCGAGCCTGAGTTCGATCGGCTCTGCTATTCCCTGGACGGCGATGATGTATCCGAACAGCGTCCCGTCCGGCGTGCGATGGTCCCACCGCGGCTGCCGTGCCGCGCCGAACGCGCGTTCCCACCAGCCCAGGCTGCGGTCCAGGTCGCTCACCGGAAACTTCAGGTGGTGCACTCCGGAGAGGCTCGTCATGCCGCCTGCTTTCCGAGGACGGCGCGGACCGCGGCCAGGTCGTGGTCGCCGAGGCCGTTGTCCGCGGCCTGGGTGTAGAGCCGCGCGAGCCGGTCCAGCAGCAGATCCGGTACTCCGGCCGACGACGCGGCGGCGCGGAGGTGCGCGAGGTCCTTGACCGCCGCGCGGACCGGGCTCAGCACCTGGTCGGTTTCGCCGGTCAGCTGGGCCGCGCGATATCGCAGGTACGGGCTGTCAGCTTTCGAGCCGGCGACAGCGTCGAGGAAGAGCCGGAAGTCCAGCCCGAACGATTCGGTCAGCACAGCGGCCTGTGCGGCCATC
Source organism: Amycolatopsis sp. NPDC114484 (assembly GCF_055633755.1). Classification (NCBI taxonomy): domain Bacteria; kingdom Bacillati; phylum Actinomycetota; class Actinomycetes; order Pseudonocardiales; family Pseudonocardiaceae; genus Amycolatopsis; species Amycolatopsis sp. NPDC114484. The sequence goes on along the minus strand of NZ_JBVKDQ010000003.1, from coordinate 120,316 downwards.
GCGTTCAAGCCGAAAAGCCAGGCGTTGCAGGCCAGTTTCAGCAGACTCGCACCGCCCGGCCGGTCCGCGACATCGACCACAGTGGACGCGAGCGCCTCGAGAACCGGGCTCGCCAGCCGCTTGGGTTCGGCGGCTCCCGCGACCATGATCGTGAGTCCGCCTCGCTGAGGATTGCCGAGGAACGGCGCGTCGAGCAGGCTCACGCCGAGCCGTTCCGCGGTTTCGGCGATCCCGCCGATGTCCGCGCCGACGGTCGCGCTCTGCAGTACGACCGCTTCGGAGCCGAGGGCCGGGGCGATCTGGCTCAGTACCTCCAGCACCGCTGCCGTGTCGAAGACCGTGACGAGCACGACCTCGGCGGTGCGCACCGCCTCCGCTGCGGTGGGGAAGACCGCCACGCCGTTCGCCGCCAACGGCCGGGCGCGGGATCCGGTCCGGTTCCACGCGCGGACTGCGAAACCGTGCTCCCGGAGCCGCTGCGCCATCGCGGAACCCGCGTCGCCCGTGCCGAGCACCGCCACTGTTCGCATCATGTTCCTCCTGATGTGTCAACTTGACGTATCAAGTCAGAGGTCCGATACTACCGCAAGCGACGACGTAAGGGAGATCATGAACCGCGACCCGGATCCGCTCGCCTCGCGAGAGACGCTGGTGTGGCGTTCGTTCGTGCAGTTCAGCGGCACGGTGGTCGCGGCGGTCGAGCGGGATCTGTTCGCCGCGACGGGGTTGTCCGGCGCGGATTTCCAGATCCTGGCGCGGCTGCACGAGGCTCAGGACGGGCAGCTGAGCCAGAAACTGCTCGGCGAACTGACGGGCTGGACCGCGACCCGGCTTTCGCACCAGCTCGCCCGCATGCACCGGCGAGGCCTGGTCGACCGCGCGGCTGCGGGGCGCGGGAGGTTGATGCGGATTTCCCTTGCTGAGGAGGGTTTGCGCACGTATGAGTCCGCGCTGCCCGTTCATGCGCGCGCGGTTCGAGAGCACTTCCTTGACGGGGCGGCATTGGCGGAGTTGGAGGAAGGGCTGCGCTTGCTCGGTGTGGAGGGGTTGGAGAGCGGTTCCGGTTGAGTGTGTGTGGGGAGAGAGAGTCGTTCCGGCTGAGTGGCGAGGCCGGACAGCCGTTCCAGCTGAGCGCTACTGGTATCTCACCGGGTTGCCGTTGAGATTGCCGCCGTCGCACGGCCACGGCCCGTCGTCCAGGGGGTCGAGGCCGGTGTCGCGGAAGAACAGCAGTTCGCTGCCCAGGCTGAAGACGACCAGTCCGTCCGCGAGCAGCAGGATCCGGCCCAGCGCCCCGCGGTCGTCTTCGCTGAGGAAGAGCTTGCGCAGGTGAAAGTCCGCGTCGACGGTGAGCAGGCGGCCTTCGCGCCAGAACACTGCCGTGCCTTTGCGGTCCAGCGCCGGGTACGTGGTGTGGTAACCGCGCACCACCGGCCCGTCGAGCAGGGTGCCGTTTTCGGCCAGGCCGCGGAATCGCAAGAGTGAACCGCAGATGTTTTCGGATTCGGGACCGCGAATGCCGCCGTGTCGATCGATCAGCGGTAAACCGTGGCTGGACCACCTTCGCGTCGCCATTCCGGTGCGGTCGTACCGGGTGGTGCGGAAGAAGCTGTAGCCCTGTTCGCCGATCAGGAATTCGCCGGGTGCCGCGATGGCGCACCGTCCGCGCGGGCCGGGCCGGGTTTGGGAGATCACGCTGCCGTGTGCGGTGTCGAGGAAGAGTGTCACGCCGATCCCGCTGCCGTCGTCCGCGAAGCCGGCCGCGATGCGGTCGGCGGAGACGAGCAGTGGCTGCCAGTGCGCCGCGGTGAGCGTTCGGGGCTCTCGCGGTGGCCCCGGGCGGTGCTCGGGAGAGTCGGTGTCCTCCGGTTTCAGCGAGTCGAGCGGGATGGCGGTGGACCAGACTGTCCGGCCGCGCTCGTCGTGGCGGGCTACTCGCGGGGTGCGGCCAGGCGGCACGATGTGGAATCTGTCGGCGGGAAGCCACGACGCGCAGAAGCCGTCCGGCATCAGGACGAACGCGCCGAGATGCTCGTGCGGTTCGTGTTCGAGCGTCACTGAGCGGAGGACCGAGCCGGTGAGGCCGAGTTCGGTCAGGACGTAGCAGCCTGCGTCCCGGCGGGCGATCCACACCGTCTCACTGACGCTGACCAGTGGCGGATACGGGTGGCCGTCAGCGCGGTAGTCCCAAAGCACCGCACCCGAGGAATCGAGTGCGACAAGCACTGTGCGGGACAGGTCGCCGCCGTCGTACGTGGTCGCGACCAGCGGGCCGTCCGGGCCGGGTGCCGCCAGACCCCAGACCTGGCCGGGCAAAGCGACAGTCTGCGGGCTGAGATACATGCGTCGACCCCCGTCGGCCGACCCCCGGTAATGGGCGGCCCGTCTTCGACGATAGCGGTCATCGGCGAACAGTTCTCGCGCGACGGGCCGGATTCCCGCTATCATTTCCGGGCTAACGTCGACCTGTCGGGGGTCTGGCCCAGAAGGAGGTCGCATTCCCCGCCCGTGGCCAATCCGGCTTGAAGGCGACGAAATACAGTGCGGCCGAAAGAATGAGCAGTCGTGCTCCGAATGGTCGTGCGAGCGCTCGGCGGGCCGAGGCGGGCCTATCCCTTTTTCCCGTGTTGTGCCAAAGCATGGATTGGGTGATCAGCTGTCATGAGAAAAGCTATTGTCGCGGCGTTGTGTGCTCTCGGCCTGTTGGTGATGAGCACGTCCGCCAGCGCGGACCCGGCACCGTCGAGCACAGTGAGCATCACGCCGACCACTGTCGCGCCTGGAGCGGCCCTGACCTTCTCGGTGACCTTGTCGAACGCCGACGCGGATCCGCTGAAAGGCGGAAAGCTGGGACTGGACGTGGCGAACGGCGCGATCAATCAACTCCTCGACGTCAGCACCTGCGCGCTGTGCTACGAGGCCGGAAACACCATTCGCTACGACGTGGGCGACGTTCCGATCAACGGCAGCAAAACCTTCACCTTCTCCATCGGGGTTCTCGCCAACGCGCAGCTCGGGCAGTATGTGATTCAGCACCAGTTCGTCGGGGACAATTACTCGTACGAGACTTTGGACGGCCCGACGATCACCGTCTCGCGGTAGCGAACGGCTGGCACTGCGTCGTCGGATTGAGCCGGGCGACGCAGTGCCAGCGGCCGGTCAGCGGAAAGACTCGGCGTGCTCGACCGCCCATTGCCGCACGGTCGTCGCCGGAGCGCCGGTGACTTCTTCCACTGTGGACAGTGCGCCGGGGCTGGCCGCCGCGCACACCCCGGGGAACGCTGCGGCGGCGGCGACCTCGTCGGGGAATTCCCCGGGTCGCCAGGCTGGCGTCCTCCTCGAAAACCAGCGGACGGCCCAGCGCCGCGCTGATCGCCGCGATCTTTTCCTGCGGCGTCAAGGCCGCAGGACCGGTGAGCGGGTAGGTCTTTCCGCAGTGGCCGTCCTCCGGCAGCGCGTGGGCCGCTACCGACGCGATGTCCCGCGGATCGATGGCGGGCGACGGCAGGCCCGAGCGAGGCGCTCGCACGACGCCGTCCGAGCGGATCGCGGGGGCCCAATGCAGCAGATTCGAGGAGAATTCCCAAGGCCGCAGGAGGGTCCACTCGAGGCCGCTGTCCCGCACGGCCTGTTCGCTGCGGCGCAGATTCCGGCCGATGAACGAGCCGGGGTGGGTTTGCGCGAGCAGTGACGACACTGTCACGACTCGCGCCACGCCGGCTTCGGCCGCCGCCTTCAGGACCTGGCTGATGTCGGTGGTTCCGGGCTTCAGCGGGAAGATCGCTTCTACGCCGCTCAGCGCCGGTCGGAGCGATTCCGGATCGGTGAGATCGCCTTCCGCGACTTCGGCTCCGTGCGGAACCGTTGCCCGGCTGGGGGACCGGGTCAGTGCGCGGACCTCGGCACCGGCCTCGGCGAGTCGTCCGGCCAGCGCGCGCCCGATGTTTCCGGTCGCACCCGTCACCAAGATCATCAGCAGTCTCCTCCGCGGTGTGGTTCAGACCTCCACCGAGATCTTGTTCCCTCGACCTTGGTGGAGGTCAACCGCGGAACTACGCGGCGGTGCCCTCGATGTGCGCCTTCAGCAGTTCCAGCCCGGGCTGGATGCGCGCCGAGTCCTCGACCGGGTGCGGGCCGGCCGGTTCGGTGGGCGGGACCAGCCGCTCGAACAGGCGGCAGAACAGGGTGGTCCCGTCGCCGAGGTCGAAGGTGGTGAAGGTGGCGATCGCGTGCATCGCCGGGGCCAGGGTGCCGTCGTCGAGCACGTCGCGGCCGACCACGGTCCAGAGCTTTCCGGGGACCCGCGCGACGACGGTGTACAGCTTCGGCTTTTCGTTCAGCTCCGGGACGATGTTTTCGAGCAGCACGTCGCCGAGTTCCGCGGGGACGTCCGCCGTGCCGCGCCGCACTTCGGTCCCCGACGCCATCGGCAGCCACTTCGGCAGGTTCGACCAGGTGGTCGCCCAGTCGTACACCTCTTGCGCCGGGCGGTTGACGACAATGCGGTTTTCGACGAACCGGATGTTCAGGTTGTCCGGGATCTGCGGAACGTACAGGTCTGCGGTCATGATTTCTCTCCTTTTTCGGTGATTACTTGGGGGAGTGCTGTCCGGTCATGAGGGCGCCGAGGTCGTCCGGTTCGAGGAACGACGGCGGCGGGGGCGGTCCCCAGCTGAACAGTCCTTGGGCGCCTTCGAAGACCTCCGGCGTCCAGATCTCGTCCTCGGGGATGCAGTCCATATCGGCGTAGTACTCGCTGAAGTTCCCCGCCGGGTCTTTGAGATACCAGAAGAAATTGGAACCCGCGTGATGCCGGCCGAGTCCCCAGACGTGCCGCTCGGGGCGCCCCGTGAGCATCGCCGCGGCGCCGCGGCCGACGTCGTCGATGTCGTCGACCTGCCAGGACGTGTGGTGCAGGAAGTTCACCGGCGCCGCGAGCGCCAGTACATTGTGGTGATCGACTGAGCAGCGCATGAAAGCGCCTTTGTTCCCGATGTAGTCGCTGACCTTGAAGCCGAGCGCCTCGGTGAAGAAGCGCATGGTGGCGTCGAGATCGGTGGTGCCCACCACGCAATGGCCGAGTTTCTTCGGCCGGATCGGGCTGTCGCGCAGCACGCCGGGCGCGCGGCCGGAGCGCTCGATGCGGCCGGGTCCGTTGTACGGCGTGGCCAAAACGGGCTGCTGCGTGATCCGCGGCGAAATCTCGACCCGCACAGTGAATCCGGAGACTGGCTCGACCGCGGCGACGGCGGTCCCGGTCTCGGTGCTGACCACGCCGAGCCGGTTCAGGCGGGCGGCGGTTCGTGCGATGTCGTCGGCGTCGTCGACCCCGACGCCTAGTTCGAGCAGCTGCCGGTAAGGCGCGTGCCGGACGCGAAGCTGTTCGCCGCCTTCGAGGGTGGTGAAGGACCCGTCGCCGACGTGCGTGAGCCCGAATTCGGCGTAGTAGGCGATGGTTTCCGCGACGTTGGGGACACCCATCGTGACGCGGGTCAGCCGGTGCATTCCCATGTCAGTCCTCCCGCGCCGCGACGAAGGTCTGCCGCATTTCGCCGAGGCCTTCGATCCGGCTGACCAGTTCTTCCCCGGGCCGCAGGAACCGTTGCGGGGTACGGCCGAGGCCTACTCCGGCCGGGGTTCCGGTGAAGACGAGATCGCCCGGGTACAGGGTGATCGTCCGCGACAGCGCGGAGATCAGCCGGGCGACCGGGAAGATCAGCTCGCGAGTGCGGCCGTCTTGCACGGTCTCGCCGTCGACCGCGCACGACAGCGCCAAATCGTCGCGATCCGGCAGCTCGTCCGGCGTGACCAGCCAAGGTCCGACCGGCGCGAAATTCGGAAAAGACTTGCCCAGGCTGAATTGCGGGGCCGGGCCAGCCAATTGCGAGACGCGCTCGGAGAGGTCCTGCCCGATCGTCACCCCGGCAATGTGCTCCCACGCCTCGGATTCCTCGACCCGAGTAGCGGTCCGGCCGACGACCGCGACCAGTTCCACCTCCCAGTCGACGTTGCCGCCCGGCGGCAGCACGACTTCGGCGTCGGGGCCGGTCAGCGAGGAAACGAATTTGGTGAACACCGGGGGAAGACCGTCCGGCGCGGCGAAACCGGACTCGGCGGCGTGGGCGTCGTAGTTGAGTCCGATCGCGACGATCTGCCGCGGGGCGGGGGAGGGCGGACCCAGCTCGGCGCGGGTGAAGACGACGTCGGGTTCGGCCGTGAGCTTCTTCGCCCAGGCCTGGAATTCGGCCCAGTTCTGGTAGAGGGAGCCGAGTCCGAAGAGGCCGCCCGACGCCTTGGCGACGTCGATTCCCTTGTCCTCGGCGGTCACCAGGACGGCCCGGCCGTCCACATTGGCCAGTTTCACGATTTTCTCCTATTCGAAACAGAGCGTCAGATTTGTCCGGACCGGCAGCGGAAGGCTGACGACGAGGTCGGTCGCCTCGGTCCGGGTGCGCGGGCCGGGTGATTCCAGACCGGCGGAATCGGCGGCGAGCACCTCGTCGCGGAACAGCTTCCAGGGCCGGCGGACGTTGCCGATCCGCAGCGTCACGTCGGTCCGCTTCCCGGCCACCGGCCGCAACGTCAGCGCCAGCAACGACTTTTCCCGGTCGTACCAGGCACGGAGGAACTCGGCCCGTCCGTCGATCCCGAGCACGCCCGGCTCGCGGAAATGGTCCGCGGTCCACGGATGGCGGTACATGTTCCACAGCCCGTCGGTGACGTTCAGCCTGGCGTAGCCGAGCATCGCGTTCCCGGTCAGCCGGTCCATGAAGATCATGTTGCCGTTCTCGTCGAACGACCGGTCCTCGCGCGGGTAGAACAGGCCGCCGTTCTCCCACGTCGGATTCAGGTAAGCGTCGGCGTAGCCGAGGAGCCCGCGCAGGTTCTCGTGGTCGCCGACCTCGGCCGTGCAAGCCGCGACGTAGCCGAAAGCCGGGGCGCGCCAGGCGAAATCCAGGTCGCGGGTGAATTCGGGTTTCCGGCCGGCGTGGCGGGCTTTGCGGGCTTCCAGGGCCGCGGTCGGCTCGGCGAGGGTGACCAGGCCGTCCGGGGTGCGCCGGATTTCGTCGCGGATCTGGTCCGGGTAGAGCCGGTGCACCAGGTCGCGGTTCCAGGCGTTCAGGTTCAGCGCCGTCCAGGCGTTGCCGCCGCCTTCCAAGGGCATTTCCGGACGGTTCTGCTCGCCCAGCTAGAGCCGCCAGTACTCGCCGTACTCGTTGAGGATGCCCCGTTGGTCCCACGCCGCCTGGTAGGCCTGGGTGACCTCGTCGGCGACCGACGTGCCTTTGCGCAGGTCGAGGAAGCGGAAGCCGAGGATCGGGAACTGGTTGCAGACGAGGAACAGGCAGTTGGGTTCGCAGACGATGCCGTACCAGCCCTGTTCGGCCATCTGCCAGTACAGGTTGTCGGCGAGCGAGCTGAGCGAGTACTCGTAGATCTCGGTGCCGAGTCCCTGGAACAGCGGGTCCCAGCGAAAGGAAAGCGCCCCGGCCCGGTCGTAGTGGTCGCTGTCGAACAGCATGCTGTGCATGCCGAGCATCGCGAAGAACGGGCCGCTGTACATGATGTTTTCTTTCACGACCGGATCACGCCAGCCCTCGCGCAATTCCGTGAGGTCCGGATTGTTGCGGCGGCTTCCCCGGCTGGTCTCGCGCCAATACGCCCACACCTCCGGAAGCTGCATTTTCCGGATGATCTCCTCGAACGCCGGACGGAACGCGCCGGGCGCTGCGGGAAGATGGTGAAAATGCGCGAATCCCAGCGTATAAGCCATCTGAGTGAGCTGGTAGCGGTAGGCGTCGGTCCATTCCTGGCCCCACAGCATGCTGCCCATGTTCGCCCATTCGTTGTCCTGCTGGGCGATCAGATTGCGCACGTGCTGGACGTGGCCCGCCTGTTTGTCGTCGAGTGCGGGATATCCCGAAATGTCCGGAGCCGCGGACATCACTGCCGCGCCAGGAAGGACTCTAGCGTGGCGGCGATTTCGTTGCTGTCCACCGTATCGACGAAATGGGTGAGGTATTCGCCGCCGGGGCCCATGAGATAGGTGAACGCGCTGTGCGGCATCCGGTAGCCGTCCGGGTCGTCGACGCGGCGGGCGTGCACGTGATAGGCCTTCTTCGCCGATTCGATTTCCCCGGCGGATCCGGTGAGCCCGGTGATCCGCGAGTGGTTGGCGGTCAGAAAGGCGCGCAGGACCTCCGGGGTGTCGCGTTCCGGATCGACGGTCACGTAAAGGGCTCGCACACGATTCGCGAGATCGCCGAGGCGCGCGAGTGCCTGGTCGATCCGGGTCAGCGCCGGCGGGCATACGGTCCGGCAATGCGTGAACCCGAAAAAGACGAGCAGATAGCTGCCGAAATAGGAACGCTCGGTGACCGCGGCGCCGGAATCGTCGATCAGCCGGAAACTTCCGCCGACTGTCGGAACCGGGCGCACAATAGTCGCCGAACCGGAACCGGGAGGGGTGCAGCAGGAGGAATTCATTTCCATGACTCACACGCTAGGAGCCGTGGCCATGCCCGTCCAATGCCGCGTTGGTGCTCGACTATGTCGGTTGGGCATAGCCGGTGATCGTCGCCCGGATCTCGGCCGCGACCTCGTCCAGCTTCCGCGTCATCAGCAGCATCGTCGGGGTCGGCTGCCTGCCCGCGGGCAGCGTGACGCCGACCGATTCCACGATGCCGAGGTCGACCGGGAGCGCGGCCAGCCCTGGCTCGGTCTCGGCGACCAGCTGCGGCATCACGACCAGGGTGTCGGTCTCCAGCGCGATGGCGCGCACCGCGAGGAACGAACCGCATTCGATGCGGTTGGCCGGGGTCGAGAGGCCGCGGCGCAGGAGGTGTTCTTCCAGTTGCCGCCGCTGCGGGTTGTCGGCGGGCGGCAACGACCAGAGCTCTCCGATCAGGTCGGCGATCGTGAGCCCGGGCCGCCGGTGCGCGGGATGCTGGCTTCGCGCCACCACACGGGCGGGTTCGTAGTAGAGGTGGTGCTGGCGCAGCCGGTCGTTGTGCGCCGGTTCGAGTGTGCCGACGACGAGGTCGACGTCACCGGCGAGCAGCGCCTCGTACAGCGCTTCCGGGCCGCCGTGCCGGATGATGACGGTCAGGTCGGGGGCGACGGCTTTCACCCGCGCGACCGCGCGGGGCAGCAGCACGCTCGCGCCGGCGAGGAAGGTGCCGATCGTGACGGTGCCGGCGTGGCCGTCGACCAGCTCTCCGAGATGCCGCCCGGCCTGGCGGAGTTCGGCGAGCACGGCCTTGGCGTGGTCGACGAACACCTCGCCGAACAGCGTCGCCGCCATCCCGCGCGGACCGCGCTCGAACAGTTCGACCCCGACGATGGATTCGAGTTCGCGCAGCCCGCGGGTCAGCACCGGCTGGGTCACGTGCAGCCGCTCGGCCGCGGCGACCAGCGACCCGTGCTCGGCGATGGCCACGACGTACCGCAGGTGCCGCAGCTTGAGCCTGCCGTCGACGAGATCGGCTCGGTCGGTCATCCGGAACCCCCGCGTCGAACTGGTCGCATGGGCTCGATTCTGCCGGTCCGCTCAGTGGTGGCCGCCCACCGGCACGACGAAACTCACGGTCTTGCTGTCCAGCACCTTGTGCGTCGGGTCGGCCAGCCCGATCCACACTTTGTGCGGGCCGGGCGGCAGCGCCTGGATGATCAGCGGTTCGCCGCTGCCGTCGGCCCAGTGCCACGGCGCGTCGTCGACCGTGACGTGGATGTGGCCGGCGCGCGGGGAGACGTCGAGCGCGGCGGGGCCGTAGACCGGGACGATCCGCAGGTTTTCCGCCCGGTACCGCAGGACGACCAGGCCCATGGCGAGCTGCTCCGGCAGCGGAGCGTCGACGACGAGCGCGGGCGGCGGCTGGGTCGGCAGCGGGACGACGGGGGCGGGCGGCCAGTCCGAGGCCGCGGCAGGAGGGGCGGCCACCGGAGCCACCGGAGCCTCCGGAGCTGACGGAGTGGCGGAGGCCGAGCACGCGGTTGCCAGCAAGACGGCCGAACCGAGGATCGCGGTGCGAAGAAACTGAGGCATAGAAAGAAAACTAGGTCGATGTCGATCATCTTCGCGTCTGTCAGATGACCGCATCGGTGTACGTCGCTGGGGAAGTGCCGTGCGTGCCGCTGGGGTCGGCACGCACGGCACAGGTCAGCGGCAGCGGTAGCTGGACGCGACGGCCGGGTCGCCGTAGCCCTTGTACCGCGACACTCGCGGGTACGCGCACAGGTCGCGGGTCTGCTTCCCGTCCGCGGTGGCGGCCGCCAAGGTGGCCGGGGCCTTGCCGTGCTCGACCCAGTCGACCAGCGCGCCGAGCTGGTTCGTGGGCGCCGCGCCCGTCCCGCCGCCGCAGTGTTCGACGCCGGGGGCCAGGAACAGCCGGTAGAAGTCGTTCACCCGGTGGGAGCCGCCCATCGCCCGTTCGACCTCGGCGCGGTAGCGCAGCGTGCCGCCGGGCGGGATGAGCTGGTCGTCCGAGCCGACGAAGGTCAGCAGCTTGCCGCCGGTCCGGTGGAAGGCCGACAGGTCCGGGCCGGCGGTGCCGATGACGTCGTCGTACTCCCGCACCGACTGGCGGAACACCTGGGCGAACTGGGCGTAGGTGAGCTTCGAGGTGTCGAAACCGGCCTGCTTGGCGACGAACGACTGCACCCACTTGACCGCCACCGGGAACCCGGGCGCGGACGGGGTGTCGTCGGTGCCGGCGAGCCAGGTGAAGTCGGCGCCCTTCGGGAGGCCGTCCCACAGCTTCCGGCCGCGTTCGTCGGTCGGCCCGGCCCAGATCTTGCGCACGACGTCGGCGTCCTTGGCCGTGACGGTGAATTCCTTGCCGTCGCAGACGACCTTCGTGCCGATCAGGCCGCGCGGGTCGTAGCTGCATTCGTCCGGCCGGTCGACGATGCCGTTCTTGACCCCGTCGTTCGCGTCGCACGCCTTGACCGCGGCCTGCCGGAACGCGCTGAAGACGCAGGAACTCGGGAAGTCGTGCTCCTGGTTCATCACGATCTGCGGCCAGAGCGTCGCGACCGCGAACTGCGTCCAGTGGACCGCAGGCGCGTTCGCCAGGATGCCGTCGAAATCGCCGGGGTAGTTCTGTGCCTCGGAGTAGCCCTGACGGCCGCCAGTTGAGCAGCCGTTCCAGTACGAATAGGTCACCGGCCGGTGGTAGAACCGCTGCGTGACGTCCTTGCCGAGCAGCGCGGCCTCGTGCACCGAGCGAGTCGCGAAGTTCGTCAGCAGCGGCTGGTTGACCTTGCCCGGCGCGGTCAGCGCCCACGAGGTGTCGAGCCCGGTCAGGACGCCGGCGTCGGTGGTCACGCCCGCGTAGCCGTCCTTGGCGGCCTGGGCGAGCGGTGCGCCGAAGTCGCCGGCGGCGTACGCGCTTCCGCCGACCGCCTGGAGCCGTCCGGTCCACCCGGTCCGCGGCAGTGCCACGGCGACCTTGACGTGGTCATTGGCCCCGGGGTGCGTGAGCGTGACGGTGATTTCGCAGTAGCCGGGCTTCGGGTCGGCCTGCACCGATTCGATCTTCGCGCCGCTGGGCGCGGTGACCGGGACAGTGGCGCAGGCAGTGGTCTCAGCCGCGGCGGCGCTGGGCGCGAGCTGGGTGACGGTGGTCACCAGCAGCGCCGCGAGCGGCAACGCCGAGAGAAGGGTTCGGGTGCGTCTCATCGCTTTCCTTTGTGGAGGGTCGCTTTCAGCTGAAACTAAGGCGGTCACGGCGCCCTTCGCGCCCGTCGGACGACGCCGTTGCCGTACGTCGGCTCCCGGTATCGTCAGGGATCATGACGCTGCGCGGACGGGACGCCGAGCTCAAGGAGCTGACTGAGCTGGTCGACGGCCCGGAAGGACGGGTCGGCGTCCTCATCCGGGGCGAGGCGGGCATCGGGAAGTCCGCGCTGGTCGCCGCCGCCGCGGCAGCCGCTTCGGTGGCGGGGACGCGGGTGCTGCGCACGACCGGAGCCGAGGCCGAGCAGGACTTCCCCTACGCCGGGCTGCACCGATTGCTGCACCCTGTTCGCGCCGAGGTGGCCGGGTTGCCCGCGCCGCAACGGACGGCTTTGGAGACCGCGCTCGGGCTCGCCGACGGGCCGGAACCCAGCGCGTATCTGGTCGGGCTCGCCGCGTTGACGCTGCTGGCCGATGCCGCCGCCGCGAAGCCGGTGCTGGTCGTCGCCGAGGACGTCCATTGGCTCGACCGCGCCAGCGCGGACGTCCTGGCCTTCGTCGCCCGGCGGATCGAGACCGAGCCGATCGCGCTGATCGCCACGCTCCGGGACGATTCCGGTCCGCTGCTCGACGCCGGTCTCTCGCCGATGCCGCTCGACCGCCTTCCCGACGACGCCGCCGCGGAACTGCTGGACTCGGTCGCGCCTCGGCTGGACCCGATGGTCCGGACGCGGCTGCTCGCCGAGTCCGCGGGGCACCCGCTCGCGCTGACCGAACTTCCCGCGGCAGTGGCTGACCTCGACGTGCTCGACCCGGTCCTGCCGCTGACCGAGCGGCTTGAGCGGACGTTCGCCTCCCGGGTCGCGACGCTGCCGGAAGCCACCCGGGCAGCCCTGCTGGTCGCGGCGCTCAACGAGACCGGCTCGATCGCGGAAACCCTGGCCGCGACGGGGATTTTGCTCGGCGCGCCGGTCGAGCCCGAGGTGCTGAGCCCCGCCGTTGACGCCCGGCTGGTCGAGTTCGCGGTCGGCTGTGTGACCTTCCGGCACCCGTTGATGCGTTCGGCCATCCCCGCCGCCGCGACGCTCGGCGACCGGCGGCGGGCGCAGCTCGCGTTGGCCGAGACGGTGCGCGAACAGCCTGATCGGCGTGCGTGGCATCAAGCCCGGGCGGCCGCCGGACCTGACGAGACCGTGGCTGCCGCCTTGGAATCAGCGGCCGATCGAGCGAGGCGGCGAGGCGGGGCCGCCGCGGCGATCGCCGCGCTGGAGCAGGCGGCGCGGCTCAGCGAAGACCCGGACGCCCGGGCGGACCGGTTGCTGCGAGCCGCCGAGCTGGCGGTCGAATCGGGTCGCCGCGAGACCGCTGAACGCTTGGTGCGCGACGAGTCGCTTTCCCCGCGCCGCAAGGCGACTGCGAACCAGTTGCTCAGCAGTTTCGAGGACGGCGTCCGGGAGGATCCCGCGCGGATCGGGGAGCTGGCGGCCCTCGCCGGATCCGTCGCCGCCGACGGGCAGGACGACGCTGCGATGCGGGTCCTGTGGGGTGCCGCGATGCGGTGTTTCTGGGCCGAGCCCGGCGCGACGGCCCGTCGGACGCTGCTGGACGTCGCTTCGGGCTTGCCCATCCCCGACGACGACCCGCGCCTGCTCGCGGTCGCCGCGTACGTCGCGCCGTTTGAGCGCGGCACTGCAGTGCTGGAGCAGCTTCGGGTGCTCGCTGGCGCGGCCGGAGCTGATCCGGAAACCGACCGGTACCTGGGCAGCGCTTCCCTGCAGGTCGGCGCATTCGACCTGGCTGCCCGCTTTTCGACGGCCGCGGTGCCGGGGCTGCGGGCGCAAGGACGGCTCGGGTTGTTGCCCCGAGCGCTGGCGGTCCAGGCATGGAGCCGGGTCCGGCTCGGCGACCTGGCTGGTGCGGCTCCGTCTGCTGCCGAGGCCGTCCGGCTCGCGCGGGAGACGGGCCAGCCGTTCATGGGCGGGCTCGCGCGGGCGGTCCAGGCCGAGATCGCGGCCCTGCGGGGCGACCACAAGCAGGCGAACGCGCTCGCGGACGAGGCCGAACGCGCCGGGCTCGCCGCGGGTGCCCGGCCGGTGCTGGCCACGGTCCAGCTCGCGCGCGGGCTCGTGGGGTTGAGCGAGGGCCGGTACGAGGACGCGTTCGCCGACCTGCGCCGCCTGCTCGATCCCGCCGATCCGGCTTACCAGCTGGCCTTGCGCGCGTACTGCGTCGCGGAGCTGACCGAGGCCGCCGTCCGGGCCGGGCAGACCGAGGCGATGCGGGAAATCCTGGCAGAGCTGGAGCCGTTGGCCGATGCGAGCTCGGCCCCGGCGTTGCACATCGGGCTTAGGTACGCGCGGGCCGTGCTCGCGTCGAAGGACACCGCCGAAGACCTGTTCACGGTGGCTTTGCAGGCGGACTTGAGCGGGTGGCCGGCCGAGCGCGGGCGGGTCCACCTGGCGTTCGGCGAGTGGTTGCGGCGGCAGCGCCGGGTCGTCGAATCGCGAGCGCACCTGCGTACCGCGCGGGAGACGTTCGACGCGCTCGGTCTGACGGCGTGGGCCGAGCGGGCGCGGCGGGAGCTGCGCAGCGCGGGGGAGTCGAGCCCGAACCGCAGCCCGGACGCGCGGGACAAGCTGACGCCGCACGAGCTGAGCATCGCGCAGCTGGCCGCCGAGGGGCTGACGAACCGGGAGATCGGGCAGCGGCTCTATCTTTCGCACCGGACCGTCGGGACTCACCTGCACCGGATCTTCCCGAAGCTCGGCGTCAGTTCCCGTGCCGAGCTGGCCGACGCGGTGCGGGCGCTGGGCGACTGACTTACGCCGGTTGCGTCATCTGACGGGCGCGGGCGGCGGCTGGGCTCTTTAGCGTCGAGGCCGTCCCACGGTCTCGCGCACAGGAGTTCAGATGATCAGCAGGAGACGATTCACCCAGGCGTTCGCGGCCGGTCTGGCGGCGACCTCTCTCGCTGCCTGCTCCTCGCCTGCCGCCTCGCAGCCCGCCGCCGCTCCCGACTTGCGAGCAGGCTCGGGCGAACACACTTCGCTGGGCACGATCAAGCACGCCGACGCCGGTGTCGTTTCGATGGCATACGCGGAATTCGGCCCGGCTAACGGCAAACCGGTGCTGCTGTTGCACGGTTGGCCGTATGACCCGTACAGCTACGCCGACGTCGCGCCTCTGCTTGCCGCGCAAGGGTTCCGGGTGATCGTCCCCTTCCTGCGCGGCTTCGGCCCGACGGTGTTCAAGTCTGCCAGCACCGTCCGAAATGGACAGCAGACCGCTATCGCGCAAGACGTCGTCGCGCTGATGGACACGTTGAAGATCGACAAAGCGATTCTCGGCGGCTATGACTGGGGTTCCCGGACAGCTGCGGTGATCGCGGCGTTGTGGCCCGAGCGATGCCAGGCGGTGGTCCCGGCGAGCGGGTACATCGTCGCCAACCTCAAGGCCAACCTCCAGCCGCTGCCCCCGGCCGCTGAACTGGGCTGGTGGTACCAGTATTACTTCGCGACCGAGCGCGGGCGCGCCGGTTACGCGGCGAACCGGAACGATTTCAACAAGCTGATCTGGAAGACGGCCTCGCCTGCTTGGCAGTTCGACGACGCGACGTACAACCGCAGCGCGGCGGCGTTCGACAATCCGGACCACGTCGCGATCGTCATCCACAACTACCGCTGGCGGCTCAGCCTCGCCCCGGGCGAACCGCAATACGAGGCGTACGAACAGAAACTCGCCGCGGGCGCGACCATTGGCGTCCCGGCGATCACGCTGGCCAGCGACTTCGACGGCGCGGCCAAGGACGGCAAGGCCTACCGCGCCAAGTTCACCGGGAAGTACGAGCACCGGATTCTCGACGGCGTCGGGCACAACGTGCCGCAGGAGGCACCGCGACCGTTCGCGCAGGCGATCCTGGACGCGGCGAAGCTCTGAGGTTTCCCGGGCGATTCATCGAAGTTTGATCGAAAGCGGATACGGTGCGCACGCCTCTCGCCGGAAGTCGCTGGGGCCGTTCAGGAATCGGCGAACCCGGCGACCATCGATGCGAGGAGTGCGATGAGACGCAAAGCTTTCGGAGCTGTCGCGGTGGCCGTGGCCGTGGCCTTGACCGGTCTGGCCGGCCCGGCTTCGGCGGAGACTCCGGCGGAGATCCTCCAAGCGGGCGCCCAGGCCGGGATCAGCGCGGGGTATCCCGGGGTGATCGGACTGGTCCGCAACGGCGAAACCGCCCAGTACATCCACGCTGGGTACGGAAACCTCACCACCAAGACCCCGGCGGACCCGAAAGCACAGTTCCGGATCGGCAGCGACACCAAGGCGTTCACCGCGGCCGTCCTGCTGCAGCTGGAAGCCGAGGGCAAGCTGTCCCTCGACGACCCGCTCGCCCGCTGGCTGCCCGGCGCGGTGAACGCCAACGGGAACGACGGAACCAAGATCACCGTCCGGCAGGTGCTGCACCAGACCTCCGGCCT
This sequence comes from Amycolatopsis sp. NPDC114484, assembly GCF_055633755.1. Classification (NCBI taxonomy): domain Bacteria; kingdom Bacillati; phylum Actinomycetota; class Actinomycetes; order Pseudonocardiales; family Pseudonocardiaceae; genus Amycolatopsis; species Amycolatopsis sp. NPDC114484. The sequence goes on along the minus strand of NZ_JBVKDQ010000003.1, from coordinate 104,164 downwards.
GCCGGACTACGCGGGCGACCTCCGGTTCCTCAGCTCCTACGTCGCGAACACCAACCCTCGTCAGCCGTGGCCGTCGCAGACGCTGGTGGACATCGCGACGTCGCATGCGTCGCTGGGCGCGGGGTTCCACTACTCGAACACCAACTACGTGGTCGCCGGGATGGTGATCAAGGCGGTGACCGGGAACGAACCGGCCGCGGAGATCCAGCGGCGCGTCATCGAGCCGCTCGGCCTGAGCAACACTTCCTTCCCGACCGCCGATCCCGGTTTGGCCGGTAACTATCTGAACGGCTACTACATCGTGCTCGGCGCGTTCTACAACGACGTCACGGTCTCCAATGTGCAGGCTTTCGGGACCGCGGGAGCCATTGTGTCCACAGAGGACGATCTGGCGACCTTCGAACGCGCGCTGTTGAGCGGAAAACTCCTGCCGCCGCAGCAGCAAACCGAACTGAAGACCACGGTGCCGATCGACAACGCGGGCAACCAGTACGGGCTGGGAATCGGCCTGTCGCCGACGGCTTGCGGGATGGTCTGGAATCACAGCGGCGGGGTGCTGGGATATTACAACCTGTGGCTGACCAGCGACGACGGCGGCAAACAGGTGCTGGTCGCGGCCAACGAGAACCATCTGGCGGGAGCTGCGACCCCGGGACAGACCGCGCTCGGCAACGCGGCGCTCAAGGCTTATTGCGCGTCCTGACGCGGCGGTGATGCGACGGTGACGCGCTAGGCCGATCCTGAGGGCTGAAGCCGCAGCGAGACGAGCGGAAGCGAGGCGCGGTATGCGGGCCCACGACCACCGTCCGACGAGGCAACCGCCTGGTCCGGCATCTCAGGTCGCGCCAGATGACGCGCGGGAGACGCCGACTGCCATCTCAACGGACTTCAGTCAGATCCCAGCGCGCTCGTCGGGGACTCCGCTCCCGTCCGAGGCGCGCCGTCGGCTGGAAGACCGGTGGGGCGAGGACCTCAGCGGCGTCCGGGTGCACACCGGTTCCGAGGCGGCCCGCTCCGCGCGGGACCTGGACGCGGTCGCGTACACCTCCGGCGAGGACATCGTGGTCGCCGGCGATCCCGACGAGCACCTCCTGACGCACGAGGCGGCCCATGTGGTGCAGCAGCGGCACGCGAGCCGCCTCGTGCCAGGGGTCAGTGCCCCCGGGGACCCGGCCGAGCGGGCGGCCGCCGCGGGGTCGTCGGCGGTTCCCGGCGGCCCGGTCGCGGCGATCCAGCGGCAGGCCGACAGCACCAGCGAGAAACCGGTCGTGACCCGCGACAAGGTCGAGGAGGTGCTGACCGGCTACCTGACCGAGGTGCAGCGAGGACAGGGCGGCCAGGCGCTGCGCACCACTGACGAGGTGAAGTTCGCGATCCTGGCGCTGTTCGTCGGTGATCCGATGAAGATGGCGTGGGCTGAGGCGTGGTTGGCCGGAGCGGTGCCCGGCACGCCGCACAGCCTCGCGCACGCGGTCGCCAAACAGCTGCCCGCCACCATTCCGGCGAAGCGGCTGGACTCCTTGCGTGCCGGTCCGGCGCGGGCGGAACCGGACAAAAGGCCGAAGAACGTGGGGGAGGCGGCCGGTGCCGTGGTCGTCGACTCGACCCTAGCGCCGATCCTCCGCAGCATGAAGCTGTCCGACGGCTTGCGGAAGCTCATCGTGGACGGCGCCAAATCGGCCGTTGCCTCGGGATTGATTCAGCTAGTCGACACGGCGATGGACCAGGCGCGCGTTACCCCTGCGGAACGGGGCTCCATTCACAGCGTGGTGGAGGGCTTGATCAGACAACAGCCCGGCAAGGCCATGGAACGTCAGCAGGCAGGTGCGGGCAGCCCCTATGCACAGGTCGTGCCGCCGTCGATCGCGCCGCCGGTTCCGTCCGCGCCCGGCGAGAAGATCATCAAGGGCCCGTCGATCCCGTTCGACCTCTCTCCGCGGAAGGATCCGCCCAAGCCGAACCTCCCGCCGGCTTCGCCGAGCAAGGCCGTCTTGGACGCGGCCCGGCAGTTCGACCCGCTGTCGCTGACGCCGCCGGAAGCGCGCGGCACCGAGCGGGAAGGGGACTACTCCCTGGCGGGCGAGTTCGCCACCACCGTCGCGGCACGTCTCGACGGCGCGCAGAAGAACAATCAATCCAGTGTGCGCCTGGATCTCCAGAGCAGTTACGGAGCGGTGCGGGACCGCACCACGATTTTCCAGGCGATGAAGACGATCTTCTTCGCAATGCGCGACGCTCTGCCGCACCGCGCGAGCCGGGTCGTCCAGATTTATCTGTTCGTGGACGGGCGCCAGGTTTACACCTTCGAGCTGCACTAGCCGGACCGTGCCGCGTTCCGTTCAGCGGCACCTGTCCCGCGTGGATTCCCAGCACCAGGCGCTGTCCCCGAACTTTCTCGAAGTGACCTCGTGACAACGACCGGTCACGGATGGTTCACTTCATTAGGAAGTTTTCCTAATGAAGGCTGGAGGTCGCCCGGTCATGTCATCCTCCCGTAGGCGTTTCGCTGTGGTCGGCGCCGCTCTGGCGCTCGCCGTCCCGCTCGCCGTCAACTCCGCTCACGCGTCCACCACGGACACCGCTGCCAAGTCGTACACGGCGGCGGAGGTGCTGGCCGGGGTCAAGAAGAACAGCACGGACGCGAACAAGGTCAACTCCAAACCGCACATCAACACCATGACGCGGGCCAAGAACGTCAACGTCTACCAGGTGGCGAAGGGCGTCTACGCCTACGGTTCCGGCCTGGCCGTCGACACCGACGGCAGCGACCCCGACCCCGATCCCGACCACCAGGGCACGACGACTTTCAAGGACAGCAACGGAAAGTCGCTCGGCGCGCACAAGGTTCCGTTCTACGTCCTCGGCGACGACTGTTACGACAAGAAGAGCCCCTGCCCGCACTTCTTCTACAAGGAACACGGCATCAAGGGCAGGCAGTTCGCGCTGATGTTCTACAAGAGCAAGGTGATCGGCGCGATCTTCGGCGACACGCAGACCGCGAACGACCAGGACACTTCGGACAACGATTCCCGCGAATTGGGCGAAGCTTCGGTGAAGGCGGCCTCGCTGCTCGGCATCAACAGCAGCGGCACGGACGGCGGCGTCGACAACGGCGTGACCGTGGTGATGTTCTCCGGCTCGGACTGGGTCGTGAACGGCACCAACGCCAACCTGAACGCCGCGGCTCAGGGCATGGTCAACAAGGCGCTGGACACTCTCGGCGCGAGCATGGGTATCTAGTCTTCCATCACCTGATGCGGTCACTGCCGAAGCTGGCAGTGACCGCATCAGCTTGTCTGCCATTCGATGTGTGCCGCCAGTTTGTCGAGGTATTGCACCGTTTCCCGTTCCGGCAGCGGTGGCGGGGTGAACGTCTCCCGATCCAATCCGGCCTCGGCATAGGCGGCGACGTCAGAGTCCAAAGTGGCCCCGCAGAGGGTGGTGCGGACGTCGGCGCGACCTTGATCGGCCAGCCAAGAAGGCGCGCGCCGCAGCTCGTCGACCGGGGTTTTCGCGCGGGGCAGCCATTCGTCGCCGTAACGGGCGAGCCGGTCGAGCGCGGCTGAGCCGAAGTCGAGGTGCTCGCCGTGGAATTCGGCCTCGTCGGCGGTCCAGATCGCTTTGAGCGCGGCGAGTTCGCTTTGCGCGTCGAGATAGTCGGCTGTCGAGCGCTGGGAGCCTCGTTCGATGAGTGCCCGCAGGCCGAGATCGAGCGAGCCCGTGCCGCTGTAACGACGGACGATGTAGGCGGCGCCGACGGACCACGGCACGTCGAATGTGCTTGCCGGTCAGGGAAATCACGGTCGACCTCTTCGACGCGCAAGCCCGGCTCGGCCAACGCGGCGACGTCGGCTACCGGGCGAGCAAGTGGTCCGGCGTGCGCGAGGGTCCCCAAGACGCTGGGCGGGTGCATCGGGATGCGTCCGTCTCTCGGCTCGATGCCCATGCCGCTGCAGAACGCGGCCGGGATGCGGACGGCGCTCTGCTTCAAGCTGTGCAATAGCCTCAACTGGTATCGCCGCGGCACAGAATTAGAAGCCTGCCCGCAATTGAGGTGCGCACCCGGGTTTGCGTTCCCGTCGCAGGAGCGGCACGGTGAAGAATTCTCGCGAACCGCGATTCTGGCACCAAGGCCAGCGTTGCGGATCAGCCGCGACGGATGTCCGAAACCTGTCGTAATGGTCAGATTTGTCCTTGTGCTGTGGCGTCAGCGCGTCACTATAGGCACCGGGCGCCCGGCTTGCCCGGCGTCCCCGGCGAAGCCATCCGATTGTGTCGCGGAACAATATTCTTTGGCGCTCCCGACAATCGTCCGTTAATTGCGCTGGTAGCGCTTTCAGTGAAGATCATCTTGCCTTGACGATGCTTTCCGCCTCCAGTACACCAGACCCCGAACCCGTCCTGAAAAGAACCCGGAAGGAAACCGTCGTGGCGAAAGCGGTAGGCATCGACTTGGGGACGACCAACTCGGTCATCGCGGTGCTGGAGGGCGGTCAGCCCGAGGTGATCGCCAACGCGGACGGGGCTCGCACGACCCCGTCGGTGGTCGCGTACACCGATTCGGGCGAGCGGCTGGTCGGGCAGCTCGCCCGGCGGCAGGCGATCATGAACCCGAAGGGCACGATCTCGTCGGCGAAGCGGTTCATCGGCCGCCGCTACGACGAGGTGGCCAGCGAGATCGACGCGGTCTCCTACGACGTCGTGCCGGGGCCGGACGACGCGGTGCGGTTCGACGTCCACGGCAAGAAGTACGCACCGGAGGAGGTTTCGGCGCTCGTGTTGCGCAAGCTGGTGGACGACGCGTCGAAGTTCCTGGGCGAGAAGGTGACCGAGGCGGTCATCACGGTTCCGGCGTATTTCAACGACGCGCAGCGGCAGGCCACCAAGGACGCGGGGCGCATCGCGGGGCTCGAGGTGCTGCGGATCATCAACGAGCCGACCGCGGCGGCGCTGGCTTACGGGCTGGACAAGAAGCAGCACGAGACGGTGCTGGTGTTCGACCTCGGCGGCGGGACGTTCGACGTGAGCGTGCTGGACATCGGCGACGGCGTGGTCGAGGTGCGCTCGACCGCCGGCGACACGCATCTGGGCGGGGACGATTTCGACCGGCGGGTGGTCGATCATCTCGCGGATCAGTTCGAGCGGGAGAACGGCATCGACCTGCGCGCGGATCCGCAAGCGCTGCAACGGTTGTTCGAAGCCGCGTCGAAGGCGAAGGAAGAGCTGTCCTCGGTCACGCAGACCACGATCAATCTGCCGTTCATCACCGCGGACGGCTCGGGCCCGAAGCACCTCAACACCACGCTGATGCGTTCCACTTTCGACCAGATCACCTCCGACCTGGTAGAGCGCTGCAAGGTGCCGGTGGAGCGGGCACTGGCGGACGCGAAGCTGACCGCGAACGACATCGACGAGGTCATCCTGGTCGGCGGTTCGACGCGCATCCCGGCGGTGCAGTCGCTGGTGCGGCGGATGACCGGCGGCAAGGACCCGAACATGACGGTCAACCCGGACGAGGTCGTCGCTCTCGGCGCGGCGGTCCAGGCGGCGATCATCAAGGGCGAGGCGAAGGACGTCCTGCTGCTGGACGTCACCCCGCTGTCGCTGGGCATCGAGACGATGGGCGGGGTGATGACGAAGGTCATCGACCGCAACACCACGATTCCGGCCCGGCGCAAGGAAACCTTCTCCACTGCCGAGGACAACCAGTCCGCGGTGGACATCGTCGTCCTGCAGGGCGAGCGCGAGAAGGCGGCGGACAACCGCGTGCTGGGCCGGTTCCGGCTGGAGAACATCCCGCCCGCGCCGCGCGGGGTGCCGCAGATCGAGGTCACCTATGACATCGACGCGAACGGCATTCTGAACGTGTCGGCCAAGGACACCAATTCCGGCCGGGAGCAGACGATCACGATTTCGGAGAGTTCCAATTTGGACTCCGCGGACGTCGATCGGATGGTCGCTGACGCGGAGGCGCACCGGGCCGAGGACGCGAAGCTGCGCGAGGTCGTCGATGCCCGCAACACGCTGGACAGCGCGGTGTATCAGGTGGAGAAAAGCATCGCGGAACTCGGGGACGCGGTGCCGGTTAACGAAAAGGCGCGCGCGGAGAACCTTGCCGTGGATGCCCGGGACCTCCTCGAACAGGACGAGCCGAGCCTGGAGAGGTTGCGCTCGATGACGTCGGAACTGCAGCAGCTGTTCCACGGGCTCGCGGCGACCGCGGCCGAGGCGCCTTCCGCGGGGAAGCCCTCCGGCGACGGCGACGACGGTGACGACGTGGTCGACGCCGAATTCACCACCTCCTGATCGCCATGGAGGACAAGCAGCAAGAGGCCGCCGCGGAACCGGAAGGCACCCCCGACGTGTCCTGGCTCCAGTCCAGGGTCGCCGAACTGGAGAACAACTGGCGCACGGCGATGGCCGATCTCGACAACCTCCGCAAGCGCACTGTGCGCGACACCGTGCAGGTGCGCCAGCAGGAACGCAAGCGGGCGGCGCAGGAACTGCTGACCGTGCTGGACAACCTGGACCTGGCGCTCGGGCATGCCGAAGCGGATCCGAAAGCCTTCGTCTCCGGCGTCGAGGCGGTGCGGGCGCAGGCCGACACGGCGATGGCCAACCTCGGTTTCCCCCGGCACGCGGACCAGACGGGGACACCGTTCGATCCGCACCTGCACGAGGCGGTCAGCGCGGTGCAGACCGGCGACGTCGAGCCGGGCACGGTGGCCCAAGTCGTGCGCCCCGGTTACGGCGACGCGGAGAACCAGTTGCGGCCCGCGGCGGTCGTTGTCGCGAAGGCGGATTGATGAGCGATAGCGAGGACTTTTACCAGCTGCTCGGCGTTTCCCGGACAGCGGGCCAGGACGAGATCCAGAAGGCGTACCGAAAGCTTGCCCGCAAGTACCACCCGGACGTGAACAAGGATCCGGGGGCGGAGGAGAAGTTCAAAGCCGTCTCCGAGGCTTACGACGTGCTCTCCGAACCGGAGAAACGCAAGCGCTACGACGCCTTCGGGAAGGACTTCCGGCAGGTTCCTCCGGACATGGACCCGGAGACCTACGCGCGCGCCAAAGCGGGCCCCGGTTTCCAGAGCACCGAAGGAATCAACTTCGAGGACCTCTTCGGCGGCATGTTCGGCGGCGGCTTCCAGGGCCGTCCGCGCGGCCCGATCCCCGGTGCCGATCAGGAAGCCGGCGTAGAGATCAGCCTGGACGAGGCATTCCGCGGCGGACGGCGTTCCTTCACCCTCGACGGCCCGGAGGGTTCGCGCACGGTCGACGTCAACATCCCGGCCGGAGTGATCGACGGCAAGCGCATCCGGCTGGCCGGACAGGGCGGCTACGGCAGTGGCGAAGGCGCACCGCGCGGCGACCTGTACCTGGTGGTGCATCTGCTGCACGACAAGCGCTACCAAATAGAAGGACGGGACGTGACCGTCGATCTTCCTTTGCTGCCAACGGAAGCAGCACTGGGCGCGACCGTCGCGATGGACCTCCCCGGCGGTGGCGAAGCGAAGCTGAAGATCGCGGCGGGGACGTCCAGCGGGCGGAAGCTGCGATTGCGCGGACGCGGTATCCCGAATTCCCGGGGAAATCCCGGCGATCTGTACGCCGCGGTCAAGATCGTCGTCCCCAAGGAATTGACCGACGAGCAGCGCAAGCTCTACGAGGAATTGGCCGCGGCCACCGACGAAAACCCGAGGAGGCCGGGATGACCTACGCGCTCGTGCGCCGCCGCCCCGGCGCGGCGCATCTGGATCTGCCGACGTTCGCGCACGCGACCGGGCTGCATCCGGAGCTGGTCCGCCGGTTCACCGTGCTCGGCCTGCTGGAACCGGTCGAGGACGCGCGCGGCGAATGGTGGTACCCGGTCGCGCAGGTGTCCGCGGCGGCCCGGATCCAGCGGTTGCGCGCCGGGTTCTCGCTGAACTACGCCGCGGTCGGCCTCGTCGCCGACCTGCTCGACCGCATCGCAGACCTCGAAGCGGACCTCCGGTCCCGACGCAGCGGAGACTGACCATGGATCCCAACCGGCTCACTCAGAAATCTCAGGAAGCGCTGCACGACGCCCAGACGGCCGCGGTGAAGTACGGCCAGCCGGAGGTCGACGGCGAACATCTGCTGCTCGCCTTGCTCGACCAGTCCGACGGGCTCGCGGCGCGGCTTCTCGAAGAGGCCGGAGCGGACCCGGCCCGCCTCAAACAAGAGCTGGAAGCCGAACTCGGACGCCGTCCCAAGGTGAGCGGCCCCGGCGTCACTCCCGGCGAAACCCGCGTGACCGCCCGGCTGGCCCGGGTGCTCGACGCGGCCGATCGCGAAGCGGGGCGGTTGAAGGACGATTACGTGTCCGTCGAGCACCTCGTCGCGGCGTTGCTGGAGGAGGGCAGTTCGAGCGCGGCCGGGCGGCTTTTGCGCGGCGCGGGGCTGACCCGGGACAAGTTCCTGGAGGTGCTGCGGAAGGTTCGCGGCAACCAGCGGGTCACCTCGGCGACGCCGGAATCCGCTTACGAGGCTTTGGAAAAGTACGGTCGCGACCTTGTCGCCGACGCGGCGGCGGGCAAGCTGGACCCGGTCATCGGACGCGACGCGGAGATCCGCCGGGTGATCCAGATCCTGTCGCGCAAGACGAAGAACAACCCGGTGCTGACCGGCGATCCGGGCGTGGGCAAGACCGCGATCGTGGAGGGGCTCGCCCAGCGCATCGACCGCGGCGACGTGCCCGAAGGGCTCAAGGGCAAGACTGTGTTCTCGCTCGACCTCGGCGCGCTCGTCGCGGGCGCGAAGTACCGGGGCGAGTTCGAGGAGCGGCTGAAGGCCGTGCTCAACGAGGTCACCGCCGCCGAGGGCCGGATCCTGCTGTTCGTCGACGAGTTGCACACCGTCGTCGGCGCGGGTGCCACCGAGGGCGCAGGGTCTTCCCTCGACGCGGGCAACATGCTCAAGCCGATGCTGGCCCGCGGCGAACTGCACTTGATCGGCGCGACGACGGCGGACGAGTACCGCAAGTACATCGAGAAGGACGCCGCGCTCGAACGGCGGTTCCAGCCGGTGCTGGTGGACGAACCGTCGGTCGAAGACGCGATTTCGATCATGCGCGGGTTGCGCGAGCGGCTCGAAGTGTTCCATGGCGTGAAGATCCAGGACAGTGCGCTGGTCGCGGCCGTCGTGCTGAGCCATCGCTACATTTCGGACCGGTTCCTGCCGGACAAGGCGATCGACCTCGTGGACGAGGCGTGCGCGATGCTGCGCACGGAGATCGACTCGATGCCCGCCGAACTGGACGAGCTGAGCCGGCGGCTGACCCGCACCGAGATCGAGGAAGCCGCGCTGGCCAAGGAAACCGACGCGGCGAGTCACGCCCGGCTGGAAGAACTGCGCCGCGAACTGGTCGATCTGCGCGCCGAGGCGGGCGGGATGCGGACGCAGTGGGAGGCCGAACGTGCCGCGCTGCACAAGGTCCAGGCGCTGCGCGAGGAGATCGAGCAGGTCCGCCACGACGCGGAAGCCGCCGAGCGCGCGTACGACCTGAACCTGGCCGCGCAGCTGCGGCACGGTCGTCTCCCCGAGCTGGAACGACGGCTGGCGGGCGAGGAAGAACTGCTGGCCACCCGACAGGCTGGCACCCGGCTGCTCCGTGAAGTCGTGACAGAGGAGGAAATCGCGGCGGTCGTGTCGCGGTGGACCGGCATTCCGGTGAGCCGGTTGCAGGAGGGCGAGCGGGACAAGCTGCTGCGCCTGGACGAACTGCTGCACGAGCGCGTGATCGGACAGGACGAGGCGGTGCAGCTGGTCGCGGACGCGATCATCCGCGCCCGGTCCCGGATCAAGGACCCGCGCCGTCCGATCGGGTCGTTCCTGTTCCTGGGACCGACCGGCGTCGGCAAGACCGAACTGGCGAAAGCGCTCGCCGCGGACCTGTTCGACACCGAGGACAACATCGTCCGGATCGACATGAGCGAGTACCAGGAACGGCATACGGTGTCGCGGCTCGTCGGCGCTCCGCCCGGGTACGTCGGCTACGACGAGGGCGGCCAGCTCACCGAGGCCGTGCGGCGAAAGCCGTATTCGGTGGTGCTGTTCGACGAGATCGAGAAGGCCCACGCGGACGTCTTCAACACGCTGCTGCAGGTGCTGGACGACGGCAGGCTGACCGATTCGCAAGGCCGCACGGTCGACTTCCGCAACACCGTCATCATCATGACCTCCAACATCGGCGCGCACTTCCTGCTCGACGGCGTGAACGCCGAGGGCGAGATCACCGAGTCCGCGCGCGACGAGGTGATGGCGGCGCTGCGCGGGCATTTCCGGCCGGAATTCCTCAACCGCATCGACGACATCGTGCTGTTCAAACCGTTGACCCTGCCGGAGATCGAACGGGTCGTCGAACTGATGCTGGGCGACCTCCGCACCCGGCTCGCCGAGCAGAACATGACCCTGGAGGTATCCGACAAAGCACTGCGTTTCATCGCCGAACAGGGCTTCGACCCGGTCTACGGCGCCCGACCGCTGCGCCGGTTCCTCGCTCGCGAGGTCGAGACCCGGATCGGGCGCGCGCTGCTCGGCGGGCAAGCGCACGACAACACGACCATCGACGTCAGCCTCGATGACGGCGTGCTCGCGGTGACGTGCCGGGACGACGAGGCTGCCGAAGCCTCGCGGGCGGGCCGATGACCATAGGCGGACTCATCGCCTGGGTTCAGCCGCGGCTGCCGCGGCTGATCGACGAGATCTGCGCGGCGTCCTGCGAACGGATCGGCCTCTACCGGGACGAGAAGATCGTGCCGCGCGCGGACCTGCACCGCTCGGTCACGGCGAACGTGCGGTTCCTGGTCGACACGCTCGGCGGGACCGAGGACCCGGACCAGGGCGCACCGCAGGAGACCGGCAGCCGGCGCGCGCACCAGGGCGCACCGCTTCCGGAGGTGCTGCAGGTGTACCGGATCGGCTGCGCGAGGTTGTGGGACTTGCTGGCCGCGCGCGCCCGCGAGACCGGCGGCATCGACGTGCTGATCGACGCGGCCAGTCTGCTGTGGCAGGTCGCCGACGACCACGCGGTCCGCGTGACCGAGGCGTACCGGGCGGCGAGCGCGGAACTTCTCGTCGCCCAGCAACGCCGCCGTTCCGCGCTGGCCGAAGCCCTTTTCACCGGCCAGCGGCTTTCCGATGCCGGGCCGTGGGAGGCCGGGCGGCTGCTCGGCCTGCCCCTCGACGGGAAACTCGCCGTCGTCGCGGCCGAGACCCGCGGGCTGGCCGAGGAGAGCCTGGTCGGCATCGAACGGCGGCTCAGCCTCCTCGGCATCGTGTCGGCGTGGCAACTCACTCCCGTCCTGCAGGCCGGGGTGGTGTCAGTGCGCGACGAGCAATACCGCGCCGTGCTGACCGTGCTCGACGAGGTCGCGTTGACCCGCACCGGGGTCAGCCCGCTCTACGCGTCGCTGGCCGACACCCCGCGCGCGCTGCACCTGGCGCGCACCGCGCTGGCCGGTGCGCCGCCCGAACGCGTCGAGGTCCGCGCGTTCGACCCCAGCCCGCTGGCCGCGCTCGTCGCCTACGACCCCGACGAAGGCCGGCGGCTCGGAGACCAGGTTTTCGGCCCGGTCCTGGATTTGCCCGCCGACGAACGCGATTTGCTGCTGGAGACGCTCGAGGCGTACTTCTCCGGTGGCGGCTCTTCCGAACGCGCCGGAGAGAGCTTGCACTGCCACGCCAACACCGTCCGCTACCGGTTGCGGCGGATCCGGGAACTCACCGACCGGTCGCTGACCGACCCGAAGGACATCGCCGAGCTCGTCACCGCGATGCAAGCGCTGCGCGTCGACTCTCCGGCCCGGCAACTTCCGCACTCTCAAAGGGATTGACCATGAACCAGATCACCGCGAAAACCCTCGGCACCCCGAGCGGCGGACTCTTCGACAACCCGTGGCCGCCCGATTTCCCGGCCGCCGGACAGCGCGTCGCGATCTTCGCCTACGAAGTGACCAGGGTCGACGGCACCGACGAGGACGCCATCCGCACGTATCACGTCGGCCCCGCCGAAACCGCCGCGCGAGGCCCGATCGGATCGAGCCACGACGAACCGCAGGGCATCACCGTCGCCTGGCGCGGCTGCGGCACCGGCACGGTCGTCTCGATGTCGGCTCCGCTGGACCGCGAACGCACCTGCGTGGTCACCCCGGACGAGGCAGGCCTGCTATGACCACTCCGCAACCGGTCCTCGCCCAGCTGAGCGAAAGCGCGACTTTCCTTACGCTGACGATCAATCCCGGGGGAGAGGCGGCCGTTCTCGACCTGCTTCCCGACCTCGCCGGGCTGGTCCGCTCGGTGGCGTTCCCGCTTCCGCAAGAACGCCTCACCTGCGTGACCGGCTTCGGCTCGCAGGCCTGGGACCGGCTTTTCACCGGGCCGCGCCCGACCGGCCTGCACCCGTTCCAGGAGCTGACCGGTTCGCGGCATCACGCGCCTGCCACGCCCGGCGACGTTTTCCTGCACATCCGGGCGACCCGGCAGTACCCGTGCTTCGAATTGGCTCGGCGGGTGGTGAACCGGCTCGGCGACGCGGTCTCGGTGTATGACGCGACCCCCGGATTCCGCTACTTCGACCGCCGGGACCTGCTCGGCTACGTCGACGGCACGGAGAACCCCACCGACGCGGCCGCGGCCCGCGCGGCGCTCATCGGAGAGGGTCCCTTCGCCGGCGGATCGTTCCTGGTCGTGCAGAAATACCTGCACGACCTGGCGAAGTGGACGGCGATGCCGGTGGAGGAACGCGACCGGTCCGTCGGCAGGCACCTGGCCGACGACGTGGAGATCCCGGACGCGCAGAAGGCCCCGGATTCGCACGTCGCGCGCACCACGATCGAAGACCCGGACGGCACCGAACACAAGATCCTGCGCGACAACATGCCCTTCGGCTCCATCGCCCGCGGCGAATACGGCACCTACTTCTGCGGCTACGCGGCCGATCCCGCCGTGACCGAGAAGATGCTGGAGCGGATGTTCGTCGCCGACCCGCCGGACCGTCTTCTCGACGTGTCCACCGCGGTCACCGGCAGCCTGTTCTTCGTGCCCCCAGCCGATTTCCTCGATGATCCGCCGGTTCGGAAGGGCTGAGCCGATGGCGGACTGGAACGCCGGAGCCCTGGTCATTTTCGGGATCACCGGGGATCTCGCGGCGAAAATGACCCTTCCCGCGCTGTACCGGCTCGAACAGCGCGGCGAACTGCGCTGTCCGGTTATCGGCACGGCCACCGCGCAGCTGTCCCGGAGCGAGTTCACCGAACTCGCTCGCCGCTCCGTCGAGAAGGCCATCGAAGACTTCGATGACGCGGTGTTCGCGCGGCTCGCCCGGCGGATGACGTATCTCGGTGGAAGCGCTACCGATCCCGAGCTATACCAAGCACTTGCCGAGCAACTGACCGCCAGGCCGTTGTACTACTTGGCATTGCCGCCTTCGCTGTTCGCCACCGTCGTGGACCGCCTGGCCGCCGCGGGCCTGCTCGCCGACGCCCGCGTGGCGCTGGAGAAACCCTTCGGCACCGACCTCGCCTCGGCGCGAGCCCTGCGGCAGCGCCTGAGCGAAGTCCTCGACGAGAAGCAGATTCTCCTGGTCGACCATTTCCTCGGCAAGGAACCGGTCACCGAGATCGAATACCTGCGTTTCGCGAACCACGTCCTCGCCGAACTGTGGGATCGCGACAGTGTGGCCGCGATCCAGATCACCATGGCCGAGAAACTGGACGTGGCCGGGCGGGGACGGTTCTACGACCAGGTCGGTGCGCTGCGCGACGTCGTGCAAAACCATCTGCTGCAACTGCTCGCGCTGGTAGCGATGGACGCGCCGGTCGGTTCGAGCGTGGCGGATCTGCGTGCGAAGAAGCTCGAGGTGTTCCGGGCGATCCCGGCCGTGGAGCCGGGCGATTGCGTGCGCGGCCAATACGCGGGCTACCAAGGTGTGCACGGGGTGGCGGCCGGGTCGAGCACCGAAACCTACGTCGCGCTCAAACTGGCGATCGACGACTGGCGCTGGGCCGGAGTGCCGATCTTCCTGCGGGCGGGCAAATGCCTGCCCGAGAGCGTCACCGAGGTCCGGCTGATCTTCAAACACACGCCACGGCTGCGGTTCCTGCCCGACGCCGCACAGGTCGAGGCGAACCAGCTCGTGCTGCGGATCTCGCCGGACCCGGCGTTCCGGCTGCGGCTGTCCGGATTGGACAGTGCGCAGCGATGGCGTCCGGTGCGCCTGGACACGACCTTCGAGCGGGACCTGGGCACACCGCGCTCGCCTTATGAACGCTTGCTGGCGGACGCGCTGGCGGGCGACGACCGGCTGTTCGCGTGGCAGGACGCGGTGGAGGAGAGCTGGCGGGTTTTGCGGCCAGCACTGGCTTATCCGCGTCCTGCGCGGCTGTACGAGCCGGGGACTTGGGGTCCTTCCGCCGCGGACGAGTTGGTGGACGGATACCCGGCTTGGCAGTTGCCGTGGCTGCCTGAGCCCGGTCAGTCCGCGTCGAACGGCGGCCGCACCTGAGTCAAATCGGCGACCACCAGATCGGCCGCCGAACACCCGGAACCGATCGCAACACAGAACATGCCCGCGGCTTTGGCAGCCGCGACCCCGGCGGGAGCGTCCTCGAAAACGACAGTTCGGCCAGGCTCGACACCTAACCGGGCGCAGCCAAGGAGATAGCCTTCAGGATCGGGTTTGCCGCGTGAGACGTCTTCGGCGGTGACGACCGTGCCGAACAGCGACCGCACGCCGAGCGCGGTCAGTTCGGCGTGCGCGTAGTCGCGGGTGCCCGACGTGACGACTCCGATCGGCCACCCGAGTTCGTGCAGCGCACGCACCAGTTCGGCGGCTCCGGGCATGGGCTCGGCAGCGTCGGTCGCGTAGGACATCGCCTCGGCGAACAGTCCGTCCACAGTGGACTCGCCGGGGAAGAGGTGATGGTTCTCGGCCAGCACGGTCTTGCCTGGACGTCCGGCGAACGAGGCAAGCGTCGACTCGTCCAAGCCGACTCCGTGGGTGCGGAACAGCCGGCGCCACGCGGCCTGGCTGCGGGGTTCGGTGTCGACGAGCGTCCCGTCGAGGTCGAACAGGGCTGCGGTGAACATGTCATTTCCTTCCCGTGCCGAGCGCGACGGCGGCGGCGATGAGTGCGAGCACAGTGAACCCTCCCAGCACCGTCGCGAACGACGGGGTCGGCGCGAAAGGGAGACCGAGATAAGCGGTGCTCGCTCCCGCGACCCCGAGCGCGGCACACAGTTGGGCATTGGTGTTGAGCACCCCGGAGAGATCCGCGACGCGGTCCGCGCGGGCGGTCGAGATGACGCGTTCGATCAGCGAGTTCGAACTGGTCCCGAGGCCGAGTCCGCCGAGCCCGAGCAGAAGGATCAACGGCAATCCAGGACGGTCGGCGATGGACAGGTGGACGCACAATGCGGCGTAGGCGGTGGCGAGGAGAAGACACCCGGCGGTGGGCGCGTACTTGCGCCAGCGGGCCGGGAGTCGGGGGAGCGCCAGCCCGGCCACCCCGAAGGCCGCGACCCAGGACACCATGGCCAGCCCGGTCGCGGCTGTTCCGACACCGATGCCTTGCTGAAGGTAGAGCGCCAGCACGAACAACAGACCGGCGTAGGTCGCGGTGGTGAGGCCGTGCGCGAGCAAACCGTTGCGTGTCAACGGGTCCGAGACGACATCCAGCGCGATCAACGGCCGTTTTCCCCGCGCGGCGACTGCTCGGCAGTGATGGACGAACGCGAGCAATACGAGGACGCTCGCCACGAGACAAAGCCACATCCACGCGGGCCAGCCGTGTTCACGCCCGAGGACCAATGGCACGATCGCCAGCAACACCCCAGCAGACAGCACAGCCGCGCCCGGCAGATCCAGCGCGCCCCGGTCGTTCCGGCTGTCCGCGGGCAACGCCCTTCGAGCGGCCAGGAGCAGCAGCGCCCCGATCGGAACGTTGATCAGGAAGACGGCGCGCCAGCCGGTGCCGAAGAGGTCGGCGGAGACGAGCAGCCCGCCGAGGACCTGCCCAGCGACAGCGCCTCCGGAGAGCGCGACCGCGTAGTAGCCCAGCGCGCGTCCCCGGTCGGTGCCGGTGAAATGCGTCTGGATCCCGCTCAGGACCTGCGGCACCATCAGCGCCCCGGCCGCGCCTTGCGAGAACCGCGCGACGACCAGCCAGCCGATCCCCGGTGCGATCCCGCAGGCCAGCGAAGCGACGGTGAACCCGGCCAGCCCGGCGATGAAGATCCGCCGCCGCCCGTGGGTCGCGCCCAGCCTCGCCCCGGTGACCAGCAGCACCGCGTAGGCGATGAGATAACCCGAGACGACCAGCGCGACCGGCCCTTCGCCGGTGCCGAGCCCGGTCCGGATCGCGGGTGCGGCGATGTTGACCACCGCACCGTCCACATTGACCATGAACTGCCCGGACAGCAGCACCGCGAGCAGCAGACCCCGCCGCGGACGGAGCTGCTCGGAGGACGGGGAGAGTTCGACTGCCACGGGAGTCGAGCGTGCCTCGGCGGGGCGGGGCGCGCTGGCGGATTCCGGACATCGCTCTCGATCTTGGCGGTCCAGGCAGGGTGAAGGAAACCTTATCTGGACTGTGAACATGAACGATGGTTCTCCGGAGAGCGCTCTCCGGGACAAAATGCTTCGCGACTCAGGTCTTGTCGTGGTGGCGGCGAGTTATTCTTCAGCCGGGTTCTCTCCTGCGGACGCGTGGCGAATTGTCGCCAGCGGAGACGCTGTTCCGACCGTGCGGGTGAAAGACGATTCCGATGCGGGAAACAATGCGAGCGAAGTCGAGCGGAGCTGGGTGGCGACGGCCGCGGAACTGGGAGTTTTCGGTCCTGGAGGGGACTTCTTGATCAGCGTCGGAGGAGGCCGGGTGGGGAGTCTGCCCTGGGCGCACGTCCGTCGTGGCAAGGACTCTTCCCTCGCGCGGCACCTCGTGGCCCATTCCGGCGAGCCCGGATTCGTGGCGATGTCGATGGACGCTCGGGCACTATGCGGGGTGACGACTGAGGAATACGAGATTTGGATCATCGGCGCCGAGCTGGCTTGACCGGCGGAAATCGCCCGGCCGTTGGCCGCCGCGCGCGGTGCCGGCCTGATCGCCGCGGTTCCCGGACGAGCCTGTGCCCGCCCGGGAACCCCGCACGGCCGATACCGGCGTTCACCCGATCCCGCCCAGGCCGGGATGCCCGCCAGAACCGGACGCTCAGCGTGCAGACCAGCGCACCGCGTGGACCTGGTGCTCGCGGGTGTCGGACTTGCCGACGACGTCCCCGCGCGCGTTGACTCCGCGCGCCCGGTCCGAGGTCCCGCCGGGCAAGGGCGGCAGGAGGGTCAGCGTCCCGTCCGCGCTCCACCGCAGTGCCCGGTCGGGAACGCCGGAGCTGAAGTGCGCCCAGCCGACGACCTCTCCGGTGGCAGTGATTCCGGTGGCCTCGCTGTGGGTCGCGCCGTCGGGAACGCTGAGGACGGTGAGTTTGCCGTCGGCGCTCCAGCGCACCGGGAGGTTGCGGGAATAGCCGGCCGCTTCGCCGCGGTCGTTGACCGCGAGGGCCGCGGAGTAACCCGCCGGAAGAGCGGGCAACTGGGTCAGGGTTCCGTCCGCCGCCCAGCGGAGCGCGTTACGGGAAGTGTCGTCCCGGTGGCCGGAGTACCCCACGATCACTCCGCGGTTGTTGATCGCCGTCGCGGCGCCCAAGGCTTCGTGCTCCGGGATGGGCAGGTCGGTGGTGGTCCCGTCCGCGTTCCACCGGATCGGCATCAGCGACCGGAACCGCCTCGCCGCCCTGCCGACGATCACTCCGCTGTCGTTGATCCCCGAGGCCAGGGACCGGACACGGTCGCCCGGGGCCTTGAGCCGGGTGACGGTCCGGTCCGGGTTCCAGCGGATCGCCCAGGAGCCTTCCTCGCCCGCGATGGCGCCGCTGGCGTTGATCGCGTTCGCCCAGCGGGAAATCCCGTCCGAGGAGAGGTCGGTCCTGCTGCCGTCGCGGGACCAGAGCACCGGGTGGAGCCTGCCGTCGGAGGTCCAGGAACTGCCGACGGCCTGCCCCCTGGCATTGATCGCGACCGCCTCTGCCGACTCGAACCGGGGCAGCGAACGGCCCAGATCGATCGCCTGACCCGAAGGCGCCCAGCGGACCGCGCGCCGGTCGTTGCCGGAAGGCGTCAGTGAATAGCCAGTCACCGTGCCGCGAGAATCGATTGCGGAACCACCGCTCTCGCGACTTCCCGGAAGCGCGCCGAGATCGGTGACGGCACCGCGCGGATTCCAGCGCACGGCGTGGTTGACCCCGTCCGCAGCGGTCGAAGTGCCGGCGACGACACCGGCTTTGTTGATCGCGTTCCCGCTGCCAGCCGGATCTTTCGCCAGGAGGCCCGGCAGCGGGTGGACTGTCCCGTCCGCGTCCCAGCGCACCGGCCGACCTCCGGAACTGCCTGCGACGACGTCGGTGTCGCTGATGCCGTTCGCTTTGCTGTCGCTGGTTCCGGGAAGCAAAGCGAGCAGGACGAACCTGCCGTCGGGACTCCAGCGGGCAGCCTGATTCCGGATGGTTCCGACGATCGTCCCGCGGTCGTTGATCCCCAAAGCAGCCGATTCGGTGGCACCTGACGGCATCGCGAGCATCGTGAGCTTCCCGTCGGCGTCCCACCGCGCCGCCTGACCGGAAGAATTGGCGGGCATGGTCAAGCCGACAGCGACGCCCGCGGAATTGGCCGCCGTGGCCTCGCCGTAGCCGTAGCCGCTAGCGGAACGCAGTTCTGCGAACGAACCGTCCGGCTGCCAGCGCACCGGCTTCTGTGTTCCGTTGCCGTCTTCGGCGGACCCGGCGACGACTCCCCGGCCATTGACCGCCCGCGCCGCCGTCCTGCTGTAGTGGGCGGGAACCGGCAGCCGCGCCACCGAGCCGTCCGATTGCCAGCGCGCGGCGACGGAGGCATCGGCCCCGGTGCTATACGCGCCGACCGCGACGCCGCTGTCATTGATCCCGGTGACCTCGCTCGCGGTCTCGCCGGGAAACGCGCCAAGGTCGACAATCGCCGCCGTCGCAGCGGCCGCCGCTGGGTTCCCGCCGATGGCCAGTCCTCCGGCGAGTAAAAGGACGGAAAAGAAAGTGCCCGGTAAACAATGCTTTCGTGCCACTCGAGAACACCTCCCGATGCGCGCCGAATGCGCGACCGAGGGGAGTATGGCTTGGCTGGGGCAGCGACGGAAACCCGCTGATCGGACGCGCGGAATCGGCTGCTTGCCTGCGGGCAAGGCGGCGACGGGTCCACTATGGACTCCTGTGCGGTCGAACGCATTTGCGTTGCGAGGGAGGGAATCTTCCTTCCCTGCCCTGTCGCTGCAACGATGTCGTTCCGGTCGGGTTCGCCGGATGCGGAAACTTGGCTGTGCCAGATGCTGGATATTCCTGAGTCCGGCACCGGATAAATGACGCAGCGAAATTGATTAACGCTTCTTATTGGATGTTGTTCTCTTTCCTGCCGTCTCAGTTCGCACGCCTTTTGCACATCTTGGAAGGAACGGTCAAAACTCACCTGAAGTGCATCTAGCACAAACTCGGTGCGGCCTGCGTTCAGGCGGTCCCCCGAGGGCAAGAGCGGGAAAACCGTTAACGAACCGCGAACGCGGACCGGACTCGCGTACGCAACGGGAAGACTGCCGGGCACGCGGACCGGCACCCTCGCCGCGACGGATGCCGGGCCCAGACGCGGTGTCCCTGGCCCGGCGTCCATCACGTCGATCATCTCCGTCGACCTCAGCGGCCGGTGAACTCGGCGTCGCGTTTTTCGAGGAACGCTTGCATGCCCTCGGCGCCGTCGGCGGTCCCGAACAGTTCGGTGACGTCGGGCTGCAGGCAGGCGATCGCGTCTTCGTCGCCGGAGCGGTGTGCGCTGGCGAGGGTGGTGCGCACGCCGAGCGGAGCCGCCTTGTCCGCGATGGTGTGCGCGATCTGCCGTGCGCGGGCGAGGGGATCGTCGTCGATTTCCTGGACGAGGCCCATGTGGCGGGCCTCGGTGCCGTCGAACTCGTCGCCGGTGAGCATCCATCGCATCGCGTTGCCCCAACCGGCTTCGCGGGGGAAGCGCAGGGTCGCGCCGCCGAACGGATAGATGCCGCGGCGCACTTCGAGCTGGCTGAACCGGGCGTTCGGGGCCGCGACGCGGATGTCCGCGGCGAGCAGCAGTTCGATGCCCAACGTCGGCACCCGGCCGTGCGCCGCGGCGACGAGCGGCGTCGTCCACGGCCCGTCCAGCCGCCAGGGGTCGCGCCCGTCCGCGGGGCGGGGGTTCTCGCCGGCCAGGATGGCGGGTCCGACGTCGGCGAGATCGAGACCGCCGGTGAAATGCTCGCCGTGGGCGAACAGAACGCCGCAACGCACTCGATCGCCGCCTGGCTCAGGGTGTGCGAGGTCAGGGCGCGCAATATCGAATGCGCTCCCTTCGGCCGTGAGCGACTCGTTGCGTCTATACCTGAATTGCGAAATTTAACACTTCGGGAACCTGCTTACTGGCAGGTCAAGCTTCCGCGGCTCTGTGCTTCCCTTGGTGTAGCGCTCGTATTCGTTCCGGCGCTGAAGAATGCGCACCTGTCGGGCGTGACGCGTTGGCTCGCGCCTGACAAGGTGATGATCGGGCTCAGTGATCGATTCAAGACCGGTGATACTTTCTGGTTCTCGTTCTTCCATGAGTTAGCGCATGTACTGCTGCATGGTAAGCGACTGACCTTTCTGGATCACGGAAAAGAGTCGGGCGACGTTGGCGAGGTCGATTCGTCGCCGATGTTTCTGCATGGTGATTCGAAGGTTTCGGGTGCGTCGAGCGAGTTGGAAAGAGAGGCTGACAAGTTCGCTCAGAACTCGTTGATTCCTGAACAAAACTTAAAGAAGTTCCTCGACTCGTCCGCTGTGGTCACGGAGAAGGAAATTAGAATTTTCGCACGCGAAGTAGGCGTCGCGCCGAGTGTTGTTCTCGGGCGTCTTCAGTATGAAAATATCGTGCCTTGGTCGTTTGCGAGGAGATTAAAAACCGTTGTTCGGTTTGATGATATTTGATGCATTATGGTGCACGTGTGGACTTGTGCCGCAGTGTTGGCAGTGCTCCTGGGGCGTTGTGCGCGGAGTTGCCGGCGAAGGTGGTCACTCGAACCGCCTGATCGATCGCCGATCGCGGACCCGCGCGATCGCCCGACAAGGGGAAAAGGCGTCGACGACGTCCGCGGTGGGACCCCGCAAGCGGTCTGGAATATCCTGGCGACGGGCCAGGATGCGGTCCGAGACCCTGCCGATGCGACGCCCGCGCCGGAAGGTCTATGAGCAGTAGATTTGGATGGGCGACTGTCTGCCGTGCTTCACCCTCTTGATGCTGTTGCTGTGCTGGCTGCCTTGGCTCCACCTCCCCGTGTCCTGTCGATTGCTCTTCATTTCTCCCGACTGCACGCATTCACGGTCGACGTTGGGCTCTGGTCGCAGACTGCCAGCAAGGCAAAGGCTGACGCACTACTAGGTCGCGATCCGCCGTGGCGATGTTGAATAGTCTGATCCGGTCCCCATCGGAACTATCGAACCCAGAGGTCTTTGCGAGGCCTTGGGAGTGCGGGCGGCCATGCAGCACCGAGCGGACTCATTATCGCGCCGACACGGGCCTCGATTGTGCGCACGAGGACTTCTTGAGCGTCTTCCCGGAGAGGAGCCAGGTTTGATCACTTGCTGACTCGGTGCGATGGGAATTTCCGGCGTGACGGATGGTGTTTTCTGCGTCGGTCACTATATGTTGCGGCTGAGAATTCATACAAAATTCTACCCTCGATAACATCTAAGCGAGTCGCTGTCGGAACGCGCCGCGGCAGCGCTGCTCTGGCGAGAACGCATGCAGCGATGTGGTTGTCCGGAGTGAGCTTTCCCGCAAGCGGATTCATTGGCTCGCCTCTCCGTCGTCAAGATCGGGACGCATCCGCTTAGCGCCTCGACGTGCACTCTGCCACTGCGACACGGCCATTAATGCGCCCACTTAACGTCCGGGAAACGATTTGCTGGCACCATTACCTGCTCAGATTCCGTCGGCATCCACGGTGTAAAGCGCCACAACTGCTCGCAGATGTTCCTGGGCGCATTCGGGTCGAGCGATCCAATTGAGCACTCTGCGCGACGATCGAGCTGAGAACTCCGCGACGGAAATCCGGCGGGTGAAAATCGTTCTGTATGCCCCTGAAGTCCTGCAAGCTCCGATAAGTCCTAGGTGGTAACCAATGCCATACCCTTCGAGTCGCTCGAGCTACCAGCGATTGCCCCCAGTGGCGGCCTCGATCAACGCGGCGATGGACGGGTTCGAATCGCGCAGCGTGCATGCGGTGATTCACGCTTCGTGTTCGTCGCCCTCAGCCGTGCACCGGCTTCCGACACTGACCGCGCTCCTGGTCGGCACGTGGGGCAACCCTCCGATCGGCAGGCGCGCGGCCACGCCGGACGATCTCTCCGGCTGGCTGATAGCTCCCCAGCTTGGCTCCGGCGTCTACGAGCGGATGGAGGACTGGATTCCTGCGGATCCGAGGCTGGAGGTCAGGGCCGAGTGGAGGGGCATCTGGTGGCCGCTCCATCCCGGGTATCTCGACCAGCCCCGGGAACTGCTCGAAGTCGTGCGGCGCCTCGCTGAGGCGGCGGATCCGGTTCTGGACGATCACCTCGGATTCGGGATCAGCGACGTCGCCGAACTCGCGCTGCGGATGATCGCGCTTGAGCGGGCGGTCGTGGCGCGGCACTGGGCGAGCGGCCCTTCGAGCCGGCCGGAGGGGCCGGCGACGGTGACCCCGGCCGAGGTCGCCGCGAGCGACCGGATCCTGGAGGTATGGCGGGCGCAGCCTGCCGACGCTCCACTTCCCGCTGTGCTGCTTGAGCCTCTCGCGCCGGTCGCCGACGGAGGCAAGGACCGTTTGACCCGTGCGCTCACCTGGGCGACCGCACGGCCCGAAACTACGCGCGTGCACGTTGGCAACGAATACTCGGAGCTGGCGGCCCTCGCCTTGGCTGCCAAGGGCTGCCTTCTTCCGGTGCCGGCCGGGCTGGCGCTCAAAGGTCTTGCCCAAGTGACTCGTCGCCTGGTGCGGGAGGCAGCCCGGCTGGAACGCGGGAGTCGTGGCCGCCGGGACGCTTCCGCCGCGGCTGCTCGGCTCAGCGCGCAGACGCAGCGCTTGCTGGTCCGCAGCCTGTTGACGTTCGCCCCGGTCACTCTGCTGAATGCCCGGGTGACGTCTGACCGGAAAGGCGTCCCGCTGACCCTGATTGCTCCGGCTGCCCGGCACGTCGTTGCCGTCGCCCTAGCCGTCGACCTCACCGGCGAAGGGACGACCGCCGTCACCAAAGCGAAGCGTGCCGTCGAACAAGTCGTGCCTGGCTGCGTTGTCCAGCTCGACCGTCCGGCGGAAGTCGGCGAAAAGCCGCCCGGCGACTACCCGTTCGACCTGTCTGTGCTGGAGGGATGTCCGGTCCGCATACGCGAGGATGCCGCGGTGACGCGTGTCGTTCTCGTCGACGGCCTGCGAAGAGCGATCCGGGAGTTCCGTCGTGGCACGATCGTGCTGGGAGTGGAGGAATGGGTTCGCATCGTTGGCGACGCGCGGCAGGCCGAGGAGTTGTGGGCCTTCCTCGACGAACTCCACGAGCTGCCAGGGATCCGGGTCGCCCGCGGGTGGAACGTCCTCGCGCTGTGGAAGGCGTTTCGTGAGAGGGGCGTCCTGCACGAGACCGGAGCGGAAGGACTTGAGCTCAGTTTCCCTCCTGTGGAAACTGCCGACGATTGGGAAGAATCGGCCGCGGTCGAGCGGTTCGACCAGCTTGCGACGAGCGTCGGCCTGCCGCCCATGCATGAGTGGCCGCGGTGGGCTCGGCTGGACAGCGAAAGGGCTGTCGCTCGTTCGGTCTTGCCCTATTGCCTGGCGTTCCTGGATGTGCCGAGTTCGACGGCTGTCGTGGTCAAGCAGACATCGGCCGAAGTGGACGAAGCACTGCAGGCCGCACTGGCCCGAGCTTTGCACTCAGGTTTGGCCAAGGTCATCTCTGGAACGTCGTTGTCTGTTCTTGACCAGCCGCTGCAGATCAGCCTCTTGGCTGTCGATTCCCCCGGTACCGAACAACGTCCGGTTTGGCCCGGGGGCTTGGTGGACGGTGCGGTCGTCCTTTGCTTTTCACCGCAGTCTGCAGCCGAGCAGAGCGCCGAGACCGTTCATCGGCTGCTGGGCAAATCACTCGCCGAGGGGTTGGCTTTTTTCGCGATGGACGCCTCGGCGGAGGAAGGACTCACGGCCGGACGATACGACCTGGAGCAGATGCTGGAGAGCAACTCCGCAGCGGCTGAAGTGTTTAACACGGTCACGGAGAAATGGCGTGGCCTGCCTGTCGAACTCCTCAAGGCGCGGATCGCTGTCCCGTTCGCGGTGCAGGAGATGCCGCGGACGGCGAGGTTGAGCGACCTCGGCGAGGCTAGAGCACGGAGAACGCTGGCGCGAGCATTGAACCAAGAGAAGATCGGCCCGTGCCAGGTTGTCGGCGGGGAAGCGGCGACGCTGCTCCGGACGGTAGTGGTTCCCATGGTCATCGATGCGCTGAATCGTGAGTTGGTCCGCTTCGATCCCCGGCAGGCTGTTCCGGCCGCAGCGGCGCACATTGAGCGCACGCTGGCAGAAAGCCGTCAGGACGACCTCGCTCGTTCCCTGTCTGCGCAGCATGTGGATGGAGCCATCGCTGAAGAAGCGCTGCGGAACACAGTGCGCACGAGAGCCGCACACTTGGTCCTGGAACAGATGCTGCACACGCCCCCGGCCGGACAAGCTCGTCTCGACGATCGCGACTGGTGCTCCCTGCTGCATCTCGCTTCCCTCGCCTTCGAACTGGGTGAGCACGTGAACGCGGTCCAGTCCGGGGCGGAGGAACTGGAGGTGACGATCGTGGGGAGCGGTGTTCACGCGATCAGGGTCCGGACTGGTCGCTTCGACTCCGAGGCGTACAGCGCGGAACTGCTTCGGGTCCATCTCGGCGAGCAGGACTTCCCCACTGCGGAAACATCCGCGGCTGGACCGGTCGAGCGGCCTTTCCAGTCGCTGAGCGCAATCTTGGAGGATACTCCTCGCGACGGGCAGGGCTCCGAAACGCGCAAGACGATGATCGGTTTCGACGAAGCCATGCGAGTTAGCCTCGGAACCGGGGTCGACGGCCTGTTCGCGGTCTTGAAGACTGCCGCGTCCTGGTCGGTGCCGAACGACGCTCTCGTCGCGGAGGTCCCGGTCGGAGAACTGGTCGAGTCCGTTGCGAGCTGGTCCGGCCTACCCAGCGGAGAAGTCGAGGCCGCGGTGCGCGAACTGACGTTGATGCAGCAGAGCGTCGCCGCCGCCGACACAGTCGACTTTTGGGAGCTGGACCGTCGGCGGGCGAGGCTCGCAACGCGCCCGCTGGTCCGTCCGCTGGGGTCGCTGCCGGGTTCCACGGTCTGGATTCTGCCCCGGCAGGCCGAGGCGACACAGGCGATCTTCGCCAACTACCTCGGCAATCATCGGCTTCCGTGGTGGAAAGAAAACCTCCCCGTCGATTTGCGCGAGGCCATTGATGAATGGGGGTGGGCGATGCAGCATGACTTCGAGAAGGAAGTTGTCGCTGCGGTCGGAGAATGCGGATTCCAGTATATCCGCCCTCGGTTCCGCGTTCGGAAAGCTCTCAAGGTGGGACTGACGATTACCGGCGAGATCGACGCTCTCGTCGCGGACCCGGGCCATCGACGGATCTGGGTGGTGGAGGCCAAGAACAAGGACAAACCGTACACGACCGAGCAGCTGTTCCGCGAGCTGCTGAAATACCATGGCGTCTGTGAAAACGAGCGGTCGAGGGCGAAGCAGAAGACGAGTCCGGACAAAGCAGAAGTCGGGAAGCTGCTGAGAAAGGCTGCGGAAATCCGCGAACAGTTGCCCGCGACCTTCAGGGCCGTAGGGCTGCCCGGAACGGACCCAGCCGGCTGGACGGTCTGGCCGGTGCTCGTCAGTCCGAATCCCATGGCGGCGGCATTCGTCGACGACCCGCGGGTTCCGTTCGCGTGCGTGCGCGGCCTGAAACAGATGCTTCAGAGCGACGCGGATCCGGTGCCGGGCCACTTTTCAGAGTTCGGGGACTAAGCGGGATTCGGCCGACCAGCTTCTGCGGGGCTGGCATCCGGGCTGGATGCCAGCCCGCACGCGGGGACATTGCAACCGAAGACGGTTCCCTCGGCGGGATGCTCGACGAAGAGCGGCCATGCGGTACCTGAACGGCAGCTGCGTGATGAGCGGCGTGGGTCAGGCAGGCTTCGCCGATCATCGCTGCGGAGTTCTGTTGATCGCGGGCAATGTCGATGTCGGAGGCGGCGTGCGGACGATGCGCGCTGCCGACGGAGTTGCCGACGGCAGAACGGCCGATTGTTGTCCGCGCGGCCCAACTCTCGCCTGAGCCCGAAACATCCGGACAAGCCACTGCAGTCAAATGCCACGTGATGCCGGCAAGTGTCGTTTTCCTCGGCGCGGGTGTGCCGTCGGTGTCGGGTGATGTCGCGGTTTGTTGTCGTGTTTCCGCACTCTCGGGCTCCCCTCGGGCTCGCATGTGCCGGGATATGTCGCCTGGTCCGGCGGGATTTGGTCGGCGGCGTTTCCGGGTGCTAGCTCGTGTGGTCGGGGTGGCGCGGTGATGGGGGAGTCGAGAGGGCAAGTGGCTCCGAATTTTGCACTGTGGGCGCAGCGCGGATGCACGGGTCTGGTGGCGGTCGGGGCCGCGTACGCGTCGTATCGGCATGGTCGTGAGTTCGCTCTCCGGTTCGGTGCAGATTCGTCGACAGCGTCGATCTGGCCGTTATTGGTGGGTGGGTTGTTGACGATCGCGACGATCGAGTTGTGGAAGAACCGCGCAACTGGTCGGGGTCGGTGGATCGCGTGGTCGGCTTTTGTATTCGGGATCGGGTCGTCTTTGCTGGCGAACATCGGGTCGGTGCCGGTGGAGAATCCGCTTCAGGTGGTGGTGGCTGCGTGTCCGCCAGTGGCGTTGTTGTTCGCGGTGGAGTTGCTGAACCGTGCGTTGAAGTACCGGCACGCCGAGACTTGCTCCGAAATCGTGTCCGAGCGAGTCGAGACCGAGACGGCTGTAGACGGAGGGACGGACGAGCCTGAGCCAGGCGATCGTGGCGTGGTCTCGGATGGTCTCGGCGAGGACGGCGGTTTGCTGGCCAACTCGACACTCGCTCAGCGAAGGCGTGTTGCTGGCAGACATCGACCGCGTCGAGGCTGTGATCCAAGACCAGCGGGTTCGCCGGTGCGGAATCAAGCCGCACGTACCCGGCTTCGTCCCCGTCAGCAGGGATGTCGCGGCCGCCGGAGCCTGTCTCGGGGATGCGCCGAGTCCGTGTGTTCTAACGGTGCTGTGCGTGGCGGGCTTGCTGTCGTTGCTGGTCGGCCCGGTCGGCGGCCTGCTGGGCCGCGTCCGGATAGTCGCGGATCAGCGCGGCCAGGCGGTTGGCCAGGGACGTGGTGTTGGGCAGATCGGTCGGATAGCGAGGGTCGGTGGCGTACGGCGGCCGGGCGGTCGCGACCAGGCGGGCGAATTCCACTGGGTTGTCCACGTGTTGCCAGGCCGCCGCGAATCGATGCTGGGTCAGCCGGGTGGAATGCTCGGCGATCGCGTCGGCTTCGGTTGGATAGGTGCGGAAATCCCGGCGCATCCGGTGCCGGAATCCGGGGCCCGACTCGTTCGGCCAGATCCTCGGTTCCGGGCCGGTCAGGCGTGGATCGTTCTCGTGCCGGGCGGGGAACACTTCGGTGGTGACTACAGTGTGGCGCCGGTCCGGCGGATCATTCGGGCCGGCTTCCACATTGAACAGGTTGTCGCCGGTCGCCCCGCGTGCCGGCCAGCCCAGTTCGATGGCCATCTGGCCGAGGATGAACGCGGCCGGCACGCCGCTGCTGCGCTGCACGTCGATCGCCTGGTCACGGAAGTGCAGTACGAACCCGATCTGCGTGCCGAAACGGGCGCACAGGGCGACGCTGGTTGCCGCGTCGATGGTTACGCCCGCACCCAGTTCCGGGGCGACCGGGCCAGCCGGTACGGCCGCATCTTGTGCGGGGGTGCCCGCGTCCTGGACCGGTGCCGGGATGGCAGCATCCACCGTCGGTGCGCCTGCGTCCGCGGGCACGGGCGTGCCGCCGGGCAAGGACGCGTCCCGCGGTTCCTCGTCGGGGGAATCCCGGTGCACCGTCAGGCCGGTCGTCTGGGCCGGGACGCCGCTTCCGCCGGCCGCGATCATCCGAGCCTCCTGCTCTGCCGGGTCGCTGGGCCGGCTGATCGCCTCCGGCGCGCCGGTCGCCCCGTGTTGCTGCACGACATGGGCTAGCTCGTGGGCAAGCAGTCGCTGCCCGGAGGGCGTCGCAGGTGCGTGCTGGCCGGTGCCGAACGCGATGTGCGAGCCGATCGTGTATGCCCGTGCGCCCAGTGCCCGGGCCGACTCGGCGGCGTGCGAGTCGGTATGCACCCGGACGGTGCTGAAGTCCTGACCCAGCCGCGCGCTCATGGCGGCGCTGGTCGCCTTGTCCAACGGCTCGCCGGGCGATCGGACCGCCTCCGACACGACGGACGGCACCGGGCCCTGCTGAGCGTTCCGCCGCGGGGGTTGGTGGGCGTGGGTCATCAGTCCAGTGTCCGTTCCCGCCGTCACACTGGCGTCACCGCAGCGGGACCGAACCTGCGGGCTGAATCAACGCGTCGGTCGTGGGGGTTTGGACACGGTCGTCGCCAGTCAATACCAGCATGCGGGCCGCCGCTGCACCTCCATCCCGAGCGAAACGCCCCTGGGAACCGCCATGATCGCTTCATCCCAGGAACCGGGCCTCTTCCGCGTACCCGCTCGGCGCGGTCCGGCCGTACACCGCCGGGCATGCACAGCTTGGCGACGACATCGCCGCTGTCGCCTGCTCATGGTCGAGCACCCGGAACGGGAGCCAAGTTGACGTGCCAGAACTCGTCGCAGGCAAGCTGGCTCGCGATCCTCGGCGCGAACTGCCGCGCGGAACGGTTTGTGCTCACGGCCAGATTCGAGTTCTCCGACTGTATGGTGATCCTGGGCGAGCGACGTCTGCGAGCCGTGCTCGCCGAGCACATCCGGAACTGCGAAGGTCGACGGTCGCATCGTTCCCGCGGGTTTTGCTCACCACGGTCCACCCATCCCGTGGCAGACCTCAGCTTCTGGCGGATCAAGCGACAGCAGGTGCCCGAGGCCTGATCAACGAGTACGAGTAGAGCCACTGGTCAGCACCGGTGACCAACTTGTGGAACCTCGCAGGTGCCGCTTGCCGTGCGGCCCACGATGGAGGCAAGCCTTCTGCCCGTCCGGAGCATTCCACAACGCGTGCGGGGCTTTTTCTCGAATTCCTCCATAGATCCGATCTTCGCCCCGGCAGTGCCGGTGGCGATGTCGATCGGCTGCACCGCGTTGTCGCTGTAGTCGGAGACCCGCAGGGTCTTGCCGTCCGGGCTGACCGCGAGGCTGCCGGGAGCCTGACCCGTCGGGAACGTGGCGACGACGGCGTCGGCCGCGACGTCGATCACGCTGACCGTGTTCGAGTTCTGGTTGGCCACGAACGCTTTGCTGTGATCAGGACTCGCGACGACCGTGCCGGGGGACAACCCGACCGGAATGTCGACCTCGGGCCTGGCGGTGGAGAGGTCGACAGCGGTGACGGTGTTGCTGGAGAAGTTCGCCACGAACGCTCGCGGCACCTACGCGATATCCGGGTTGGGCACCGTGTGGCCGCCATGGCGGCGGTCTGGGCGCTGGCGAGACGCCGGGTCCGACTGGCCGGTGTGCGAGCTTGCCGGGGCCGTCGACGAAGTATGGGCGGCACACGAGATCGCGACCCGCGGTCTGACCGATGACGACCGCCGCGCGGTATTCCGGGACAACGCACAGCAGTTCTACGCCGGAGCCGGCCGTTGCGGGCCAAGACTTGGTTGATCGGTGCCGGCACGCGGATCCGGCACGGCACTGATCACAGCACCGGCCGGTTCCCCCAGCCTGCTTCGCGACGTTCATCGTGCGAGGGACGGCGGATTGTGACGCCACTCGCGCGGGGTGCGGCCGAACGATTGTTTGAACCAGCGGGCGAAGTTGCTGGGGGCGGAGAAGGCGAGCATCGCGGAGATCTCGGTGAGGGAATAGCGTTTGCTGCTCACCAGGTGTTCGGCCAGTGCTCGGCGGGTCTCGTCGAGGAGCGACGAAAACGTGTGTCCTTCCTTGGCGAGGCGGCGGTGCAGCGTTCGGCGGTCGACGCCGAGGCTGCGGGCGACTTGGTCGCTGGAGCAGCGGCCGGTGGGCAGGAGCACTTCGATCAGTTCGTGGACGCGGTTGAGTGTGGTCGCCTCTTTCGTTTCTTTCATCGAGTCCAGGATTTGGCGGGTGTAGGGCCGCAGCAAGGGATCGGACATCGCGTTGCTGGCATTGAGGTCCGCCGCGGGAATGGTGATTCCGTTGAAATCCTGGTCGAATCGGAAAGTGGTGCCGAAGATTCGCCGGTAGGTGGTGAGGTTCGTGGGCGCCGCGTGCGTGAAGGACACCGTGGCGGGTTGCCAGGTGGGGCCGAGGAATCCGCGCATGAGCTGATGGAGAGTGCCTACTGCCAGCTCGGTGCCTTGGCGGACCTCGCCGGGCTGGCCGAGGCGGAGTTCGACCCGGATCGACGCGGTGTCCTCTCGTTCGCTGATCCAGGTGTGCAGTGATTCGTTGTACATGTGCTCGTAGCGCATCAGGATTTTGAGTGCGCTGCGCACGTCGGGCTCTTCGCGGATCACCAGGCTGAGCGGGCCGAGGTTGGAGAAGCGGCGCAGCTCGACGAGCCGGAGTCCGAAGTCCTCGTGTCCCGACGCCGTCGCCGCCTTTTCGAGCAGGTCCGCGATCGAAGCCGCCGGAACCCAGCGGTCTTGCAGCCGCAGGCTTGCCGGGTCCATGCCGGCTTCGCGGACGATCTGCGCGGCGTCGAGCCCGACCGAGCGGCTCAGTTCGACGAAGTTGTTCAGGGCCGCATAGCGGGCCAACGGCTTCACGTCATCGCACCCTGTCCCAAGATGAATAGTTCGGTGTCCCCTGAGGATAAGTATCGGCGGCCGAGTGTCAATACCGTAAGCCCCGTCACATGGAGTGAACAGTGAGTCGATGACTCAGCCCGGGACCGTGCTGAACGAGTTCGCGACGTCGAACCTCAGTGTGCCGGGTGTTGGGGCCGGACAAGGAGGAACCGTGGCGAAGGCGATCCGCTTCTACGACACCGGGGGCCCGGAGGTGATGCGGTGGGAGGCCGTGGAGGTCGGCGACCCCGGGCCGGGGGAGGTCCGGATCCGCCATGAGGCGGTGGGCCTGAACTTCGCCGACACGTATTTCCGAACCGGGTTGTATCCGGCTCCGCTCCCGGCGGGGATGGGCGTCGAGGCCGCCGGGGTGGTCGAAGCCGTCGGACCGGAGGTGACCGCCGTGCGGGCCGGTGACCGGGTGACGTACACCGGGAGCCCGTTGGGCGCCTACAGCACGGAGCGGGTGATGCCGGCCGAGCACTTGATCGCGCTGCCCGATTCGATCGCGTTCGACACCGCTGCCGCGATGACGATGCGAGGCCTGACGTCGGCGTATTTGCTGCGCCGGATCCACTCGTTGCAGCCGGGTGACACGGTGCTGTTGCACGCGGCGGCCGGCGGGGTGGGGCTGATCTTCTGCCAGTGGGCCAAGTTGCTGGGAATCACTGTGATCGGTGCGGTCTCCAGCGACGAGAAGGCGGCGGTGGCGCGCGAACACGGGTGCGAGCACGTCGTGGTCTATACCCGGGAGGACATCGCGAGGCGGGTGAGCGAGCTGACCGACGGTGCTGGGGTCCCGGTCGTTTTCGACAGCGTCGGCGCCGCCAGCTACCGGGCTTCGCTCGACTCGCTGTCGCGGCGAGGTTTGCTCGTCTGCTTCGGTACTGCGTCCGGCCCGGTGCCTCCGATCGACGCGATGGAGTTGGCCGCTCGGGGATCGCTGTTCGTGACCCGGCCGGCGCTCGCCGACTACATCGCCGACCCGGCCGAGCGCGCCGCGCTGGCGGGCGAGCTGTTCTCCCATGTCGCCGCGGGCCGGATCTCGATCGAGATCAATCAGCGCTATGCGCTCGAGGACGCGGTCGACGCGCATCGCGATCTCGAGGCGGGTCGCAGCATCGGTTCGTCGGTCTTCGCCTGGTGACTACCCGAAAACGTTGATGGAGGTACCTGATGACCAGCACTCTGGCCGCGCCCGGGACAACGCCGTCGCTGTTCCGCGTCGAGCCGATGACCTGCACCATCGGCGCTGAGCTGTTCGACGTCGACCTCGGCGCCGTATCGCGGGACGAGCGGTTGTTCGCCGAACTTCGCCGGCTGCTGCTCGAATACAAGGTCCTGTTCTTCCGGGATCAGGACATCACCCGCGCCGAGCACGTGGCTCTCGCCCGCCGGTTCGGCAAGCTGGAGGACCACCCGATCAACGGCAGCGATCCCGATCACCCCGGGCTGGTGCGAATTTACAAGGACCTGGACAGCCCGGCCGAGCATTACGAGAACGCCTTCCACTGCGACGCGACGTGGCGGGACAACCCGCCGATGGGCTGTGTGTTGCGATCGGTGGAGGCGCCGCCGGTCGGCGGTGACACGATTTGGGTGAACATGGTCGCCGCGTACGAAAAGCTGCCGGCCGACGTCAAGCGGCAGATCCAGGAATTGCGCGCGCGGCACAGCATCGAGGCTTCGTTCGGCGCCGGCCTGCCGACCGAGCAGCGGCATCAACTCAAGCAACGGTTCCCCGATGCCGAACATCCGGTGGTGCGCACGCACCCGGAAACGGGGGAGAAGGTGTTGTTCGTCAACTCGTTCACCACCCACTTCGTCAACTATCACACCCCGGAACGGGTGCGCTACGGCGCCGACTACATGCCCGGAGCGAGTCAGCTGCTCAATTACCTGACCAGCCAGGCGTCGATTCCGGAATACCAGGTGCGCTGGCGCTGGACCGAGAACAGCATCGCGATCTGGGACAACCGCTCCACCCAGCATTACGCGGTGCAGGATTACTGGCCGGCGGTCCGGAAGATGGAGCGAGCCGCGATCATCGGCGACCGGACTTTCTGAATTTCGTCCATCTGAAAACCATTGGAGATCGGAGCCCATCATGCATTTTCTCGACGACGCGTTGTTCCCGGAGAAGCAGGAGAAGCTGGTCATCACTGCCGCGCCGTACGGCCCGGAGTGGGAGCTGAACGATTTCCGGGAGGATCTCCCGCTGACCATGGACGAGCACGTCCAGGCGGCGGTCGACTGCTACGACGCCGGCGCTACCGTGTTGCACATCCACGTTCGCGAACTGGACGGCAAGGGCTCCAAGCGGCTGTCGATGTTCAACGAGCTGCTTGGCCGGCTTCGCGAAGCGGTGCCGGAGATGATCCTGCAGGTCGGCGGCTCGATCTCGTTCGCACCGGAGGGCGAGGGCGCCGACGCGAAGTGGCTGTCCGACGATGCCCGGCACCTGCTGGCTGAACTCGACCCGGCGCCCGACCAGGTCACCATCGCGATCAACACCAGCCAGATGAACATCGTCGAGCTGATGACCCCGGACGACATCGCGGGCACGTCTTTCGAGCGGCCCGAGGTGTGGGACGCGTACCGGGAGATGGTGGTCCCGGCCGGTCCGGAATGGGTCGAGGAGCACCTGCGCCGGCTGCAGGCCAAGGGCATCCAGCCGCATTTCCAGCTGGCGAGCATTCCGCAGCTGGAGACGGTGGAGCGGCTGATCCGCCGCGGGGCCTACACGGGGCCGATGATGGTGACGTGGGTGGCGATCGGCGGCGGCTTCGACGGGCCCAACCCGTACAACATGATGGAGTTCATCCGCCGGGTGCCCGACGGTGCGGTGCTCACCCTGGAGACGCTCATGCGCAGCGTCCTGCCCGTCAACACGATGGCCATCGCGATGGGGCTGCACTGCCGGGTCGGCAACGAGGACACGCTGTGGAGCCCGGGCAAGGAGAAGATGACCTCGGTGCGGCAGGTCGAGCAACTCGTGCGGATCGCGGGCGAGTTGGGCCGGCAGGTCGCCACGGGCAAGGAGGCTCGCGAGATCTACCGGATCGGGGAGAGCTACGCCGACGCCGACGAGACGCTCGCGAAGATCGGCTTCGCCCCGAACCGCAAGCCCGGCCAGGTCGGCTTCACGCACCACGCCTGACCGTCGCCGCCGACCCGATTTGGGCCGGTGCCGCACCGGGGGAGGCGGCACCGGCACTGGGGGACTGAACAACTTCACGCTGATGTTCGCTCATTCCGGTCAACAAAGGAGTTGCCGATGGAAGCCGGCACCACAGCAACGAGGGATCCACGTCCCTCGCCGAAGCTTCGAGCAAGTGGTCGGTCGCGGTTCTACCCCTGGGTTGTGTTCGCACTCGCGTTCGGGCTCCTGTTGTCGGATTACATGTCCCGGCAGGTGCTCAGCGCGGTCTTTCCGCTGCTCAAATCGGCCTGGACGCTCACTGATTCCCAGCTCGCCTCGCTGAGCAGCGTCGTCGCCTTGATGGTGGGCGTGCTGACCCTCCCGCTGTCGATCGTCGCCGATCGGAGGGGCCGGGTCAGGAGCATCGTGTGGATGGCGGTGTTGTGGAGCCTGGCGACGCTGGTGTGCGCAGTGGCCAGCGGGTACAGCCAGATGCTCGGCGCGCGTTTCCTGGTCGGCGTGGGGGAGGCCGCTTACGGCAGTGTCGGCATCGCCGTCGTGCTGAGCGTCTTCCCGTCCCGGCGGCACGCCACGTTGAGCGGCGCGTTCATGGGCGCGGGATCGTTCGGCTCGGTCATCGGCGTCGCCCTCGGCGGGATGCTGGCCGTGCAACTGGGATGGCGTTGGGCCTTCGCGGCGATGGCGATCCTGGGCCTGATCCTCGTCGCGTTGTTCCGCGCTGTGATCACCGAACGCAGGCTTGACCGGCACGCCGCGGACGAGCCGAGACTGGCCGAGGTCTCGGCGGCAAGGCGGCACGCGCCGTTCTCCAGTCTGTTCACCAATCCCGCCGTGCTGTGCGCGTACCTCGGTGGCGGCTTGCAGATGTTCACCGCGGCGGTGTTGCTGTCCTGGCTGCCGACGTATTTCAACCGGTTCCACCATCTCGGGGTGGGCAAGGCCGCGACTGTCGCCTCCGTGTTCGTCCTGTGCGTGGGCACCGGGATGGTCGTGTGCGGCATCATCACCGACCGAGTCGGCCGCCGGGTCGCCGCGCGCAAATGGACGGCCGGGATCGTCTTCTGCGTCATCGCACTGGTGTGCCTCTCGGCCGGTTTCCGGATGGATCCCGGCACGCCGCAGCTGATCCTCATCGCGTGTGGTGCGTTCTTCTCCGCCGGCAGCTCCGGAGTCACCGCGGCCATGGTCGCCAACCTCACCCACAGTTCGGTCCGGGCCTCCGCGATGGGCACCCTCACCGTGGCGAACAACCTGCTCGGGCTCGCGCTGGGTCCGTTCGTGGCCGGACTTCTCGCCGACCGGTTCGGCCTGCGCACCGCGCTCGAACTGTGCCCGCTGATCTATCTGGCCGCCATCGCGGCCCTCGTGGCCGGCAAACGCCTTTACCCGGCCGGGTTGCGCAAGCTCGCCGCTCTCACCGGCCCCGTTCCCGACACCGACAGGAGCTGACGTTGACCGATATCGCCCCGACCGTGGTGATCGTGCCCGGTCTCCGCGACCACGTCGCCGACCATTGGCAAACGCTGCTGGCCGAACGACTCGACAAGGTACGCACCGTTCCGCCGCTCGAACACGACAAGCTCAGCCGTGCCGCCCGCGTCGCCGCCCTCGACGCTGTCGTGAACGACGTCGAGGGGCCGGTCGTGCTCGTCGCGCACAGCGCCGGCGTGATCACCACCGTGCACTGGGCCCAGCAACCTGCCCGGCCCGTCCTGGGTGCGCTGCTGGCTGCCCCGGCCGACCTCGAACAGCCGCTGCCGGAGGAGTATCCCAGCCTCGACGACCTCGACCGGAACGGGTGGAATCCGATCCCGCGCCGCACGCTGCCCTTCCCCAGCACAGTGGCGCTCAGCTCGAACGACCCCCTGGGCAGCCGGTCGCGGATCAGCGGCATGGCTGAGGCGTGGGGGAGCCGTCCGGTCGACCTCGGACCGGTCGGTCACCTCAACCCCGCCGCCGGTTACGGGCACTGGCCGCGCGCGGAGGAGCTGCTGGCGGAGTTGGTGGCCAGGTCGGCCCAGTCCGGGGTCCTGGCCGCGAGCGCGGTGAAATGACCGCAAAGCTCTGTCCCTCGCCTGCCGCCGCCGTCGCGGACATCGCGGCGATCGCGGCCGGGCCCGCCACCGACCTCGCGGTGATCTCCAACAACTGCGGCATCGACGACTACGGGCTCGAAATCCTGTTGCGGAACAGGCGAATCCGCAGAATCACGGCGTCGTACCTCGGCGAGAACAAGGAGTTCGCGCGGCAGTTCCTCGCCGGGGAGATCGAGGTCGAGCTGACCCCGCAGGGCACGCTGGCGGAAAAGTCGCGCGCCGGCGGCGCGGGCATCCCCGAGTTCTTCACGCCGGCCGGGGTCGGCACGCCGGTCTCGGACGGCGGTCTGCCGTGGCGCTCCGCGGCCGACGGCTCGGTCGCGGTGGCTTCACCGCCGAAGGAAACCCGTGTGTTCAACGGAAAAACCTACGTCCTGGAGGAGTCGATCACCGTGGACTACGCGCTCGTGCACGCACTGCGCGGCGATTCCGACGGCAACCTGGTGTTCAACCTGTCCGCCGGAAACTTCGAACGCGCTCGCCGCGGTCGCCGGCCGGACCTGCGTCGCCCAGGTCGAGCACTTGGTGCAGCCAGGCGAAATCGATCCGATGGCGGTGCACGTTCCCCGCATCTTCGTCGACCGGATCGTGCACACCGGGCCGCAGCGCAAGCGAACCGAGAAGGTCGCCACGACGAAAGGCGAAGGTCGATGAGCGAGCCCGCCGGGTGGACTCGAGAGCAGACGGCCGCTCGCGCCGCCGCCGAGCTGCGGCCCGGCCAGTACGTGAACCTGGGCATCGGCTTGCCCACGCAGATCCCCGATAACCTGCCAGACGGGGCGCGAGTGGCGCTGCACAGCGAGAACGGAATCCTCGGCGTGGGTCCCTGCCCCGTCGAGGACGCCGTCGACCCGGACCTGATCAACGCCGGAAAGGAGACGGTCACCGTCCTTCCCGGTGCCTCGTTCTTCGGCTCGGCGCTCAGCTTCGCGATGATCCGCGGGGGCCACCTCGATGTCGCGGTCCTCGGCGGCATGCAGGTCTCGGCCACCGGTGATCTCGCCAGGGGGACGGTTCCCGGGCAGATGATCGAAGGCATGGGCGGAGCGATGGATCTCGTGCACGGAGCCAAGCGGGTCATCGTGCTCATGACACACAACGACAAGACCGGTGCGGCGAAGATCGTGCTCGAAGTGCGTGCCGCGACTGCGGCCGCGTTGCGGGTGGAGCCGACCCTCGCGCAGAACGGGCAGGCACCGTGCTGAACCTGTCCGTCCTGCTGGAGGATTCGGCCCGCCGGCACCCCGATCGGGACGCCCTCGTGTTCGACCGGGAACGCCTGACCTACGGCCAGGTGGCTGCGCTCGCGAACCAGATTGCGAACCTCCTGGTGTCCCGCGGCGTCCAACCCGGCGACCGAGTCGCCCTGTCCTGCCCGAACCGGCCGGAATTCCCCGCTGTCTACTACGGCATCCTGAAGGCCGGGGCGGTGGTCGTCCCGCTCAACATCCTGCTCAAACCCCGCGAGATCGCCTACCACCTGGAGGATTCCGGGGCGACGGCGTATTTCTGCTTCACCGGCACGGACGAGCTGCCGATGGCGGAGTACGGGCTTACCGCCTTCGCCGCCACACCGTCTTGCCCGCATCTGTTCCTGATCGGCAATGGCGCCGACGGCGGAGGCGTCCCCGCCGGAGTCGAAATGCTCACGCCTGCCCTGGCACCGCAATCGGATCGATTCGACACTGTGGTGCGCGAGCCGGCGGACACCGCTGTCATCCTGTACACCAGCGGCACCACGGGGAGGCCCAAAGGCGCCGAGCTTACCCACGCGAATATGGTGCTGAACGCACTCACCGCCAACCGTCTGTTCGACAGCGGCGCGGCGCGGCGGGACACCCATTTGCTGACATTGCCGCTGTTTCACTCGTTCGGCCAGACTGTGAACCTGAACGCGGGCCTGTCGGTCGGCGCCACGCTCGTCCTGATGCCCAGATTCGATCCGCGAAGAGCGTTGCAGCTGATGCTCGATGAGAGCGTCACCGTCTTCGCCGGCGTGCCCACCATGTACTGGTCGCTGCTCGGCGTCGCCGACGAAACTGTTGAAATCGACCGGATCGCGCGGACGCTGAGGCTCGCGATCTCGGGCGGTGCCGCACTCCCGGTCGAGATCCTGACACAATTCCGGGGCCGATTCGGGGTGCATATTCTCGAGGGCTACGGCCTCTCGGAGACCTCCCCGCTGGCTCTCTTCGCCGATCCGGAACGCGATTCGCGCCCGGGGTCGATCGGAGTCCCGGTGTGGGGTGTCGAAGCCCGGCTTGTCGACAGCGACTGGAACCCCGTCGCCGGCGATGGCACCGGGGAGATCGCACTGCGCGGGCACAACGTCATGAAGGGCTATCACAACCGTCCGGAGGAGACGGCGCAGGTCATGCGGGAGGGGTGGTTGCGGACCGGCGATATCGCGCGTCGCGACCCCGATGGGTTCTACTATCTCATCGATCGCGCCAAGGACCTCATCATTCGCGGCGGCTTCAATGTCTATCCCCGGGAGATCGAAGAAGTCCTGCTGAGTCATCCGGCGGTGTCCCTGGCAGCGGTAATCGGCGTACCTGACGAACGTTCCGGCGAGGAAATCGCGGCATTCGTCATCCTGCACTCAGCTTCCGGGACCACGGAAGCCGAACTCATCGCGTGGTGCCGTGAGCGCCTGGCCGACTACAAGTACCCGCGCTACGTCACCTTCACCGAAAACTTGCCTATGAACGCGACCGGGAAAGTACTCAAACGGGAACTCGCGGCCGGGTGGGCGCGATGAACGAACCAGCGCCCAGCTCCGGGAACATCGTGGAGCGCATGAAGCGAAACGGCACTTGGAATTCGCTCTGGGACGGCCTCGACGACCTTGATCCCGAATGGACGGAACAATACCTGAGCGCGACAACGGAGCCCTTCGAAAGCGGTGTGCTCTCGCCGCAGGTCGTTCAGTTGCTCTGCATTGCCGTCGACGCGTCCTGCACCCACATGTACGCCCCCGGTGTCCGCCGCCACATCCGGGCCGCACTGGACCTGGGCGTGACGCCCCGCGAAATCTTCGAAGTACTCAAACTCGCCACTACCATCGGCATTCACGCCTTCAACGTCGCCCTGCCAATCCTGCGGGAAGAGGCAGCCGATCGGGACGGATAAGCCGCTCACTCGCGGACGGCGAATGAAAGCGCAGTCGATGCCGGAGGTGCTCCCGACAACGCGCTGCTGTTTTCGACGAGCTGTCGCCGGAGAGCGGTGCGGGGTCGGAGACGGCGACGCTTGGTGGTGCCGATCCGGGTTGGTCTGGGCGGTCACCGCGACGGACTTCGCGCAGCAGGCTTGCGTTAGTCGCATCCGCGGTCGCGAGGCGACGTAGGGCAGGTTGCTTTCCCTGCTGATGCTCGGGCCCAGCCGGACACGGCAGCTGTGTCCAACGGCTGGACGAAGGCAGTCTTCTGATGACGGCTGCCGCCCCGCGAGCAGCAACCGACGCACGTCGTCAGCTTGCCTGCCGCAGAGCGAGAACGGCTCGTCGAACGTGGCGTTCGCGCGATGGCAGTCCGAGCCGAGCTTCTCCAGATCCAGCAGTGCCGGCAGGGAGGCGTCGGAGGCGGTCACGACGCTCCGAGCAAAGTCTGGGACCAGCAGCGCCAAGGCGTCGACGGCGAGGACGGCGGGGCGGATCCAGCCGCGGTCCAGAAGACCGCCGACCGGGCCGGACAGTGAATGCCGCCCGGCCGGTCGTGCTGTCGCCACCAGATCGCAGACACTCCGACTGCGAGAGCCAGAAATGCAGTGCTGCGGATCATCGAATGCGAAGCACGCCGCAAAGCTCCGCGCCGGTTGGCAATGCGCTGGTGGTGCTCCCACCGGTCCGTCACTGCGGCACCTTGCGAGATCCGTGGGTGGCCTAGTGCTTCCAGCACCGCCCGGCACACCATTGCGTGCAGGTGAAGGGCGAATTCTCGCCACTGATAGCGCGCTGGAGACGGCACGACTACGGTAAGCCGCCCCCGAGATGTGTGAGGTTTCCCCTGTGGGCCGGACACTCTGATCCTTGGCTTTGGCCTGGGGAAGGGCTGCACGATCTTCGCCATGGCGCGGCGACGTTGGCGTTGGCGGCGGGGGTGGAGATGAAGGTGGTGCAGCGGATGCTGCGGCTCTCCTCGATCACCATCGCCTCCGCCACCTACACGTCGGTTCTGCCTCAGATGTCGTTCGCGGCGGCGGAAGCGGCGGCGGAAGCGGCGGCGGCGATCATCCCGCGGCAGTCGGCGCGAAGTCTCGGGCTCGCCAACGACCACAATGGACAGTCCAGAACCGGAAGAAACCTCTCCAGAAAACCAAACTCCCCAGGTCTATGAATCTCAAGACCTGGGGAGTGAGGGTGCGCCATCAGGGACTCGAACCCCGAACCCGCTGGTTAAGAGGTGCCTTTTCGTCTGGTCGCAGCGTGCTTGCGGTGTCGCCTCGTGTCGGCCGGTGTTGTCGTGTGGTGGAGGTCTCGGGCTTGCCTCGGGCTCGCAAATACCGGGTTGTGTCGTCTGGTTCGGTCCTGGTCTGGCGCGGCGTCGTGTGGTGGTCGGCGTGACAGGGTCGGGTGCTCGGCGTGATCCGGTCGTCGCGGCGGTGGGTGTCATGGTGGGAGTCGTTGTCGGGCTGACGTTCACGTTCGGTTTTGGGAATGTGCTGGTGCTTGGGCTTCGGCTGAGTGTGCCGGTGTGGGTGGCTCCGTTGGTCGCGCCGGCGGTGGATTTGGCGGTGGTGGCGTTGCTGGTCGCGATTCAACGGTTGTCGGGGTGCGGAGGGTTGTGCGCGGGCATGCGGTCGGCGCGGTGGCTGTTGGTTGGCACGAGTGTGGGGACGTTGGCGCTCAACGTGGCCGAGCCGCTGGTCGCCGGCGATGTCGGCAAAGCGCTGTTCGACGCGGTGAGGTCGCGACTGGTGGGACACCGAACTGGGACCACCCCCGCTCGCGCGGGAAGACTCGCTGGCACCCAGCTCGACGGCGCACGCTTCGGGGCCATCCCCGCTTGCTCGGGGAGAACCTGGTGACCGACGATTGCGGCGACGGCGACACCGGACCACCCCCGCTCGCGCGGGGAAGACTAGACGCCGGCATTGGCGAACGTCCACGCGCCGGGACCACCCCCGCTCGCGCGGGAAGAACGTTTCATGGCCTGCGAGTCAAACTTTAGTGCATGGCGCGTTTCATTCACTTTCGGTGGTTGGCGAAAAGCGGGTGGAACTTCTTGAGCTGCAAGGCTTCTTCGCGGACGTTGTGCTTTCGTTGGTTTGTCCTGATGGCATCGGCGATCGGGATTCGCTGGTTTGTCGCTGCGCTGTGGGCAGTACGGGGTGGGTGGCGGGGCCTGGTCGGTGGGTGTCGTCACTGCCTGGGTGAGGTTGGTTGCTGTCAGTGGTGATTGCTGGGAGGGTGGTGATTGCATCGATGGCAGCCGAGGGGGATGTCGCAGGTGGATGGTCCGGGGTTTCATGTCGATATCGCGGCGGTTGACGAGGCCGCGCGTGGTGTTTCGGGGAGTGTGCACGACCAGGACGGTTTCGAGTTACGTGGTTTGTGCGGCGAGGCCGAGCTGTACGGCCATACCGGCGTGCACGACGCTTTGATGGAGTTCGCGACGCGCTGGAGCGACGGCCTCGACGTTCTGGCCGGGGACGCGTCAGCGATCGGGGATGTCCTGACTCGGGCTGTTCAAGCCTATCGTTCGATTGACGAGGCTGCGACGCGGTCCTTGACCGGCGATCCGGGCGTCAAGGCGGTGGAGGATGGCTGAGCTGGGCACGACCGGCAACCCGACGGAATTGGTGCCGGGCGATCCCGCCGCTGTCGAGGAGAACGCGCGTGTGCTGCGCGGAAGAGCCGCCCGGGCAAACGACGCGACGGAAGGCCTGCAAGCGATCGACACCGGTTCGTGGACGGGGCCCGCGGCGACCGCGTTTCACGACAAATTCTCCTACGAGCCGGGGAAGTGGTTTACCGCGGGAGTGGCTTTGGGCTCCGGCGCTGGCGCGCTGGAGGCTTACGCGGCGACGTTGCGGTGGGCTCAGGGGCAGGCCCGCGAAGCGATCGAGCAGTGGAGCCAGGCGGAGGCGGCCACGGGCAAGGCCAAGGCCGAGCATCAAAAGGCGTCCGACCAGGCCGCCGCCCAAGGCCGGCCCGCGCCGGTGTTCAGCGATCCGGGCGCTGCCGGCAGGCAGGCCGCGACCGAAGTACTCAACCGCGCCCGTGCGCAACTGGCCGAGGCCGGCGATGAGGCGGCGACCGCGCTGCGGGAGGCTGCGCAGCCTGCGCCCACGAAATCGAGCTGGCTCGACGACGTCGGCAATTTCGTCGAGGACGTCGGTGCGCATCTGGTCAACGGACTGGCGTCGTTCGGCAACGCCATGCTCAACCACCCCGGGGACGTCGTCGCCGCGGCGGCCGGCATCGGGCTGACGGTGATCAGCTCGGCCGGCGAAGGGCTCGGCGTCGTGCTGGACGCCACTGGCGTGGGCGCGGCCGCGGGCGTGCCACTCAATGTCGTTTCGGCGGCGGGTATGGCCACGGGCGCGACCATGACCGGTGCGGCGGTGGCGCACATGGCCGCGAACGCGGCAGGCGATGATCACGTCGAACCGATGAAAACAGGCGGCTCCCAGTCCGGTTCGGAGGTTCGCGAGCTGACGTCGTCGGAGCAGCGTTCGGTGCGATCCCTGCAGCGCAACATCGAGGAACACGAAACCAAGCTCGCCCAGTACAAGGCGAACCCGGATGCCTACGACAACCAGGGTATTCTGAAAAACGCGCCGACTCCGGAAATCCGCCAGCGCATCATCGACGGCCGGGTCCGGCATCTGGAGACCGAAATCAACACGTTCAGGAAACAGGTCAACGACATCCTCGGAGGGCACGGATCGTGAGCGAGCCACTGCGCATCCCGGTGCAGCAACTGCGAACGGCCTTCGAGCTGCTGATGCAACGGATCGCCGAGGACGAAGGACAAACGGTTTCCCTTCACCGGGACTACTTCTGGTCTATCGCGCCGGACGTCCTTTACAACCCGTATGTCGAGCCGGGCGAGCCGGGCCTCGGGCAACTGTCGGAATCCTGGCAGCACCTGGAAGACCTACTCAAAGACGACAGCTTGGCCATGCCGCACCACCTAGTGTGGCTTGCCGACCTGCTACGGGCGCTCGGGCACCCGCAGACCCGAACCCCGCTGACCTGACTCGGGCTGGTTGCTCACGCGTCACTCGGGATCATGAGTAAGGTGACTGCGTTTTCGTTCTGTTACCGAGCCTGCAGACCGATGCGCTGACCCGCTGGCAGCTGTCGATGCCTCTCGACGGGCTGAGCCTGGAATTCGGGCGCTTCGTGATGAGTCGCCGCAGGCGTCAAAGCCTTGTGAGCGCGGCCTGCTGCGCCTGACACGCCCTGGCCAGCATACAAGTATTTACCTTGGATGCGGCGCGTGTGCTCACCGCATTGGCAGCAGG
Source organism: Amycolatopsis sp. NPDC114484 (assembly GCF_055633755.1). Classification (NCBI taxonomy): domain Bacteria; kingdom Bacillati; phylum Actinomycetota; class Actinomycetes; order Pseudonocardiales; family Pseudonocardiaceae; genus Amycolatopsis; species Amycolatopsis sp. NPDC114484. The sequence continues at coordinate 60,290 of NZ_JBVKDQ010000003.1, read as the reverse complement.
CCAGCCGCGCTCGCGGCGGCGAGCACATCTAGTCCAGCAATGCAGGCCCCCGCTCGCGTGGGGCGAACGTGGTCGACCGCGGCCGTGGCATGCGGGTCTCCGGATCATCCCCGCTCGCGCGGGGAGAACGGAAACCCGGAAACGCCGAACGTCTATTGCAAGGGACCACCCCCGCTCGCGCGGGCAAGACGAAATACGCCAGCTTCTCGCGATCGCCATGGCCGGACCACCCCCGCTCGCGCAGGGAAGACAACCGCAAGTACCGGATGCCGATCGCCTACCACGGACCACTCCCGCACGCGCGGGGAAGACGCCCCCGCCTACGGGCTGCTGTTCGACTCGATCGGACCACCCCCGCTGGCGCGGGGAGAACGACGGGATGCGCCAGCTCGGCTACAACGTGCAGGGACCACCCCCGCACGCGCGGGGAGAACAACTTCGCTACTTTCGAGCCGAACTACGGCCAGGGACCACCCCCGCTCGCGCGGGGAGAACACTTCTTGACCTGGGAGGTTATCTGGTGGACGTCGGGTTTTCATTCACTTGTGTTGAGCAGTGTGGGTTGTGTGCGTGTCAGTAGTCGTTCGATTTCGATGACGGCGGAATCCTGGTTTCGCAGGGGCTGTTCGCAGCGGGCCGTGTGCCGCGTTGTGGCGGTGGCGGCGCTCGGCCCGCTGCGTTTGGTCAGCGCGTGAGGCGGCAGGAGTCGGGGGTGGCGGTCATGCCGTAGAGGCCGTACCAGCCGGTGCCGATGAGTTTGCCGTTGGCGCGTCCGGTGTCGGACCAGGTGTCGCTGGCGGGGAGGTAGCGGTACCAGAGGAGGCCGCCGCCTTCGGCGGGGTAGGAGCCGTAGAGGACGTCGGCTCCGGGGGAGGTGATGGTTTTGAAGCCGTTCCAGCCGGTGCCGGAGGGTTTGGCCCACTGGGTCCATTCTCCGGTGGTGGCGTCGTAGACGTGGCGGAACAGTTCGCCTTTGGGGGTGCGGGCGTAGAGGACGCCGTCGCCTGCGGCGGCGATGAGGTCGTATTTGCCCCAGCCGTCTTTGAGGAGGCGGTGGTCCCATTTCTTGGCGGCGGGGTCGTAGTTGCGCCAGTGGAGGTTGCCGTCGGGTTCGACGGTGTAGATGTGTCCGCGGGTGTCGACGGTGATGCGGTTGTTGTATTCGGCGGTGGCGTAGCGGCCCCAGCCGTTGTCGATGACTTCGTAGTAGGGGGTGGGGCTGGTGTTGAGGTCCCAGTTGCTGCCGTTCCAGCGGAACTTGCGCAGTTGGCCGTTGCTGTTGGCTTGGTAGACGAGGCCGTCGGGGCCCGCGGCCGTGCGGGCGGACTGCCAGCCGCTGCCGATCTGCTGGCCGTTGCCGTTGATCCAGGAGAAGCTGCCGTTGCGGGGGTCGGTGTGCTGGTAGAGCCACAGCGATCCGTCGCCGCGGGTGGTGAAGATCGGGGCGGCGGGTTTGCAGGTGATGGCGAGGTCGGGCACGTTCTGCCGGATCCAGTCGCCGGCGTTGTCGGCGCGGGCTTCGGTGGATCCGGTGCGGGTTTCGGTTTCGCCGACGCAGCCGCCTTGGAAGGACACGCTGTTGACTGCTACGAGTTCGGGGCCGTCGGGGGTTTCCCGCAGTGCCGGGCCGCCGGCGTCGCCGCGGCAGGTGGAGGCGCTGGCGGGGTCTTTCCCGGTCACGGCGACGGTGGTAGCGGTCGGCTCGCTGGCGGTGAAGGTCGCGGTGTGCAGGCGGTCGGGCACCCATTCGGTGGCGGTGCGTCCGTATCCGGCGATGCGCAGGGTGTCGCCGGGCGTGGGGGCGGTGCGGGCGACGGCCACGGGGCTGATGCCGGTGACGGGGGCGGCGAGTTTGGCGAGCACCAGGTCGCGGTCACCCTTGGGCACCAGGTCGGTGATGCCGGCGACCTGGCCGTCGTCTTGGCTGAGGATCGTGCGGCCGACGATCGCGCTGGAGCGCTGTCTTGGCGGCCCGGCGGGAATGCGGAATCCCTGATCAGGGCTGTCGGCGAAGCAACTGGCTGCGGTGAGCAGCCATTGCGGGGCGACGAGGGCGCCGGTGCAGGTCTGTTCTCCGACAGTGATCTTCGCGGTGAAGCGGTAGCTACGATCCGCGGCCGGCGTCCCGCCGGCAACGGCGGATGCCTGCGGTGCGGTGACGATGCCGGCCGCGACAGCGCTCAGGACTGTCAGCGCTGCGGTTCGCCGCCAGCGAGTTTGTGCTGAGGACACGAGTGTGACTCCTTGGCCAAAAACTGGGTGACAGTAGGCGTGACCGAAACGCAATCCCGTGCGAATGCGGGTGGTGTCCGAGTCGGCCGAACTGTTGTTATCGAATTGCTATCGCCGGATCGGTAACGGCGAGAATGCGCGGTGCTTCTGCGTTACAGGGTCCGGATTTCCACCAGGACGCTGGGCGCGCCGCCGGTGCCTTCGCCGACCGGTGTCCACGAGTTCTTTTCCACCGTGGACGTGGTCGTGCGGCCCTGCGCCGTCAGACTGACTTGCAGACGGTGGCTGTTTCCCTTGACGGTGTAGGTCTCGGGCAGGTCGAGGGACAGGTATCCGGTCTGGCCGACGACGGCGAAGCAGAAGTTTCCCTTGGTGCGGCTGTAGACCTCGACCAGATCCGAGGTGCTCCCGCACTCGGCGAGCAGGATCTTCCCATCTCCGGACTTCAGCGAAATGCCGCGCTCGGCGAGGATTTTCGCGGCTCCGGGATAGGAACGGTCCTCCACCGTGGACCGCTGCGGCGAGTCGTCCGCGGCCGCGCGCGGCGCTTGTCCCGCCGTCGCGACGGCGGCCGAAACCCCGGTCGCGGCGACGGCGGCGGCGATTGCGCTCACGACACGTGAGCGCGACAACGAAAGCATTGATGCCCCCTCCGGCAATGGATGACAGGCCGCGCCTGACGTTGTGCGGCCTGCCGAAGATCATCGCGACGAACGCCCGCAATGTGACACTTACGAGCTGTTTGTATGTTAGATAACTTAGTTTGCTAAATGTCCGGATATTCGGCAAAGTCTGATCGCGAATGCTGCGGGCGCGTCGATGCGCCGCACTGCGTTGATTGGGGTCTGCGCCGATATCAGGCGTTGTTCACGAGGGGAAATTGACAACGTGGTGAGCCGATTTGGCAAACTGTTTTCACGCCGCGCTGTACTGGGGGCCAGACGCGCGGCACCCGGTGGCAGAAGCCGCGGACTGGTCAGGACGAGCGCGCTCGTGCTCGTGCTGTCGCTGCTCTGCGAGCTGCTCGTCGTGCCTGCCGCGAACGCGGCCGGCGCGCCCTTCCAGACAGGCGATGGGGCCGCTCTCGCGGCGCAGTCCCCTCGGGAGCGCGCTCTGGAGGCGTGGAAGACCGGCGGCCGAGGAGTGCGCGAGGCCGCGGCGAACGCCCTGGCGGGCACTGACGACCAGGTCGAGGTGTTCTTGCGTACGGTGCTGGACGCCGTACGGGAAGCCGACGACCGGGTGCGTGCCGTGCAGATGCTCGGTTCCGCTGGCCGCGGGGTGCGCGAAGCTGCGGAGAAAGCGCTCAACGACGGCTCGATCGACGCGATCCGGGCGTTCTTGTCCACGGGATGGCAGTCGCCCTGGGAACACGACCAGCGCGTCGAGGTCAACCGGATCCTCGCCACCGCAGAGGGCCGCGGGGTCCGCGAAGCCGCACAGCAGGCACTCGATGCCGGCGATGCACAGGCTCTGGCCGAATTTGTGCAGTTCGGCCGCAAAACCGCGCAGGAAACCGACGACCGCGTCCGCGTCGTGCAGATCCTGTCCGCCGGCGGTCCGGAGGTCAAGCAAGCGGCATCGCAAGCGCTCGACGACGGCTCTCCCGAAGCGCTGCGCGATTTTCTCGACACCGGTCAGTTCGTCGCACGCGAACGCGACCAGGAACTGCTTTCGGTCGCCCATCTGGCGCAGGTAGCCAAGGACGAGCAGGTACGCGCTGTCGCCGAAACCGCTGCGGCCGAAGAAGCATCCGGTCGTGCGGTCGAGGCCGCGCGGCTGGCCAAGGAAGCCGCCGCCCGTGCCGCGACGGAAACCGAACAAGCCAGGAAAGACTCCGGCCGGGCCGCCGCGGCGGCCGGACGCGCCGCTGCTGCGGCGGCCGGTGCCGCCGATGCGGCTCAGGTCGCTCTCGGCGCGGCTGCTGCGGCGGTCAAGGCTTCTCGCGCCGCAGCCGCCGCGGCGGCGGGCGCGGCGAGTGCCGCGGCGATGGCCCAGCGCGCCGCAGCCCGGGCACAGCGCGCTGCCAGCGACGCGATCACCGACCGCAAAACAGCCGGTGCCGCACGGCAAGCGGCGGAAAACGCCGACAACGCCGCGAAAGCAGCGAAGGACGCGGCCGCCACCATCGCGCACGTCGGCGAGGCAGCCCGGGCGGCGAAACGTGCGGCCGACGCCGCCGTCAGCGCCGCTGCCAACGCGGACAGCGCATCCGGAGCCGCCGGCGCGGCAGGCGGCTACGCCCGCGAAGCAGGCGTGAAAGCCGAGCAGGCTACTGCCCAAGCCGCGAAAGCCAAGCGAGCCGCCGCGACCGCGACCCGCGCCGCGAACACCGCACAGGCCCTTGCGCAGCAGGCCATTTCCGCCGCGACGGAAGCCAAAGCCGCAGCGGAATCGGCCGCCGGGCACGCCGAACGGGCTGCCCAAGCCGCCAGGGAAGCCGCGGACCGCGCCGGCGACGCGGCGGACGCAGCGAAAGAATCAGCCGCGCACGCCGCCGAAGCACAGGGTGCCGCCGACGCGTCGCTAGCCGCCGCGGAACAAGCCCGCAAGATCGGCGAGATCGGCCGCGCAGCGGACGCGGCCCGGCTCGAAACCTGGCAGGACCAGGCCGTGGCCGACGCCGAAAAAGCAAAACAAGAGGAAGCGGACAAGGCCGCCGACGTCGCCTGGCAGGTCGCCGACGCCGCGCGGCTGGACGCCGAGACCCGCACCCTGCTCGAGGCCGCGACAGTACCCGGGGCCACCCGCGACACAATCGTGGGCAACGGCCGCAAGGTCGCGATGCGCCTGATGAGCACCGGCGCGCCCTTCACCAAGGCTGCCGCTGAACAGGCATTGATCGGAAACGACGACGTGGTCGCCGACTTCGTCGCCAGCACGCGGCTGACTGCGAACGAACAAGACGACCGTGCCCGGCTCGCCCAGATCGCCGACACCACCGACCGGTCCGGGCTGAAGACCTCTGCTGCGACCGCGCTGGCCGGCGACTACCCCGGCGTGACCCGGCTGCTGGCCGACCAGGATTACCCGGAACGCGAAACCGACGATCGCCTCCGCGTCGTCCAGCTGCTGAACTCCGGCGGACCCGCTGTCAAGGACGGTGCCTCGAAGGCGCTCGACGCCCACACTCCTCAGGCATTGCGGGAGTTTCTGGCCGTAGGCCAGCACTCCGCCCGCGAGCACGACGAACGCATCGCGGTCAACCAAGTCCTCTACAAAGGCGGACCCGAGGTCAAAGCCGCGGTGCAGGCAGCTCTGTCCGGGCCGGTGTCCTACTTGCGGAAATTCCTCGACGTCGGACAACACCAGGCCGCGCAGCGCGACCACAACACAGCCGCCCACGCCGCCCAGGTGGCCCGGTACGTCGCCGAAGCAACCGAAGCCGCGCAGCAAGCGCAGGAAGCCGCCGCGAACGCGGCCAAGGCTGCTGCACTGGCTCGCAATGCCGCCGCCGAGGCGGCCGGATACGCGGCGCAAGCCGAACGGCACGCGTCGGCTGCCGCCGGCTACGCGGAGGCGGCGGGCCGATCCGCTCGCGAGGCGCAGGAATCGGCCAAGAATGCCGTCGCGTCGGCCAAGGTCGCGCGCAATGCATCGGCTACCGCTCAGCAAGCAGCCCGCGCTGCGGAGGCTTCCGCCGCTGCCGCGAGGACCTCGGCCGCCTGGGCTCGGGCCTCTGCCGTTGCGGCAGCCGATGCGGCGCGGGTGGCTCGGCGTGCTGCTGTCGAAGCCGGTCAGGACGCGGTGAAGGCAGGAGAAGCGGCCGCGCGTGCCGCACAGTATTTTCTCGACCGGCATCGCGTCGAAAGCGCAAACCGGGTCAGCGGCGGCCCGGCCGATGAAGAATATGTCGATGCCGCCACCTATGAAAACGGAACGCAGCTGATCACGGCGGACGGAGTCTGCTACCTCAACGGCATTGCCTTGCCCGGAGGGTTGGGTGTCGGCTCGTGCACCGCTTTCGCGGCTGGATTCGATCGATGGATCGAGAACATCGACTACTTCATCGGCAAGCCGAGTCTTGACGACAAAGACTTGCCGGCCTTCTATCTGAAGGCTTACTGCAAGTTCGATCCGCGAACCTGCGGCTACGCCTTGACTGTGCAGAGCAGCCGCTACCCCGGGAAGGTCGTTGTCGGGCCGGAAAACGGGCCTGTCCTCGGCGGCGGCTTGGGTCGCCTCGCGAAAGGCCTCGGAAAGGTTGCCGGACCGGGCAGCAAGGGGGCCAGTTCGTGGATCGACCAGAGCAAGCTGAAGAACGTCCCCGGTCACTGGGGTGAGGGAATTCCGAACCAAAAGGGTGTCGGCACGCGCTGGTTCGATCCGGCGAACCCTAAGGGGACGACCCTCAGGATCGACAAGGGAAACCCGGCGCACAAGTATCCCTCGCAGCGGATCGATCATGTTAGAGTCACCGAGAACGGCAAAATCATCGGACGGGGAGGTGAAGTATTCCCGCCGGGAACAAAAGTGAATGATGTTTGGGACGAAGCTCATATTCCGCTCGATGAATGGATTACGTGGAGGCACTGGAATCGGCCATGAAAGAAGTTCGCTTCCCTGGGATCAGGACGCAGATCGTCTCCGCGATCGTCAGCTTGTCGGACCGTGAGTACCAAGAACGAGTGTGGATCCGGCACGAACTCCCGCACCCGAACTACTACGATGAATTCGACTTGGCGGTTCACTCCCTCTTTGACGACTCGCCGATCCTGCCGGCTCCTGCTCCCGGCGCCGTCGGAGAATTGATCTACGCTGACGAGGAAGTTCCGCTCGCTCGACTCGGCGAAGTGCTCGGCCCGCTGATCGGCGAACTCGGGGACGTCCCCGACATCGAGTACCTGAACAGTTCACAGTGGCCGGAAGTGGTTCGCCGGGCGAAGGCTGTGCGAGAGATAATGGAACGAAATGATGGAGGGCTCGGTTCTTGATAAACTCGGCGATCATCCCGCTTGGTGATGTTGCGGTGCCGCCAGTGTGCATCAAGCGCCGAGGTGGCGAGGGCAAGGGGAGCGGAATCGCGCAGCGCGACCCGCTGGCGCGGGACTAACCGCGTCTCCTGTACCGAGTCATAACTCGAATGTGGTTCGCTGACCTGCTGTTTTGTCCGTGTGAGGGTTATGCGATGCTCTCCGGCCGTGCTGTTTCGACTGATGTATTTGGTCGTGGTGAAGTTGTTCGGCTGGTGGGGTCTGCTTGCTCGGTCCGCTAGGGCCAAGGACGTCGAGATTCTGGTGCTTCGCCACGAGGTGTCGGTTCTGCGTCGTCAGGTCGGCAGGCCACGTCCTTCGTGGCCGGATCGTGCGGTCTTGTCTGCGTTGGCGCGGCTATTGCCCCGTGACCTGCGTCGGCATCGCATCGTGACGCCGGGCACGTTGCTGGCGTTGCATCGTCGTCTGGTCACCCGGAAATGGACCTACCCCAACCGGCCTGGACGACCAACGGTCGATGATGAGTTGCGCGAGTTGGGTCGTCCGACTTGCCCGGGAGAATCCGCGTTGGGGGCATCGCCGTGTCCAGGGAGAGCTGGTCCGGCTCGGGCACCGCGTCGGTGCAGGCACGATCCGCCGTATCCTCGCCGCAGCCCGTATCGGCCCCGCGCCTGGGCGCAGGGACACCGATTGGCGCACGTTCCTGCGCGCCCAGGCGGCAGGCCTGCTTGCCACGGACTTCTTTCATCTGGACACGATCGGCTTGCGGAGGCTCTGCGTGCTGTTCGTGATGGAGATCCGCACCCGGCGAGTTCACATCGCCGGGGTGACCGCGCATCCGACCGCGGCCTGGACCACGCAAGCCGCCCGCAACCTGCTGATGAGTCTCGGCGAGGGAACCTCCCGGTTCCGGTTCCTTGTCCGCGACCGGGATACGAAGTTCACGGCATCGTTTGACGCGGTGTTCGCCTCCGAGTGCATCGACGTGGTGAAGACCCCGCCGCGAACGCCCCGAGCGAACTGCTTTGCGGAGCGGTTCGTGCGCAGTGTCCGGTCGGAGTGCACCGACAGGATGCTGATCTACAACGAACGCCACGCTGCCGCGGTCCTCGATGAGTTCGCCCGGCACTTCAACGATCACCGTCCGCACCAGGGACGTGAGCACCGCCCACCCAACCACGATCCCGCTGCCGTCATTCCCCTCGACTATCCAGTCCGGCGGAATCGTGTCCTCGGCGGCGTGATTAACGAATACCGCCGAGCAGCCTGAATCGATCATAAAACCGCAGCTCACGGACCGAGTCGCCAGTTTTGGCACGGTACAGGGATCAACGCGGTGCTCGCCACCGCCGCCGCGACCGACACCAACGTTCCCCTGGTTTCCGCCGTGCAAAGTCTGCGGCTGTTCGTCGTCGTCCTCGTCGCCCCGCCGATCATCCGCTGGCTCGCCCGCCGCCAAGCCGGACGGCGGCAACAGCCGGGTGTCAGCCCTCGGGGCGGAAGTTTCGACGGGCCGTCTGATACGTAGTCAGTAGCCCAGACCCTCGGCCGCGACGAACGGGGCCGACTCGCCTCGCAAGGCGTCGATCGTGGACAGGCGGAGGACAACCCGCCGCCGGTTGTCGGTTCGCCGAGCCCTTCCTCCGGCGATCGTCTCGGCGTGGGGCGGACTTGTCCCAGGGGCGCGCACGAACTGCACGTTCTACTGCCGGTAGCGCGCGTCCGGGCATACGGGATTTCAGCGGATCGGGTAAGCGATTCGCGTCCCGTTGTTGATCTTTCGCACGTAGTCTGCTTGCTGCTCAAGACAATCCCGTCACTTTCGCCAGGAGCGCGTGCGTGCGAAAGATCCGAAAATCGATCGGGCTCGCGGCGGCGACCGCTGCCTGCCTGACGATGAGCCTCGCCGGCTCGGTGCAAGCGGCGGCGGCCGCGCCGCAACTGGCGTGGTCGTCCTGCGGGAACGATCAAGCGCTGCCGATCTCGGCCATGTGACGCTGGTAGATGTGGTGGCGGCGCTGGGCCTCGCCATGGCGGCCGGCGGCGAGCAGGTTCAGGTGCGCCTGCTCGTCGTACGAGTCGGCTTCCAGCAGCCGCAACGTGGGCAGGACGGCTTGCTCGACGTCGCCGACCCCTAGCCGCTGGGTGATCAGCGCCCGCAGGAGGGCGTGGTGGGTCGCGCGCAGTTCCTCCGCGAGGTCCTGCGCCCAGTCGGTGCAGGGGTCGTCCTCGAGGAAGTCGCCGGTGTACCCCGCGGCCGCCGCGGCGAGCCGGTCCGACGCGTCCGGGCGCCCGGCGCGGTGCGCCAGCAGGGCACCGGATGCCAAGGTGGAGAACTTCTCCACGTCGATGGCGACCAGCGCCGTGTCGAGCCAGACCGCGACACCGTCGCTGGCCAGGGGCTGCGGTCCGGCGACACCGGGCCGCAGCACGTCGCGGATTGTTCCGGCAATGGCGGCGCGCGCGGAGCCTGGGCGCGGAATCGCCGGGCAGGGTCACGCGCCGGGCACGCCGAGGGCGACGAGGTTGTCCTTCGCGGGGTGCGCGCGGCCGGCGGGTGCTTCGGCGTAGGCGTGCAGCAGCCGCGCGGTGATGGCGGCGTGGGCGGCCGGGTCGGCGCTGTCCTCGGGGCAGCCGGGGTCGAGGGCGCAGATCCAGTATTGGGTGCCGGCGGAGAAAACGGCGGCGCCGCTGGGGGTGGTGTAGTAGCTGGTGTCGGCGAAGTCGGGGTGTCCGCCGCAGGTGACCGGCGAGTGGAAGAGGGCTTCGATCGGGCGGGGGGTCGGCACGGACAGGTCGATCCGTTCGTATTCGTTGCCGACGAGCCCGGGAAAGTTCTGTCCGTTGTGGACGATTCCGGTGAGGAGCCAGTTCCCGGCGTCGGCGGTGACGAGTGCGCCGCGCACCGGGTTGCAGCGGTAGAAGTTGCCCAGCAGCACGCTTTCCGGACGGGGGAAAGGGGGCGAGCGCCATTCCGGTGTCGCTTCGAGGGGGTCGGTCCGGTGGTACGGGTCTTCGGTGAAGGACTTGTAGTCGATTTCGAGGCGGTCCGGGCCGAGGGCGCTCGGGGCGAACCGGATGTGCCGGTAGATTTCGTTGCCGCCGAAGAAGGCCAGGTTGACGCCGCGGTCGCGGGCGGCGGTCGTGTTCTGGCGCATGGCGGCGGACCAGTATTCGTCGTGGCCGAGGGTGAGGGCCGCGCGGGCCCCGTCGAGCAGGTGCGGATCCGCGTGGAGGTCGGTGTCGGTGGCGTAGCCGAGCGGCAGGCCGAGGTTTTCGGCGAAGCGCACCAAGGGCAGTTCGAAGTAGCTGAAATCGCCCGCGCCCTGCATGTCCTTGGCTTGGTAAGGCCGGTCGAACGACACGGCGCGGGAACGGGCCGCTTTGGTCCCGTGGGGAGAGTTGTAGAGGCTGTAGCCGCCCCACTCGTTGTACGCCTGCCAGGTCGTCACCGCGTTGATCAGCACGATCTTTCCCGCGTTGGAGGGGCTGCGCACGGTCAGCGGGACGAACTGCGCGGACCCGTTGTCCCCGTCGAGGCGCAGCAGGTAGTCCCCGGGTTGCCAGCCTGGTGTCGGCACTTCGAGCGAGGGCCGCCACGGTGCGACGACGGTCCGGGTCGGCGCCTGGACGACTGGCGGGGGCTGCACCGAACCCGCCAGCGCCGGTGATTTCCAGACCCGGAGGGCAGCCGAGTCGCGGTAGCCGCCCATCCGGAAGGCTGTCACTGTGTAGTGCGCCGCGGTCGTGCTCACGAAGAGGCGCACCGGGGAGCCGGGGAGGACGCTGGTGCGGTCGGCGAAGCCTTCGATCGCGTGCTCAGGGCCAGGGCGGGCGATCTCCCAGCCGGGGGTGCCCTGCTGCGCGGACACTCCGGGAGCCGTCGCTTTGGCCGGCGTCGGCGGAGCAGCGACCGGCGTCGTGGTGCAGCCTGCCGCCAGCAGCACAACGACCGGCGTCGCTCGCCAAGCTTGGTGCGCCTTCATTCCGGACAGTGTCGGCCTGCTGAGGCCGGTTCGCATCGTCGCCTTCAAGCGGTCTTGCGCCCCTTCCCGCCGCAAGCGCAGGCTCGGAAGATGAAAATGGCGACGTGGCTAGGCGCGGCGGTGTGGGCCGGTTCCTGGCGGCTCATGTACCTCGAAATCACCCGATGGCAGCACGTGAAGCCGACTCTGGCGTTCAATCCCGGACCGCCGGTTCCCGGGACGGACATGAAGGTCCGTCCCGGGAAACCGCTCATCGCGCTGTACGTCGCATGCGTCGTTGCCCCGATGGCGGTCGTGACCGGACTGGTTCGGCAGTTTCGCGCACGCCATAGCGGGTGAACCCTGCCGAACCAGGCCTGTCGCTCAGGAACTGCCGACGGTGGTCGCGCCGTTGGACGCGTTCCAGGCGATCCACCCGTGGGCGAAGTTGTTCCGCCTGCCGCCCGGAATCCCGTATTCGTCAGTGGTGGGATAGCGGAGGAAGGACCGTTCCCAGCCCATCGAGGCCCATCTCGCCCGGATGGCGCCGTAGATGGCGTGTGCGCCGGTGTTGGGGGTCCAGTAGATGGAGGCGCCGCCGGTGCCGGTGAAGTGGTTGTACCGTCCGACGCCGTCGGGCGTGCCGGTTTCATCGGTGGTGGGGTAGCCCAGAACGGACCGTTCCCAGCCCATCGAGGCCCATTTCGCCCGGATGGCGCCGTAGATGGCGTGCGCGCCGGTACTCGGTGTCCAGTAGATGGAGCCGCCGTTGCCGGCGAAATGGCCGTACTGCCCGACGCCGTCGGGCGTGCCCGTTTGATCGGTGACGGGGTAGCCGAGGAGCGACCGCTCCCAGCCCATGGCGGCCCACTTCGCCCGGATCGGCCCGTAAGTCGCGTGTGCGCCGGTGTTGGGGGTCCAGTAGATCGACGCGCCGCTGCCGCCGGAGAAGTGGTTGTACCGTCCCACGCCGTCCGGGGTGCCGGTTTCGTCGGTCGCGGGGTAGCCCAGCACGCCGGCCGGTCCGCCGAGCTGCCGGTATTTCGCGAGGATGTTGCCGTGTACGGCGTGGGCGCCGGACGACTGCGACCAGTAGATCGAGCCGCCCTGGTAGTCCTGTGCCTTGCCGCCCGCCGTCGGCGAGTACTCGGTGCCCACCGGGCTGCCGAGGTAACTGTTCGCGCCGCCTAGCCGGGTGTAGTACGCGACGATCGGGTCGGGTGCGGCCGGCAGCTGGTCCATGAGGCTTTCCAGCGCTTTGCCGACGGCGGCCGGGGCCGCGGTGGTCACGAGGTAGTGCTGCGGTTTGACGGTGGCGGTGTCCCAATGGTCGCTGCCGTCGGCAGCGACGGCCACCGAGCCCGGGGAGGGGTTGTCGGCGAACAGTCCGTTGTGGCCCATGCCGGCGTCGTACATGGCGACCGGGTCCCAGCTGTTCATGTCGTTGCCCGCGCCGATCATCCTGGTGTAAGCGGCACGGACCGGGTTGGTGCTCGGCGTCTGCGCGAGGCCCGCTCCGGTGGAGACGGCTTGGCCGACTTCGTATCCCTCGAATTCGGCGGGTACTTCGACCGGCCATTGGTTGACCGCCTGGGTGGCCGAGGACGCGTCGGCTTTCCAGTTGTACTCCGGCCCGTCGACGGCCGAGCTGACCGGGAACTCGCCGCCCATCATCGTCAGCGACTTCACCTTCTGCTTGATGAGGTCGACACCGCCCAGGCCGCTGTAGGCGTCGGCAGGCGAGTTCATCAGGTTCGCCAGGTTCGTCTCGAGCCCGATCGCGACGATCGTCACGCTGTGGTCCGCCGCGCCGGCGAGCAGTTTCCGGTAGAGGCCGGCGGCTTCGGGGGCGGTGTTCCCGTCCGCGATTCCGGTCGGGAAATTCTGTGCCAGGTACTTCGCGTAGTCCGGATTGGAGACGTCGTCGGCGGCGGGTTTGACGCTGCCGATCGGAATGTCGCCGTGGCCGTAGTAGGTGTTGATCGCCGAAGCCGCCGGTGCGCCCCATTTGCTCGGGTAGTTCACCAGGACACCGAGAATCTTCACTTGGCCGTTGTCCTGCATGGCATTGGCGATCGCCAGTGCGCCCGCGTCGTCCGCGCTGCCGTAGAGGTCGGTGTCCACGATGAGCGGGGCGGCGGCGGCCGACGCGGCGGGGGCGGCGGCTTTCGGCGCGGCGGGAGTGGTGGCCGGTTTGGTCACCGATGGCGCCGGCCGGGTCGCGGTCACCTTGGGCGGCGCGGGTTCCCACGGTTGCCGGTTCGTCGGCGGCGGCGGGGCCTGCGCGGCCGCCGCCGACGCGAGGGGGTGCCCGGAGGTCCAGGCGGCGGTGACGGCTCCCGCCGCCAGCACCGTGATCGCGGACAATGTGCAGAACCGGGGTAGAGATCTTTTCATGAATCGCTCCTCCCGCGTGATCGGCGAACTCCGCCGCCGAATGCGGTGTCGGGAACGCGGATCCGCTCGCTACAGCATTCGAGGCGCTGCGCCTTTTCTGTGACCTGACAGCAAGGTTTTCTGTCGCGGAAATGATTTCCGGGACCTGGCGACGGCGTGTTTCATTCCCGCCCGCACGAGCGGCCGGAAGGTGGCGGCGGAACCCGATCAGCCGCGCGATCGGAGCCGGCGCAGAACCCTGGTCAGGAGACCGGCCGCGCGGAATCGGCGGCAGGCACCGGGCGGGCAGAGCGCGCATTCGCTCCCGCCGCGATAGTGCGAATGGGCCTCGCGGAGGTGCCCGCAGCGGCAGCGATCGCGGCCTTCTGTGGGGTAACTGATGGTCGCCCTCCAGATATCCTGGTGTAACAGTCAGCATAGCCCCCTCACCAGACCGCGTTCACGACGCGAAGCACGACGGCGGCGATCAGCAGCACGGTGACCGCGATCCCCGCGTGGTCGAGCCGCCTCAGACGCGCGGATTTCGGGCCTGGCCGGCCGCCCTGGCCGCCCGCCGATCGCTCGGCAAGGACCGTGCGCACGCCCAGGAGCGCGGCGAACATGCCGCACAATGCGATGGTGAGGGCGACCAGCAGGGTGTCGGTCATTTCGGTTGCCTTTCGCCGGCGTGCGCGAGCAGTCGACTGCCGTCCTGGTCGAACACGACCCGATATTTGCCCGTGTAGAGAAGGTCGGCGACGAGCCGGTCGGTCCAGCCGGGCGCGAGGCCGTAGTAGATCCGGCCGTAGTTCTCCTGCGACGGCGTGACCACCAAGTAGTCCGGCGCGGTGTCGAGCACACAGGTGGCGACGCGGACGTAGCCCGGGCAAGTCCGCTCGATCGCGGACTGCGCGACGACGCCGATCTTGTCGAACCCGAGAGGCGTGGCGTCCGCGCTCAGCACGCTGACGGTCTGGCCGGTGCCCGCGAGGCGGTAGGCGTCGGCCACCGCCGCGACATCGGTGCGGGTATAGCTGAGGTAGGCGTCGCCGCCGCCTCGGGCGACGACCGTGCCGAGACCGAGCGCGGTCAGCACGACCCCGGCGACAATCGGCCCCGCCGTGCCGAATCGCGGTCGCATCGGGCCCGTCGTGCGCATCGCCCCGGGTCCGGCTGGCCGCGCGAGAAGCGCTTCGAGGCAGCCGCCGGCGAGGATGGCCGCGAACGGCAGCGCGAACAGGTAACAGCGGACGAAGACTTCTCCGCCGTACGACTGAAGAGCCGCGATCCCGAGCGGGGCGAGCGCGAGCAGCATGAGCGGAAGCGAGCGCAGGCCGCGCCGCCGGCGCCGCCACCAGCCGCCGAGCGCGAGCGTGCCCACCGCGCCGGTCAGGCACACCCGGAGGAACAGGATCACTGTGCGGCCGGCGTCGCCGGTGAACCGGGCCGTGATGCCCTGGTCCACCGACGAGCTCACCTGGCCGAAGTCGCCGATCACCATGTTCAGCTGCCCCTGCCAGAAATCCTTGGCCCCAAGGGAAAACCACACCAGCGCCGGGATCAGCACGAGCCACGGCAGCCAGGCGGGCCACAGCCGTCCGGTCGCCACCATGACGAGCAGCAGACCGGCCAGCAGGAACGGAGTCAGCTGATGCGAAGGGGCCAGCGCCAGCGCGAACAGCAGGACCAGCGCGTGCGCCGCCAGCCGTTCCCGGGGCGTGTTCGCCGGAGACCTCCTCCGGCGCGGGCCAGACCGTCCGGGGTACGCCAGCCCCGGCCGGACGAGATACCGCACGACCAGGCCCAGCGCGGCCAGCATGATGAGGTAGGTGGCGGCCTGCGGGGAGAGGTAGTCCTGTTCGGTCCACTCGGCGAGCAGGAAGATCCAGGTCGCCAGCCAAGCGGCTCGCCCGTTCCCGAGTACGGCGACCGCCAGCACGCGCACGCCGAGAACCGCTGCCGCGGCGAAGAACGCCGGTGCCCATTGCAGCAGGGGAGTGGCGTCCGGCGCGCCGCTCGCGTTGGTGATGAAAGCGATCAGGGAGAAGAAGCCGGGCCAGGAGAACCGCGCGTCGTAGCCCTGCAGGGGCTGTCCGTTTTCGGCTATGTAGCGCGCGAATCCCGTGTGCAGCCAGGACACCGTGAGGCGCGCCGTCTGTTCGCTCGCGGGCTGCAGGCCGTAAACGAGCAGCACGCCGAGGGCAGTGCACGAGGCGAGCACTCGCGGCCGCGGCCGGCGGCGGACGAGTTCGAGCACGACTGCGGCGACGAGCACGGGGTAGGAGAGAAGGAGCACCGGCGACAACGCGGTGATCAAACCGAGTCCGCCGAGCTGTGCGGGGACGATCGGGCGCAGCCCCGCGAGCCACAGCAGCCCGGCGGCGACGGCCAGCGACGGGCTTAGTGCGTCGCGCGGCCGGGTCGGCCGTCGGAGACGGGGAACCGGCACACGTGCGCGGGTTCCGGCCGCGGACGACCGAAACCCGGAATCGGCGGGGGCGAGTCTCGTCACTGGCGGGCCCCCGCCTTCCGGGGCGCGGTGAGCTGGCGCAGCAGTTCGAACAAAGTGGCGCCCGCGACGAGGATGAACGCGGCCATCGGCTGCCACCAGTGCAGCGCCATCATGACCTCTGCGAGCAGCAGCGTCCCGGACGTCCCGACGGCGACGGCGGTGAGCCACTGCAGCGCGCGCGTGGCCAGCCGCAAGTGCGTGACGATCGCCCAGCCGGGAGCGAAGAGCACGAAGGCAGTGTCCAGATAGAGCCGGGCGGCGCTGGTGAGCTGCCATGCGGTCAGCACGAGCACGACCGCGCTGAGTCCGGCCAGGACCCAGGCGATCGCGCGCCGCTCGTCGAGGTGCATCAGGACCGCCGGGTTCTCGCGGACCAGGCGCTGTGGGCGAGCGCGAACGGCCCGACGGCCAGTCCGGCGAGCTGGTCGGCCAGCAGTCGTCCGGCGCGCGGGCCGGAAGGTGCGGTGTCCGGCCTCGCCGCGAGCGCCCGGGCGGATACGGCACCGGCGACCAGCCACGCGTCCTGCGGATGCTGCAGCAGATGCCGGACGAACATGGCCGACAACCCGGCTCCGTAGGCGCGGAGCCGGGAGCGCAGGTCCGCCCATTCGGCGCCGTGTTCGTGCCAGGCGACCGCGTGCGGCGTGTACACGACGGTGCCGCCGGCGCGCGCCAGGCGCAGGAACAATTCGAGGTCCTCTCCGGCGCGGGTCGGCGTGCCCGGTCCGAGCAGCGGGTCGAACCCGCCGAGCCGGCTGAGCGCGGAGCGCCTCCAGAGCGCGCACCCGCCCGGGCCGAATCGGCCGGGTGCGAAGGCGTAGCGGGGATGCTCCGCGGCGAGATGCGGGCCGAACGCTGTGCGCTCCGCGCCGTGGCCGAAACCCTTGAGCTGCTCGAACTTCCGCTGCGCCGCGGTGTCCAAAGAGGCCGGGAGGACCAGGCTGGTCGCGCAGTCCACGCAGTCGTCCGCGAGCTCCGCGGCCAGGTTGGCCAGCCACCAGCGGTCGACCTCGATGTCGTCGTCCACGAATGCGACCAGCTCCCCGCGCGCGGACGCGAATCCGGTGTTGCGGGCCCGACTGACTCCGGGCGCCGGCTCGGCGACGTAGCGGACCCGGTGGTCGGCGGCGGCCAGGTCCGCCAGCCCGGCGGACTCGGCCGATCCCGGCCGGTTGTCCACCACGAGCACTTCGAGGTCCGGATATTCGGTGGCCAGCAACGATTTCACGCAGCGGCGCACCTGGTCGGCCCGGTCGGCGGTCGGGACGACGACACTGACCGCCGGGGTGCGGGCATGGCGGGCCGGCCGTCCCGGCGGGGTGCCGAGCCGCAGCCCGGCGGGGTCCAGCCGGCCCCCGGCGACCGGCAGGCGGAGCAGATCCAGCGTCCAGCGCCCGTCCCGCACCAGCACCTGTGCTTCGAGGACGCCGGGGTTCGCGGGCACCGGTCCGCGCCGGACGTCGAGTTCGATCACGGCTGTCGGTCCGGACGCCGGGCGACGCCGGGCGGACTCCCGAAGGTAGCCGCCGGCGGAAGCACCGAGGGCGGTGGCGATCGCGATGATCGCCTGGGCCGCCGGCACCGGTCCGCGCACGGCGCGCGCGAGTTCGCGGGCCACTGTGGCGGGGAGCACCCGCGTCACGTACCGGCGTTCGGTGGAGACCGCGTCGCCGACGCCGGTCATCCGGCTGACCGCCGCTTTCGACAGGCCTTCAGCCCAGCTTCGCCGGCGCAGGTACGACCAGGTGGTGCGTTCGGCGCCGACCTGGTGGGCCACAACGGAACGCGGTGCGAACAGGATTCGCGCTCCGGGCAGCTGCCGCCGGGCGCGGATGCAGAGTTCGGTTTCCTCGCATCCCAGCGGAACGGAGCCCTGCCTGCCCACGGCGGTCGAGAACCCGCCGATCTCGTCGAACACTTCGCGGCGGAAGGACATGCTGCAGCCCATGACGTTGCGGACCTCGGCGAGCGCGGCGGGCAGTCCGCGGTAGGTGCAGCCGACCACCCAGTCCAGGACGCCGTCGGCGGGAAGCCATCCCGGCCGACCGGAGCCCGGAGGCCACACCGGACGCGCGGCGCCGCCGACCGCGATCACGTCCGGGTCCGCGTACGGCGCGAGCAGCTGCGCCAGCCATCCTGGTTCGGCCGCCGCGTCGTCGTCCAGGAACGCGATGATGTCTCCGGCCGAGGCGGCGATTCCGGTGTTGCGGGCGCCTGAAAGCCCGCGAGGGCCGTCGTTGTCCACGACCCGGACGCCGGCCAGTTCGGCCCGCGCGAGCCGCGACAGCCCGACGTTGTGGTCGACGACCAGCACCACTTCCGCTGGCGCCGGGTCCTGCGCCGCCGCCGAGGCGAGCGCGGTGCGCAGGGACGGCCATCGCGCAGTCGTGTACGCGCACACGACGACCGAAGTCGGCAGGGCGCTCGCCTGGGTTCGCGCCATCAAGCCAGCTCCTGCGCCGCGAGGTCGGCAGGCCCGGGCAGTTCCGGTCTTTTCCGCCCTTGGTACCGGCGGTACTCCGCGATGATCGTGCGCAGGACCCGGGTGCCGTCGGCGAACGTGCGCAGGTTGGTCTCGCCGAAGATGCGCAGGCGTTCGAAACTCGGCACTTCCACTATCTTCAGGCCCGCGGCGACGACTCGGCAGCTGAGCACCGTCTCGATCTCGAAACCGTCGCCCCAGAGCGGTCTCGCGGAGCGGGGCGTCGTCGTGGAGGGAAGTTCCAGCTGCGGCACGACGTCCCGCCAGAGCGCGTTGTAGCCGTAGCACAGATCGCTGAAACCGGTGTCGTACAACCGGTTGGCGAACCGGTTCAGCAGGGAGTTGCCCGCTCGGCGCACCGCGGTGATGTCGTCGCTGCCGCCCGGGCGCAGGAACCGGGTGCCTTTGGCGAAATCGGCGCCGCGGGTCAGCGTTTCGACGAAGGCGGGGATCTCGGCCGGGTCGGCCGAACCGTCGGCGTCGAACATCACCAGGAGGTCGCCGGTGGCGGCCTCGAATCCGCACGCGAGCGCGTTCCCTTTGCCGGTCCGGGTTTGCGTCAGCGTGACGATCGAGGGCCGGAGGGCGCGGGCGACCTCGACGGTGTCGTCCACCGAATGCCCGTCCACCAGGACGATTTCGGCATTGTCCGGCAGCGCCGGGAGGACCACCTCGAGGTTGCGCGCTTCGTTGCGCGCGGGGATCACAATGCTGATCTTCGGATCCGCGCCACGTCCCATCGGATTCTCCCTCTCCCCGGCGTGTCCTGGTCCCGCTGTTTCCCCGACGGCCACCCGGATTCAACTTGACGTCTGGTTGTCGTACTCCGAATGGCGGACGTTACGGGGAAGAAAATGCGTTGGCAGGGTCGGCAGAAATTCACCACAGGCCAGGTTTGACCGCTGCGATGATCTTTTTCCTGTACAGCGCTGGGATACGGTCGAAACGGTCCTGAGTGGACCGTCCTCGAGGGAACGGCCTCCGGGCGGTGCCCGGACGGGCGCGGAACGTGTCCGGCGCGCGGCCGGTTTGCATTCCGCTTGCGTTATTCGAAGTTATGCTGCTGCAATCTTCGGACCTTTCGATCTTTGCCGCTTGCCGGGAAATCGCCGGTGGCTCGTGATTCGCATTCCATAGGGCGGGAGCGGATCGGTTTGGCCGGGCGGGATCTGCGCGGCCGCGGTCAGGTTCACCGCGAGCACTTCCCGGTCGCCGATGATCTCGGCCACCGTGTCGCCGTTCGCGTAGTTGATCGCCGTGTCGGTGTCCACATTGGCCGCGAGCCATGCCCACGGCCCGGCGAGCGGCAACGTCGCCGCGTCGCGGTCCGGGGCCGGAGTGGTCCACAGGGCGGCGGTAGGCACGTCGGCGGACGACTGCGGCTGCCACAGCAGCAGCCGCGACGCACCGCCCCGCAGGGCTTGGGCCACGGCGTCCACGGCCAGAGCGGCGAGCTGAGGGCTGTCGGCGGGCCAGCCGGGTCCGGCGGGCTGGGTCGGGTAGAACTCCGACCACCACACCGGGAGTCCGGTGCGCGCGCGGAGCCAGCTGCTCACGGTGTCGAACATCGCCGTGGCGCGGAAGGGATCCGTGGTCAGTCCCGCGTCCCTGGTCCCGCTCGACCCGTCGACGGCGAGGAAGTCGGCGCCGTGCTTGTGCGCGTTCCAGTAGTCGATCACGTCGAGCGCGCGCTGGTCCACGACGCCCCACGGGCCGGACAGCACCGACGGTGCGGGGCAACCGGCTGCCGACCAAGTGTCGAGGACGACGTAAGGCCCGCCGATCCGGGCGGCGGGACGGACTTTCTTCACCGCGTCGTAGACCGCGTTGTACAACTGGGTGTAGCCCTCGTAGTCCCAGCGGTTCCCGTCGGCGTTGTAGAGGCCCTTGAGCTCGCTCCAGACCTGGAAGTACTGCACCTGCGGGTATCGCGCGGCCGCGGCGGCGGCCAGCGCGGCGAAATCGCCGTAGTGCGCGGGGGTCGGTGCGGAGTCGAGCGTGGTCCAGTCGGTGCCGCCTGCGCGGCCGCCTTTCATCCAGTCCGGTGCGCCGGCGAGCGTGAGCACGGGGACGCCGTGCGTAGTGTCGATCAGCGCCATGCGCTGGTCCAGCGAGGACCAGTCGAACACGCCCGGCGCGGGTTCCGGATTGGTGACGCCCCAGCCCATCAGGTACTGGTTCTGCACCATCGGCCGGGCGCCGAGCGTCGCCGTCGCGGCCGTCATCTGCGCGGGCGGGTAGTCGTCCACGCTGTCTTGGGTGTGCGTCACGCCGACGACCGGCTCCGGGTCTGCGCCGGGGCCCGCCGGACCGCCGCATCCGGTGAGCGCCGCGGCCAGCAGGACCGCGACGGCCCAGCGAGGGTTCATCGAAGGAACCAGGGGACGGTCCGGGGTGTTCCGGCGGCCAGCGCCGCGGAGAGGGACCGGCCCTGCAGCCCGCGTTCGTCCAGACCGCTCAGCACTAGGCGGACCAGGTCGCCGCGGTCGAAGCGGGGCCGCGGTCCGTCGTCGGCACCGTCCTCCGGGCCCGCGTGGCCGTCGTGTGCGAGGAGGACGGCGCCGCGGCGCAACCCGCGCGCCGCCTGCGCGGCCAGAAGTTCGGCCGGCCGGTCGAGCCAGTCCCACGCGCACGGTCCCCAGAGCACGGGAGCCAAGCCCTGCCGGCGCACCGCACGCCAGACGGACGGGGTCTGCGCGCCGTAGGGCGGGCGGAACCAGAGGATCGGGATGCCGAGGAGGTCCTCGAGTTGCGCGGTGCCGGTCGCGAGCAGCGTCCGCACGGTGGCGGGCGGCAGTTTCGACAGCCGCCGGTGGTCCATTCCGTGCAGGCCGACCTCGTGTCCCGCGGCGAGCACTTCGCGGACCAGCCCGGGATGTCTGCGCACTCGGTCGACCAGGACGAAAAACGTCGCCGTGGCACCGTGGTCGGCCAATGCGGACAGCACCCGGTCGGTACCGCCGGGTTCCGGCCCGTCGTCGAAGGTGAGCACTACTTCCGGCGCGTGCGTGCGCACTGCGGCGAGGGAGCCGATCGGACGGGTCGCCGGGCCGGCGAGGGCGAGGGCGCGGCGGCGCATCGCCGCGAGCGCGCCGCCTGCCTCGGGCAGGCGTGCGGCGGAGGCCGCCGTCGCGCGTTCAGCGTTGCCAGACATCGGCAATCGGCGTCCGGTCGGCGGCTTGGCCCAGTGCGGGCAGGCCGTACAGGGCTTCAAGGGTGCGCAGCAGCCGGTAATGGTCCACCGGCTCCGGGTAGTTGCCCGGGCGGACCATCGGCCCGCTCATGGTCAACGGGATCGCGTTCGTGGCGGAGGAGTCTTCGGCCTCGTCGAACGTCACGACGAGGAGGCTGTTGTGCGTCACGGCCCAGTCGGTGAAACCGCTCAGGTTCGCGCGCAGCCACGCGTCCGCCGTCGCGGTGTCGCAGTCGTGCAAGTTGTGGCACATGTCCGGGATGACGAACGAGACGGTCGGCAGCTTCGCGTAGTCGGGGCCGAAGTCGGTGAACGGCCGGTTCGCCGAGGCCGGGACTGTGGTGAAGCCCGTCCACGGTGCGTGCCAGCGCACGTAGCCGCCGGACTGGCAGCCGGTGAAGCCGGGAGCCGGCAGGGCTTCGGCGAACGCGGCGAAAGTGCGTCCCGCGCCGGCGAGTTCGCGGCCTAGATTGGGTCCGGTGAAGGTGTGCGGGCACGAGTCGTCGGCGATGCCTTGGGTGTCCCCGGAGAACAGCGCGAGGTAGTTCGGCTGGCTCGGGTGTGCGATCGCGGTGGCGGCGGTGAACCGTGCGCCCGCGGCGGCGAGCTGGTTCAGGTAGGCGGCCCGGGGGTCGCCGGAAATCTGCTCGGCTCCGTGATTTTCCAGCACGACCACCACGACGTGGTCCGGCCGGGGCAGCGCTTCCGGAGCCCGGGACGTGCTCGCGGGCGGCGGGGCGACCGATGCGGGCGGCGTCGCACAGGCCGCCGCGGCCAGCACCGTCGCGGCCAGCAACGCCGAGTGCGCTCGCCGGCCGATCGTCATGCGGGCTCCCCTTCCGTGTTCGACGTCCGGCGCCAACGCCGCCACGCCGTCGCGGCGGCCGCGGCCATCAAGCACTGCACGACAAGGAATCCCAGTCCGACGAGATCCATTCGGGCAATCGGGACGACGGCGACCACACCGATCACCCCCAGAGCGCTGCCGGCCTCCAACGCGGCGACCAGCCTGCCGCGCGCGTGCGCGATGCCCGCCGCGACCACGAGCGTGACCACCAGCCGTGGCAGGCAGCCGAGCAGGACCAGCCGCAGCAGCCAGGTGCCCTGGTCGGCGTAATCCCGGCCGAACACCGACAGCAGCGGATGCGCGAGCACGGCCGCGAGCACGAGCGCCGGAACGAACACCGCCGCGAGGCGGCGGGCGCCGACGGCGAACAGTTCGCGGGTGCGGTGCGGTTCGTGCGCGATCCGGACGATCACCGACTGAGCGAAACTGATCGCGGCGTAGTCGACGGAATTCCCGGCCATCCACACCAGGAAGAAGACCGCGCCCGCCGTCGGCCCGAACCGCCCGATCACCAGCAGGGGCACCAGGTCGGTCAGGGAACCCGAGGCCACCTTCGCCGGATAGGTGGGCACCAGCAGCCGCAGGACCTCGCGACGGTCGGGCAGGACCGGCGCGCGCGTTTCGGGCGCAGGCTCCCGGGTCAGCATCCGGTACAGCAGCACCGAGACGACAGCCACCCCGGCGACCGCGGGCGCGATCCAGGACAGCAGGATCCCGGTCGCGCCGAAGGCGGGACCGGCGAGCACGAGCACGCCCACACGGGCGAGGCCGATGGCGGCGTTCTCGTACGGGACCCAGCGGGCGCGGCCGAGCGAGACCAGGACCGAGTCCTGGAACTGGAACAGCGCCCAGGCGACGGCGGCGAACAGGAATGCCGCGGTGCCGAACCGGGGGAGGCTTTCGGAGATCTCGTCGCCGGTCGGGAGCAGGAGCACCGCCCAGGCCGCCGCCAGCGAGCCGAGAAGGACGAGCCCGTAGCACCGCGCGATCAAGGTGGTCCGCAGTCTCCCGGCGCGCGGCGCCCAGCGCATCAGCGCGGCGCCGAGCCCGAGATCGCCGAGTCCGGCCACGAGGAGGAACCCGGACACGAACGCCGACGCGTGCCCGACCTCTTCCTGCGGCAGCAGGCGGGCGGCCACGACCCACGCCGCGACGCCGACCAGTGCTGTCAGCGTCGCGCCGGCGACAAGGGACACGCCGTCGCGGACCATGGTCTGCTCGGAGCTGCGCTGGGCCCGGTGGCCCGCCCGGGTGCTGGCCGCGATCACGGCGCCTCCCGCCGGAGCACTTGAAGGACCGCGAAGACGTTGCGGCGCAACCAGATCGGGTTGGCGCTGTAGCGCGCCGACTTGGCGAGGTTGGCGGCGACGAGGTGCAGCCACCCGAGCAAGACGAACGTGCGCACGGGCACCGGATCGCCGCCGAGCGTGCTCCGGTCGCGCAGCGTGGCCGCGTCCTCCGGCTCAGTCTTCAGCAAGGAGCAGACCACTGCGCCGAGTTCGCGTCCGCTGGCGGTGGCGTCGACGGCCAGTACGAGGCTCGCCACGTCGATCGCGACGAGGCCGGCGCTGAGGGCCTGGCCCCAGTCGACGATCCCGGTGACCCGGCCGTCGGCGTCGGTCAGCACGTTGTCCGGGCTGTAGTCGCCGTGGACCCATCCGACGGGCAGGCGCCGGCCGCGCAACCCCTCCGACAATTCGGCGACGAGCAGGTCGAGCGTCGTCACCACGCGGGCGGGCAGGTGCGCGCACACCAGCTCTGCCGGGCTGAGCACATGCTGGCGCAGCAGGTCGTCGTCCACGCGCGTCAGTTCCGCAGTGCGCACGTGCAGTTCGCTGAGCACAGCGAGCGCGGCGGCAGCGAACCGCCGCCGGCCGTGCGGGGTGGCGACGGCCTCGCGGCCGTCTCGCCCGGGCAGCAACTGCTGCAGGCTGAAGGACGCGCCCAGGGCGTCTCCCGCGTCCAGCAGCGCCGGGACGAGGTGCGACCAGCCGGACAGCCGCGGATCGGCTCGGAGCTCAGCGAGAGCGTGCGCCTCGTGACGCAGTGCTGTCCGCCCGCCTTCGGTGTCAGCGGCTTTGAGCAGTGCGGCACAACGGTTTCCC
The DNA here is from genome assembly GCF_055633755.1 of Amycolatopsis sp. NPDC114484. NCBI lineage: Bacteria > Bacillati > Actinomycetota > Actinomycetes > Pseudonocardiales > Pseudonocardiaceae > Amycolatopsis > Amycolatopsis sp. NPDC114484. The sequence continues at coordinate 35,644 of NZ_JBVKDQ010000003.1, read as the reverse complement.
GGCCCGACGGGTGCCACGGCCGAATCCGATCGGCCGTGCAGGCGACCTTGGACCCGCCAGCCGCGCAGGCCGAGCGCGGCCGGGCTGATCCGGCGCAGCAGAAAACGGCCGTGCGCGCCGGCGAACGGGCCGGAGATCGGACGCGGGACCCGGTTCGACCGCAAGCACAACACCGCTGCCGCGACGACAGATTGCCCGGTCAGCAACGCCAGTCCGATTCCCTCGACCCCGAGAAGCGGCATCAGCGCCAGCGCCGTCGCCAGCACGAGCACGGACAATGTCGCGAGCAAACCGGCCACCACACCGACCCGGCGCAGCACCCGAGCTTCGCTGACCGCGGCGGCGACGATCACGTTGGGGACCGCCGAGACCGCCGTCAGCGCGAGCACCCAGCGACCGGATTCGGCGTAGCCCGGCCCGAGCAGGCGCAGTACCCACGGGCCGATCGCCACGAGTACGACGACGGCCGGCACGAGCAGGATCAACGACCTCCGTTCGACCCCTCGCCGGGCGGCGCCGACGTCGCCGACATCGGCTGCCGTATGGGCGACCATGGATTGCCCCATCGCGGCCGGGACGAGATAGAGCGCGTATGCGATCGTCCAGGCCATCGCGAAAACCGCCGTCGCGCGCGCGCCGAGCGTGCCGAGCACGAACACCGGGAGCAGCTGGGTGCAGCCGAGCCAGCACACCGCGCCGACGAAGTCACCGCCGAGATAGCCGGCGAGTGCCCGCAGCGAGAATCGGTCGACCGGCGCCCCGGCGCGCTGATGCGCCGGAATCGCGCGCAGGAACAGGTATCCGGTCGTCGCCAGCACGGCTGCCGCGGTGGCGGCCATCCACGACACCGTGATCCCGCCGGAGGGCAGGCTCGTCGCGAGACCGGCCAGCAAGCCGAGCTTGAGGACCGAGAACACCAGGTTCTCGACCGGCACCACGCGGGCCCGCCCCACCGCGGTCAGCACGCCGTCCTGCATCACGAAGATCGCCCAGACCGCGCAGGACGCCGCGGTGCCGGCAACGGCAGCGGGTCCGTGCAGCAGGCCGGCGAGTTCCGGAGCCCACCAGTCTGCGCCGAGCGCGAAGACCAGCCCGGCCAAGCCGGCGAGCCCGCCGCCGGCGAGGTAGGCGAAGGCGACCATCCGGCGCGCCCGCGGCCCGGCCACCGGAACGAACCGGATCAGCACGTTCATCAGGTTCAGCTGCGCCACCCCGGCCAGGAACATGATCGCGGCGATCAGCGCGGAGTTGCGGCCGAGCACGGCCTCGTCGTACCCGCGGGCCGCCACGATCCAGAACAGCAGGCCGATGCCCGAGGTCAGCGCCGAGCTCACCACCAGCGCGTAACCATGGCCGTAAAGGACTCGCCGCGGCCGCGGGCCGGCCGCCACGGCACGTTCCGCAGTGGTCATCGGAGCCGCACGCCCTCGCGCGCCAGGCAACGGGCGACCGCCATCGGCAGTCCGGGCGCGCCCGCGTTGGACGCGTCGAGGAGGGTGAGCAGGGTTCGGGTGCGCTTGCTCTGCGCGGGCGGGCGGCACGCGTCGCACGTGCCCGGACGGTGCCCGAGCACCAGCCCCACCGCTTCGGCGACCGCAGCGCCGTAGTGGCGACGGAGCAGGCGAACTTCGGATGCGCGCACTTGCGCGTCGGCGTTGCGGGGAGCGTAGGCGGTTTTCGCGGCACGCAGCATCGGCAGATCCGTTGCCGTGTCGCCGATCGCGAACGTCACGGCGTCCGCGCCCAGCCTCGCGGCCAGCTCTGTCATCGCGGTGCCTTTGTCGACGTCCGCGGAGACGAAATCGGTCTGGCCGTCGCCCTCGATCACGCGGACGTGCGCGGCGAACTCGCCAAGGTCGGTCAGCAGGCGATCCACTGTCTCGTGGCGAAGCGAGCGGCTGGGCTGGCCGCGGTAGGCGCGGACCACCAGCTGGTAGTCCTCGTCCACCACCGCCTCGGGATGGGCCGCCAGCAGCTGGCGTACGCGGCTCAGCGCCTCCTTGCCGGCGACCGGCACCAGCTCGTGCACGACGCCGTCGTGCACGACGGCCGAGCCGTACTCGGCGACTCCGCCCGCCAGTCCATAGGACGCGCATCGTTCGCGGACCTCGTCCGCGCTCCGGCCGGTGGCCAGGATCGGCCGGTATCCGTGGACTTGCAGCGCGCGCAGGGCGAGCACGGCCGTCGGGGTGGCCATCGGGAATCCGAGCGCGTCGGATTCCAGGACGCCGTCGATGTCGAACGCGCAGACTTCCCCAGCGGGGGTAGGCCGCACGGCGGGCCGCAGCACCTCGGCGAGGTAGCGCTGGACCGCCCGCGCTCCGGCCCGGTGCGTCGCGCGCCCTTCCCGCTCGCGGTCCCAGAGATGCACCAGCTCGTAGAGCAGGAACCGCTCCGGATCGCACGGCAATTCCCGGCGCAGCGCGGCCGCGAACGCCGGGTCGGCGCTTCCCGGGTCGATCCCGGCCAGGTCGTACACCGGGTCGTAGCAGGCCAGGTCCGTGTTGGCGAAATCCCGGACGTCGGCATCGGTTTTCCGCAGACCGGCCGGGCCGCGGAACCAGTGCTCCAGGCCGGTGGCGCCGTCGACCACGGACGGGGCGGGGACCGTGCACAGCCTGCGCACCGCGCGGTCGAGCAGCACCGGCCGCAGCGCCACGCCGGCGCGTCCGTAGTTGCGTTGCAGCACTCGGCTCGCCGCTTCCCAGACCGGCTGCCGTCCGGCCAGCCCCGCGGCGCGGTCGGCGGCGGCCGGCATCGCGGCCGCGCGGGCGCGGACGTATCCGGCGAGCTGCGTCGCGTCGCCGAGATCTGCTTCCCCGAGCCGCCGGTCGTCCGGCAGCCAGTCGCGGAAGACGATGCCGTCGCTGACGCCGTAGGTGCACGGCAGGTGACCAGGCACCGCCTGGGCGACGGCCAGGGCGTGCCGCCCGAAGAATCCCAGCCCGGCGCCCGTCGCCGTGATGCGACGCAGTCCGCCGTCGGGAAAGGCGACGTCGAACACCGCGTGCGCGTGCTCGCGTCCCTGGGAGAGCATGCCGGGCAGCCGTTTGACGGCGCGCACGGGCCTGCCGAGCAGCGCGGAGAACGACTCGACGACCGCCTCGGTTTCCAGCCGCGCGTGCACCGCCCAATCGCGGTAGGGGAGAGTGACCGCGTCGTAGCCGGCCAGCGCGGCCGGCGGCGCGTCGGCGAACAACGGGAGCAGCAAGGTGATCGCGTCCGCTCCGACCCCTGCCCGGCGCACCGCGTCCGCGACCTCGGCGATCGACTGCCCGGTCTCCGGCGGATCGTCGACCACCGCGACGCGGCCGCCGCGCCGCACGGCCAAGCGCAGCAGCGCGTGGAGCGGCGGGCGCAGCCGGTACCCCGGTCGGACGGTTTCTGCGTGCACGTCGCGATAACCGTCGGCGCGCAGCGCGGCGCCGACAAGCGGGGCCAGGTAGCTGCCGGACGTGCGGACCCCGAGGACGACCACGGGCCGATCGCGTTCCGGATGGCGCAGCCGCAGCCGCTTCGCGAGGGCTGTGAGATCTGCTGGCTCCTGGTCGAAACTGCGGAAACACGACGGGATTCGCAGCACCGCGGCGGCGAGGTCGCGGTCGAGCGACGGGATCGACCCGCGCAGCCGCGTCGCGGCGGCCAGCCAATCACCAGGTACGGCTCGCGCGTCGGGGGAGACGACCCGCAGGGCGGCCGCGTCGCGCAGTTCTGCCGCGGCGGCCAGCCAGCGGAGTGCCTGACGCTCGCCCGCTCGCAACGATTTCGCGGCTTCGCCCGCGGTGGCGGCTCCGCCGAGGAGGCGCGCTGCCAGGCCCGCGGAGGTGTGCTCGCGAAGGTATCCGGCGGCGCGCCGGAGCCCGAAGGCGTCCCGCTGAAGATGGTCTTCCACGACTTGCACGGCGGCGGCAGCCAACAGGTAAGTGTCGAGTACGTCGCGCACGGCGATCCGGTCGACGAGCCGGTGCGCGATTTCGGTGAGGTCGCACAGCAGATCGGCGACGACGAGCCGGTCACCGTCGGAGATCGGTTTATCGCTGTGCGAATGCGTCATCGAAGATCCGTTCCGCTGGCCGTTCCAAGCTCGTATTGAGAGAACTCGCCGATGCGTGGCCCGCCGTTACATCGAAAGCGATTTCGAAATGTCGCGACCGCGGTGTAACTATCTAGCCGAACCGGACGAAGTACGAGGTATGCGACCCGCCGGCGACGGAGCCGGGGGACGAGGAGCGAACGGGGCCGCGATGCATTGGCTGCCAGCAACGAGTCTGCGGGACGCGAAAGTCTGCGCAACGCCCGCGGGCGCCTTCGTGAAAATGATCAGCCCGGCGCCGCGCGCGGAGTGGAAAGCGATCTTGCGCAGTGATCCGTTCGCTTTCGAAAGCCAATCACCGGAATGGGCTGACGCAATGTGTGAAGCTCACGGGCTGCGCGACGCGAGCAGATTGTATGAAACGGACAACGGGCGGCAAATGGTATTGCCGATGCTGCGCGGAGGCCGCGCGGCGGGCCTCGTCCGGGCGGAGCGGTCGAACCCGCCCGCGTGCGGGTTCGGCGGCTTGGTCGCGCCGGGCGGCGCGCGCCCGGACGAGGTGAACGCCGTGCTCGAAGACCTCGCGGCGCGCAGGCTGCCGGTTCAGTCGGTGGTCCCGGGTCCGTTGGAGGCGGGCGGATGGCAGGACGCGCAGCACCCGCGCGCGCTCGTGCGCCCGCACCACGTCCACCTTCTCGATCTGGCCGGAGGCTGGGACGAGGTGTGGGAGAACCGGTTCACGAAGAACAGCAGGCGCGGGGTCCGGGTGTCCGAACGCCGGGGAGTCACGGTGGAATGCGGCACCGGCGGCGAGCTGCTGCCGGAGTTCTACGCGCTGATGGAACGAGCGGTGCTGAGGTGGGCGCGCAGGCAGCACGAGCCGGCGTGGCTCGCGCGGGCCCGGCTGCACCGGCGTGACCCGCGCGAGAAGTTCGAGGCGATCGGCCGCCTTTTCGGGGACCGCTTCCAGGTGTGGCTCGCGTGGGCCGAGGGCCGCCCCGCGGCCGGCTGCCTGGTCGTGCGCGGCGGCAACGCGCACGACTTCCGGGCGGCCATGGACGAAGGGCTGAAGCAGTATCGGGCCACTGATCTGGTGCAGGCGCACGCGATCCGGGACGCGTGCCGGGCCGGCTGCCGGTACTACTACCTCGGCGAATCCGGGACGGGCACGCTCGGACAGTTCAAGGAGCGCTTCGGCGCGCGTCCGCTGGTGCTGCGGGAGTTCCGTTTCGAGCGGTTGCCGGTCACCCGGGCCGAACAGGGAGTGAAGAGCGTGGTGAAGAAGGTGATCGGCTTCCGCGATTGACGGCTTCCGGTCCTGGCTTCCCGGCGCGACAGCGGCACGCTGCTGCCGCTTCGAGGGCCGCGAGCAATTCTTTCCGAGCGGGAGCAGGCGAGGAGGGGCGATGGCGAGCGGGCGATTCACGGCGGATCGGGCCGGGGCTTGGCCTGCCGCGCTCCGGGCGGTCCGGCCGGGACTGCCTCGTATCGCCCTCGCCGGGCGATCCTGTGCGCCTGCGGGGAACTCGTTCACCCGAGAGCGGCGAGGAGGTCGTTGAGCGCTGCTTTCTCGGTCGTGGGATCGGGATTGGCGGCGCGCAGCTGGCGAAGGACCGTGTCGATCTTGCCGTCGACTGTGGCCCAGGCGGCGGGATTCTTCGGCTTGAGGCGGGCTTCCGCGGTGTCCCAGCCAGTTTCGAGGTCGTCGACGCGACTGGTCGCTCCCGCTTGGTCGCCTCGGGCGAGCTTGGCGAGGGTGTCCTGCGTGACGGTCGTGAACTGGGACAGATCGCCGAGCGGCGGCTGGCGGACCGGGCGGTTCGCGTTCGTCCCGGTCTGCGGGGCAGCGGCCGGGGTGTCGTCCCGCAGGGCGGACGTCCGCATCGAGTATCCGATCACCGATGCGACGAGGACGACGCCGACGGCGGCGACCGTTTGCCAGAGCCCGCCCCGGGAAGCGCGAGGCTCGGCCGGGTTCCGCGGGGTCACGTCGATTTTCGAGACCGCGAGATAACCGACGACCGCGACGATGCCGAGCGTGAAGATCAGGCTCGTCACGGTGGTGCCGAGCCCCAATCCGCCGTTCTCGGGGCTCTGCGAGAGGTAGTCGCCGATGGACGCGCCGAGCGGGCGGGTCAGGACGTAGATGAACCAGAACGCCAGCACCGGGTGCAGACCGAGCCGCCAGGCGATCGCGAGCACGGCGATGAGTCCCGCGACGATCGCCCCGGTCGGCAGGTAGCCGAGCCCGAGCACCTCGGCCATGAGGTCGCCGGTCGCGGTGCCGAGCGCGAAAGTGAAGAGGATCGCGAGCCAGTAGAACGCTTCGCGGCGCCGAGTGGTGACGTCGTGGATCGACAACGTCCGTTCCGAGCCGTACCACACGAGGAACGTGGCACCCAGCAGGATGCCGAAGACGATCGTGCTGGTCTCCAGCGGCACGCCCGCGGCGTCGGTGAGGTTGTCCGTGACGAGCGTGCCGAACACGCTGATGAGCGCGACCGTCAGCCAGTACGGAACCGGACGGTAGCGGCTGGTGCGGAACTGGACGACGAGCGCGATCGCCAGTGCCACGCCGGTGGCGACGGACACCCCGGTCAGGCCGAGGCCGAGGTTCACGTTGAGGAAGTCCGCGGCGGACTCGCCCACGGTCGTGCAGAGGATCTTGACGATCCAGAAGAAGACCGTGACTTCGGGAACCTTGTTGAGCAGCGCGCGATTCCCCGCGAGCGTGCTGGGTGCGGTCATGGCTGTTGCGGTCCGTTCGCAGCTGGGGCAAGGAAACGGCGATTGCGCGGCCTCGGCCGCGTGATCATCCGCCGACGCGTCAGACGCTAGGGGTGCGGAGGTGACGAGCCGGCTCGGCGAGGGTTAGGCCGCGGCAAACCTTGTCCACGTGCGGGTGACGAGAGCGACAGCGCGGTCCGGCGGCTGTTCGCCTGCCAGTGCGTTGGCGGTGCCTCGTCGGAACAGCGCGCAGCCGATCCTCCACCGTGGACTGGCCGAGACGGTCGACGGCTTTGCTGCGGCGCGTGCACGCCCCGCCTGGGCGTTCGCGACCGGAGGAGCCGCGGGGACGTCGGCGGAGGTCCTCAGGCGGCGTGGTCAGGGGCGGCCCGTGACGGTGTACCGGTGCGCCGGTCTCCCCGCGCTGCCGTATTCGAGTTCGAGGTTAAGGAACCCTCGGCGGTGCAGTTCGCTGAGGTGGCGCTGCGCGGTGGGGCGGCTGATGCCGAGGGCGGCGGCGAGCGCGCCGGCGGCCAGCGGTCGGCCGGCGTCCTGGATCGTGTGCAGTACGTTGCGCATCGTCGGGGGAAGGGCGGCGGAACTCGCGGATCCGGTGGATCCGCGGAGGATGGAGTAGAGGGAGTCCACTGTGGCCTGATCGACCTCGCCGGTGCCGGACGCCCGGTCGCGCCACTGCCGGTATGCCTCGAGTTGTTCGCGCAGCTGCGCGAAACCGAAGGGTTTCACCAAATAGTAGGCGGCGCCGAGGTGCATCGCGGCGCGCACGGTGTCGAGGTCTCGCGACGCGGTGATCACGATGCAGCCCGGCGGTGCGGTCGTCGCGTGCAGGTCGCGCAGCAGAGTGAGCCCGTCGTCGTCGGGCAGGTAGATGTCGAGCAGCAGCAGGTCCGGCTGGACGTTCGCGACGCACGCGCGTGCCTCTCCGGCGGTGTGGGCCTTGCCGACACAGCTGAATCCCGGCACGCGGTCGACGCTCGCGGCGTGGATGGCCGCGACGCGGTAGTCGTCGTCGATGACGAGAGTCCGGATGGTCATGCGTACTCCACCGGTTCCGGCCGGACGTTTGCCGGGGTGCTCGGCAGCAGGACGTCGAATCGCGCGCCGTGTCCACTGTGGACCGTGACCGAGCCGCCGGACCTCCGAACCAGGCGGTAGACAAGGGCGAGGCCGAGACCGCGGCGCATGCCAGGGCGCGGGGATTTGGTGGTGTAGCCGTCGGTGAAGATCTCCTGCAGCGCTTCGTCGGGAATTCCGGGGCCGCTGTCGGCGACCACCACGCGCACGTCGGTGCCGATCCGGTCGACGAGCACGTCGACTCTGCGCTCGCCCTGGCGTCCGGCCACGGCGTCCACGGCGTTGTCGATGAGGTTGCCCAGGACGGTCACCAGCGGGCCGGGGCCGGTCGTGCCGAGGTCGAGCCGGGAGTCTGGGTCCACCTCGAGCCGCACGTCGCGTTCGGCGGCGATGGCCACCTTCGCGGAGAGGAGTGCGGCGAGTTCGGGAGGGGAGAAGCGGGCCCGCAGATCGGTCGCGTGTGCGGCCGGCCCGTGGGCGATCTCGGTCAGATAGCGCCCGGCCTCGTCGATCTCCCCGAGCCCGAGGAGCCCGGAGAGCACATGCAGCCGGTTGGCGAATTCGTGTTCCTGTGCCCGCAGCGCGGTCGTCAGCCCGGTGACGGCCTGCAGTTCGCGCACGAGGCCCTCCAGTTCGGTGCGATCCCGCAGCGTGATCACGGAGCCGGCGTCCTGTCCGGAAAGGACGACCGGCATTTTGTTGACCACCAGCAGGAATTCGCCGGTGAGCACGACCTCGTCGTCCGCGGCCGGCGCGGCGAGCAGGTCGCGGAGGCGGCCGGGCGGGACCAGTTCGGCGACGGCGCGGCCGCGGGCGGAGGACGGGAGGGCGAGCAGCCGGCGGGCTTCGTCGTTGATCACTTCGATGCGTCCGTGCCGGTCGAGGCCGACCATGCCCTCGCGGATGCCGTGCAGCATCGCTTCGCGTTCTTGCAGCAGTGCCGCGATCTCGGAGACTTCCAGGCCGAAAGCGGCGCGCTTGATCCGGCGGGCGAGCAGCCAGGAGGCGGCCACGCCGATGGCGAGCGCCAGCCCGGAGTACAGCAGGACCCACGGAATGTCGGCCACCAGTTCGCTGGTGACTTGTACCTCGAGGATGCCGACGGACACCTGACCGACGACGGTGCCGTCCGAACCGCGGATCGGGGCGCGGCCGTTGGCCGATCGGCCGAGGCTCCCGTTGTCGATGCCGAGGTGGTCCCGGCCGTCGAGAGCGACGACCGGTTCCTCGATGCGCTGGCCGATGAGCGCGGTGTTGGGGTGGGAATAGCGGAGTCCGGACCGGTCGGTGACCACGACGTACGACGCTCCGCTGGCCCGGCGGATCTGCTCGGCCGCGGCTTGGACGGCGTGCTCGGGGTCGTGGCGCACCAGCGCGTCGCGGATGGCAGGCATTTGCGCGGCGGTGTTCGCGATGCCGAGTGCGCGCTGGCCGTACTGCACTGCGCGTCGAGGGTCTGTCCGGTCAGCTTGACGTAGAGCAGGGCGCCGGCCGCGACGGTGGCGAGCAGGATGCCCAGCACGGCGACCAGGATCTGTGAGGCGAGGGGATGTGACCGCCACATGACCGCTCCGCTTTGCCACTCGTCACAGGGGCGTTTCGCATGACACCACGAGACGGGGCGGATGCCAAGAAGGGGCGGGCGGAACGCCCGGATAGTCCGGTCCACTGTGAACTTTACGAGCAAAAACCGCGGAAAGCGCACCATTCGCTGGTATCGCACTGAACATTCCGCCGCGGCCTCGCGGCTTTCTAGCCTCCTCGGACGGAAACGGCCACCCGAGCGAGAGGAAGCCACCGTGCACGCACCCAGACCGGGACCGCCGGCCATCGCCCTGCGGGAAGTGACGAAGCGGTTCGCCACGGAAGGACCGCGGTCCTACACCGCCTTGCGCGATCTGGACATCGAGGTGGCGCCGGGCGAATTCTGCGCCGTGGTCGGCCCCACCGGCTGCGGCAAATCCACCACCCTGACCCTCGTCGCAGGGCTGGAGCAGCCGTCGGCCGGCGCGGTCCAGGTGCACGGGGAGGACGTTTCCGGGATCACGCCCGGCGTCGGCTTCATGTTCCAGACCGACGCCATTCTCCCGTGGAAGACCGTGCTGGACAACGTGTCCGCGGGCCCCGGTTTCGCGGGACGCCCAAACGGACCGCGATCGCCGACGCGCGGGACTGGATCCGCCGGGTCGGGCTGAGCGGGTTCGAGGACCGGTACCCGCACCAGCTCTCCGGCGGGATGCGCAAGCGCGTGGCGCTGGCGCAGAACCTCATCAACGAACCGCGGATCCTGCTCATGGACGAGCCGTTCAGCGCGCTGGATGTGCAAACGCGGGCGAAGATGTCCGACGAACTCCTCGCGCTGTGGGAGCTCACCCGCCCGGCTGTGGTGTTCGTGACCCACGACCTGGAGGAAGCGATCGCCCTCGCGGACAAGGTGGTCGTGCTGACCGCGGGCCCGGCGGCGACCGTCAAGGCCACGTTCGCGATCGACCTGCCCCGTCCGCGCGTCGTCCAGGAGATCCGGTTCGACGCCCGGTTCGTGGACCTCTATCAGCGCATCTGGGACGCGTTGCGGTCCGAGGTCGACCGGGCTTATGCGCAGACGACCCTGGTCGGCGGGAGGGAGGAGCCGTGACCGCGGAGGTGGAATCCCCGCCGAACCCGGCGCCGGCGGCGGACGCCCCGGCGCGCCGGTCCCGCGGCCGGGGCCGCGGCGTCCTGGTCCACGCGACGCAGGCGGCCGTCCTTCTGGCGGTGCTGGGCGGCTGGCAGGTCCTCGTGCAAGGCGACCAGCACGCGATCGTGCTCTACGGGCTGCCTTCGGGCATCTGGGACCGGCTGCGGTCGTGGGTTACGGAGGGAACCGCGATCGGCTCGCTCGGCAGCCAGATCTGGACCACGCTCGAAGAAGCCCTGATCGGCTTCGCCATCGGCACCGCGGCAGGCATCGTGTGCGGCATCGCACTGGGCCGGATCCGGTTCCTGTCCGACGTGTTCGGCCCGTTCATCAAGGTGCTCAACGCGATCCCGCGGATCGTCCTCGGCTCGGTCTTCGTGCTCGCGTTCGGGCTCGGGCTGGAATCGAAGATTCTGCTGGTGATCGTGCTGGTGTTCTTCGGCGTCTTCTTCAACGCCTTCCAGGGCACCAGGGAGGTCGACCGCACATTTATCGCGAACGCGAGCATCCTCGGCGCCTCGCGCTGGCAGGTGACCCGCCAGGTGGTGCTGCCCTCCGCGTTCACCTGGATCATCGCCAGCCTGCACGTGAGTTTCGGATTCGCGCTGATCGGCGCGATCGTCGGGGAATTCCTCGGCGGCTACGCGGGTCTCGGCGTGCTCATCAAGAACGCGCAGGGCACCTTCGACGCCAGCGGCGTCTGGGCGTCGATGGTGATCATGGGCGTCGTCGCCCTGATCGCCGAGTGGCTGATCACCCGGCTCGAGCGCCGCCTGCTGCGGTGGCGCCCCGCGCAGCTGACCGGCCCGGAGCTGTGACTTCCCCGTTTTCCCCTTACGAACAAAGGAGATCCCCGTGTCCGCGAAGAAATTGGCGGTCGTGCTCGCGGCGGCGCTGCTCGCGCTCGCCGGCTGCGCCTCGACCGCGAGCCAGAACGCCGGCACCAGCTCCACCGGCGGCACCGGGACGCCGGTGAGCATCATGGTCGGCGGCCTGAACAAGCAGATCTACCTGCCGTTCATGCTCGCCCAGCGGCTCGGCTACTACCAGAAGCAGGGCCTCAACGTGACCTTGCAGGACGAAGGAGCCGGGGTCGACGCGACGACGAACATGGTCGCGGGCAAGGTCGACGGCGTCGGCGGGTTCTACGACCACACGATCGCGATGCAGGGGCTCGGGCAGTCCCTGGAATCCGTGGTGTCGATGCTGAGCACCCCGGGCGAGGTCGAGCTGTGCCGTCCGGAGGTGCGAGACCAGATCCATTCGCCCGCGGACTGGGCCGGGCGCAACCTCGGGGTCACCGATCTCGGGTCGTCGACCGACTTCCTCACCCAGTACCTCGCGCAGAAGAACGGAGTCGACCCCGCCAAGATCCACCGCGTCGGGGTGCAGGCCGGGGCCACCTTGATCGGCGCCTCGCAGCACGGCAACGTCGACTGCGCGATGACCACCGAGCCGACCGTGTCGACCGCACTGGCCCAGGGCGCGGCCTACGTCCTGCTGGACATGCGCACCGCGGCGAGTACGAAACAGCAGCTCGGCGGCCAATACCCGGCGACCTCGCTGTACATGACCACGAGCTACGTCAACAGCCACGCGGACGTGGTGCAGAAACTCGTCAATGCCTATGTCGAGACCCTGAAGTGGATCCAGGGCCACAACGGCGCGCAGGTCGCCGACGTGATGCCCGCCGACTACTACGCCGGTTCCGGCAAAGCCGCCTACGCCAAGGCATTCGACAACGAGAAGGGCATCTACAACCCGACCGGGATCATGCCGCCGGACGGCCCGAAGACCAACCTCACGGTGCTGCAGGCGTTCAACCCGGACGTGAAGGGCAAGAAGATCGACCTCGCCGGCACCTACACCGACAAGTTCGTCACCGCCGTCCGCTGACCGGAGACGTCGTGGCGGGCGCGCCGCCGTCCGTCACGACGCCGGCGATCGGAGAGCGGCAGCGAAGAAATCGCGTTGATCGGAGCGAAGGTAGCGGTCGGCTGCGCCCAGGGTGCGGGGAAGCAGCTTCGCGGGGCCGGATCCGGGCAGGTCGGGACGATAGCTGTTGAACGTGACCATCGGCGAGTGGATGTCGAGTTCCATGCCCTGCCGGATGCCCGCTTCGGTCATCGCCACGGCGAGCGTGCGCAGGGTGAGGCCGTCGCCGGCGACGTAGACCAGATTGCCTTCCCGATCGGTCCCGAGGCCGGAGCGCCAGGTGTACTGCAATTGGTTCTTGGCGCTGCCCCACCGGCCGGACGAGTTGTCCTCGAGACCGGGGACCGGGCGGCCGCGCTCGACCACCAGATCGAGGTTCTGCCGTACGGCCACGAGGCGCGGGTTCATCGACGCGTCCTGCCCCCAGCGGGCGATCGACACGCGCCCGGCGTCGTCGATGAGCGCGGACGCCCGGCCGTCCCGCAGCGGAGCGACCGTGGCGCCGCCGAGATAGACGCCGCCGTTGCAGTCCTTGAGCTTGAAACCGGAGTTGAAGACGGCGACCAGCGAGTCGCGCAGCGAAGCGGGAACTGCTGTCGGGCCCGGCCCCTTCTGGTCTTTGGTGCCCGCGAACAGGCTGGTGCGCACGAGGTTCTGGTCCAGCCAGGCGACGCCTGCCACGACTCCCGCATGGCGGTCGTCGGGCTGGACGAAGGTGGTGTACTCGGCGATGTGATTCCCGCTGCGCGCGCCGGCGACCCAGACCCCTTCTCCCGCCGGGGCGCCTGCGCGCGGCGCGATGGCGGCCGGGCGCGGTCCGGACGCGGGCGCGGCGGTGACGGCTCGCGTGGGCAGATCGGCAGGCGACGGCGCCGAGCCGGCGGGCGGATGGCGGGTGTACCACCAGTTCTCGGCGGCGTTGACGACCCCGCCGAGCCCGATGTCGCGCAGCCAATCGACCGTGCGGACCGCGAAACTGGCGTCGCCGGGATAGCCGAGCGCAGTCGCGTAGCTGCCGATCGGGTACGCCAGCAACGCCGCGAGCACGAGGCAGACGGTGCGGCGTCGCCTGCGGGGTCGCCGCCGGACGGGCGAGGGTGGCGGCGGAATGGCTGCCATGACCCGACGTTAGGTTCGCGGCGGTGTGCGGCAGAGCATCGGCAAATTAGCTGACGGGAAAACCCCCGCTCCCGCGACGTTCGCGTGCGGAAGGCGCCAGGCGGCGGTTATTGTCCGGTTAACGGACGGCAAGAAACGAATCAATCGGAAGCCGGAATGGCGACCCCGATAAACTCCGGTGCATGGCCGAGGTTCTGCTCGTGGAGGACGACCGGGCGATCGGGGAAATGCTGCGCGCCAGTCTGGTGCGGCACGGTCACGGCGTAGTCTGGGTCACCGACGGCCGTGCTGGCCTTCGGGCCGGTGCGGAACAGCGCTGGGACTTGGCTCTGCTGGATCTCGGGCTTCCCGATCTCGACGGCACCGAGGTGTGCCGGGAGCTTCGTGCGCAGCACCCGGGGGCGGTGATCGTGGTCCTGACCGCTCGCGGCCAGGAGATGGACGTCGTCGTCGGGCTCGAGGCGGGGGCGGACGACTACCTGGTGAAGCCGGTCCCGCTGGGCGAGCTGCATGCGCGGCTGCGCGCCCATTTGCGGCGGGGCGCGGCGGTCCGCGCGCCTTCCGACATCACGCTCGGGCGGCTGCGCATCGATTCGTCCGCGCGCCGGGTCACGGTGGAGGGGACCGAGGTCGCCTTGCGGGCGAAGGAGTTCGAGCTTCTGCTGCGCCTCGCGATCGATGCCGGGCACGCGGTCAGCCGCGAGTCCTTGATGTCGGATGTGTGGGACGCGCACTGGTTCGGCTCCACCAAAACTCTCGACGTGCACATCGCCGCGCTGCGCCGCAAGCTCGCCGATGCCGGCGGCCGCCGCGGAATGCCGGACATCGTCACTTTGCGCGGGCACGGCTACCGGCTCGAAGCGCCGGCGGACTGACCGCGTGCGGCGCCGGATCGTGCTCAGCACCCTGCTCGCCGCGCTCGTGGCGATCTGTTTGTTCGGGGTGCCGCTCGGGGTGGCGGCGTTCCGGTACTTCGCGACGTCGGAACGGGCCGAACTGGAGCGGGTCGCCGAGGCGTACGCGCTGGATGTGTCCGCGGACGTCCTGCGGAACCGGACGCCGGACGGTCCGTCGGCAGACGAAGACCTCGGCGCCGTCGCGGTCTACCGCTCCTCGGGCATGCTGCTGACGGGGAACGGCCCCGCGTCGCTGGGCATGACGGCGCGGGACGTCCGGCCCGGCGAGGTCCGCGCGGCCGACGATCCGGAGAACCTCGTCGTGATCGTTCCGATCAGCGAGGACGGAAAGGTCGCCGGGCTGGTCAGGGCGGCGACCTCGCGCACCGAGGTGTCCCAGCACAACCTGGTCGCGTGGGCGAGCATGGCGGGTCTCGCGGTCGTGGCGTTCCTGTCGGCCTACTTGGTGGCCCGCCGCCAGAGCCGCCGGCTGGCGCTGCCGTTGGAACGGTTGTCGGAGACCGCCGCGCGTCTCGGCGACGGCGACCTGACGACCCGCGCCGGACGATCCGGCATCCCGGAGATCGATTCGGTCGCGGAATCGCTGGACTCGACCGCGGCCCGGCTGGACGACCTGCTCGCCCGCGAGCGCGCTTTCACCGCCGATGCTTCCCATCAGCTCCGCACGCCGCTGGCCGGGATGCGGTTGCGGATGGAGCTCGCCCTGGAGAACCCCGGCAGCGATCTGCGCGAGACGGTGGAGACGGGGCTCGAATCCCTGAGCCGGCTCGAGCGGACGGTGACCGATCTGCTGGCGTTGGCCCGGGACGTCCCGCCGGTCCGCGGCGCCGCGACGGCGAACGCCGAGCTGGCCGAGGTCGAGCGGGAGTGGCGGCCGGTCCTCGCCCGGCTCGGGCGGGAGTTCACGGTCATCGTCGAGCCGGAGATCGCCGAGAGCAGGTTCTCCGGCTCGGTGCTGCGTCAGATCCTGTCCGTGTTGCTGGACAACGCTGTCCGCCACGGAGGCGGTGCCGTGACGGTCGTGGCACGGGACGCGGGCGGGGCGCTCGCGGTCGACGTCGGCGACGAGGGACCCGGCATTCCGGACGGAGCGGATGTGTTCGCAAGGCGTGCGCCCGGTGCGCGGGGTACTGGTATCGGACTGGCGCTGGCGCGCCGGCTGGCGGAGGCGGAAGGCGGCAGGCTCCGTGTCAACCGGCCGAAACCGGCGGTGTTCACCCTGCTCCTTCCCGTGCAGAGCTGAACCGGACCGCCCGCAGAGCCTTGAGGGAGAGGGCGGGCAGCCTTCCGGTGCGCTGGCAGGCGTGCGCTTCGGCCGCGGGCTGGCTGTCCAGCACTGCGATCTGTGCCCGGCAACGGCTGGATATGGGCCGCGATCGATACCAGGCGCGTGAGCGGGCAGGCGTCCCGGCGGCGCGGAGGTCGCCGCCGGGCCTTCCCGGCGTGCCGGTGCTGCCGGGCCGGGCCTCGTCCGCGTGCGGCCCGCGGCGGTTCTCACCGAGTTCTCACGATGGCCCGGACCAGTGGGGACGAAGCGGGCCGGAGGGAGCGGCGGACGCGGGCTCAACGGGGCGAACCGATACCTGACGTTGGCCGGCCGTGGCGGTCCGCTCCTCAGCGTATCGCCTTCGTGTGCGGGCGGGCCAGCGGCTGATGCATGCCGGGTGCGCTGGTTTCGCTGGCGGCCCGGCCGGCGAGAAGTCGCCGGGAGCCCGCGGAGGGTGGTGCGGTGCCGGCGAGAGACGCATTGAAACGGGTATTCGGAGACGGACTGGCCGGCTTCTGCCCGTGCGCCGATTCGCGCAATCGCACCGAGCGCTGGGTATTCGCCAGCGGCGGCACACTAGGCCAATCAGTTCGCTGGTCGTCGCTCAGCTGCCGGGCCGGGCGTGCGGTGTCCAGTAGCCGAAGAGGCGGGCGATGGCGTCGGTCCGGTCGTGGTGCAGGTCGGGCGGCGCGGGCGGCGGGGTGCGCTGGGTCCGGCCGCGGACCGTCCGGAGGAAATCCCGGATCCGTCCGGGGGACGGGACGAGTTCGCCGCCAAGGTAGGCCACCGCGAGCAGGTCTTCGCCGGAGTGGGTTTCGACGGTGAACGACCAGCCGTGGCGCTCGTCCCAGACCAGCGCGGTGTCGCGGCCGGGGTGGACGGCGAGGCGCCCGTCGAGGGCGATGTAGGCGGATGCCGGCGGGTCGAGGTCGAGCGTGCAGGATTCCGGGCCGACGCCGGCCACGGAACTGACCGCGTCGAGGTAGGCGCTCATTCCGCAGAGTACGCGGTACTCGTGATCGCTGGTCCTCGGCTGGGCTTTCATGCGTTCTCGTCTCTGCCCCGGCCTGAGGCCGCGGATCCGGTCACTGTGGACCCCCGGTGCGCGCCGGATACCCGGTTCTGCAGCTGCGCCCGGCATTTCGATCTGCGGCGGCTGAAGGTTCAGCGTGCGGGGGCGGTATCGCAACGGCGGTCCGCTCTTCGTCCGTTCCTGGCGCCGGCGCTTCGCGAGTCCAGGGCGTTCGCGGAGTAAAAGGCAATCAGGCCGACCGGTTCGGCATCGCCGCGGGCCAAGGGAATCGGGAAGCGCATCGAGACGTTGCCCGCTCGCGGCGGGCTCGGGCGAGCGTGGGGAAGAGGTATCGCGACATCGCATCTCCGGGGCGTTCGACCGGTTCGGTGTCGCAGAGGTCGGACGCCCGGGTCCGGGGGCGCAGCAGCGTCTGCGGGATTCGCGGTGGGGCCGACTGACCGGCCTTCCTGCGGAAACCCCACTCTAGGCGGAACCCGGCAGGTTGCCAAGGCATCCGGCGGTGCGGGCCGGATCGCTCTGCCGCGGAACGGGTTTCCCGGCGCTGGCGTCGATCGGCGGGGCAGGTCAAGAATCGGCGTCCCAGCGCGGCGCGGGTGCCTGCGAAGCGGCGGGACGCTGTGCGTCGGTCGGGTGGGAAGCAAGCACGCTGGGGTCACGCGTTCGGTCTGGGTGCGGCCCGGCTCTCGGGTTCGCCGGGATGGCTCCGGTACGCCGGGGGAGTATCGGCGCGCGCCATCGCCGCTGCTTCGCGCGGGCGACAGTACCGTTGCGGCCGGTGCCGGTTCCACGGGTTCTTTTTCAATGCCGGCTGTCTATTGTGGTCTGGGGGCGGGCCCGGCGAACCGTGGGAGGGGCAGCCGGGCCCGAGCGGGGTTTCCCGAGCTGTGCTCGGCCAAGTCTGACGAGGCAGGGTTGTTCCGCGGAGTGCTGGGCCGACGGCGAATTCGCCGCGCTGGGTATGTCCGAGCCGCAGTACGCGGCGCTGGCGGTGGATGGCGCTGCTGCGCGTGCCCCTGCTGGCGATTCCAACACTGCTGCGCCGGCCTGCCGAGGGTCGGGATCCCGGGGCGCTCCAAGAGGAAACGTCGGCCGGGTGCTGCCTTTCCCGCCCTCAAACGAATCTACGCGTTCTTCGTACCGGAAGTCGCGGCCGTATCCTCGGCACGACGACGGATCCGTTCCGCCGGTGGGTCCCGGCGATCGAGTGGAGAGTCAACGCGTCCCGCGCAGCTCCGGGGGAAGAACGGTCGCCATATCGGTTACCGCCGTTTTCACCGCGTCCGCGGTGAGCCCGATCGAGGTGCTGAGGTCTGTTCCGGTCAGGTCTGCGTCAGCGAGGTTCGCGCCGGTGAAGTCGGTGCCGTGCAGTGTGGCTCCGCGCAGGCGTGCGCGTCGGAGATCGGTGTCGCGGAAGTTGGCGTGGGAAAGGTCTGCGCCGCGGAAGCCGGCGTCAACGAATGTGGCGCGGGCGGCCACGACATCGGTGAGAATGGTGTTCGTGAGCTGTGCGCCGTCCAGTGCCGCACCGTGCAGATTGGCGGAGCGGGCCGTCGCCTCTCTCAGGTCAGTGCGGGTCAGCGTTGCGTGTGCGAGATCTGCGTCCGTCAGCTTCGCGCGCGTCAAGACGGCGCCTTCGCCGAAGCTAGCTCCCCGAAGCGCCGCCCCGGTCAGATCCGCTCCTCGCAGTTCCACGCCAGTCAGATCCAGCGGGTCGGCGCCCGCGGCGCGTGGTCGTTCCCGGAGCGCGTCGACCGCGGCGGTGACGTCCGGCTCCGGACGAGCTTCGCCGCCGGCCCCGCTGGTGCGCTGCCGGAGGAGGTCGCAGATCGACCGCAAGACCACGGGGCGGTCCCGCTCGGAATCCGCCATCAGCCGGGAAAGCGTGCGGACGGCGTTGGCGCGGATGGCCGGGTCGTCCGAACCCAGCCTTCCCCAGGCGGCGTCGAACTGGCTGACGAGGTGCTTGTCCTCCTCGAGCCGCTGTTTGTCCCGGTCGAGGAAATAGCGTCGGATGCCGAATCCCGCGGTCACGATGCCCGCGGCCACGTTGAGGCCGGTGAGCAGCGACGAGCGGGTGTTGTTGACGGCCGTCAGCCAGTCCACTCGCGACATGCCGGGGCTTTGCGGGCCGACGGCCCATTCCGAGACGGGCACGCCGACGAACCACACCACTCCGCCGAGCACTGCGGCTATCGCGGCCGCGATTCCCGTCGCGCGCCAGAACCGGATCTGCATGTGTCCATTTGACCGCATGGCGTTCCGCGTTGCCTTCTCCGGGCCGGTTGGGCAAGATCGGCGGCAGGAGTTCGCGCGGTGCTGGGGAGGCACGGTCAGTGGCGAAGAAGCTTGCGTGGGCGGGGGTTCTCCTCGTTCCCGGAATCGGTGCTGGCGGGCCTGGCAAGGCGGGTGTGCGGTGAAGCCGTTTCCCGTCAGGAGCGGTATTCCGCGGCGTGTGTATCCGTCGCCGCACGATCCGGTGGTTTCAGGTCGCTCCGGAGGCGTCGGCGGTACGGTTTGCTGTCCCTTGCGGTGGCGTTCGCCGGGGGCATCGCACTCGGGCCCGGCGACCCGCGTTTGACTGCGGGGACGGACTGAGCACGGTGGGAATGCTGCTGGTGCCGTACCCGGCACGCGGCCACGTGGCCCCGTTCTTGCGGTTGGGAACCGAGCTTGCCCGGCGCCGGATCCCGGTCCGGATGATCGTGCCGCCGCTGTACGCGCACGCTGTCGCGGCCTGTGGTGTCGTTCCCGTTCCAGCCGGATCGGACGCGGGGGCGCACGTGCCTCCGGGCTGGCATCCGACGGATCTGGCCACCAGGCGGGCGGCCGCCGCCCGCCGCCGCCGGACGGCTCGGGAAGTCCGCGCCGCCTTCGATCGCGAGCTTGCCGTATTTCGGCCGGGGGCGGTGCTTGTCGACCCGCATGCCCGGTGGACGCGTCGGCTGCCGAGGAGCGTCCGGCATGTCTGGCTGTGGACGACTTCGCCGCCCGCGTCGTGGTGTGGCGCCCCGGCGTTCGTCAACAGCCTTTCCGCTTTGACGAGCCCGTATCGGCAAGGCCGTGATCTGCCGAGGTTCGTGGTGCCGTTGCAGGGCGGTCTTCCCGCGTCCGAAGGGGATTTTCCGTACGAGCGCCTCTCCGGGAGACCTCTCCTGGTCGTTTCCTTCGGGACGGTTTTCGCACGTCGTCCGGCGGACCTGCGGCGCATCGCCGAGTCCTTCCGGGGCACCCGGTGGGACGTCGTTGTTTCCGCTGGAAGAACCGATCCGGTTGCGGTGGGTCCGGTGCCGGGCAACGTGGTCGTGGCCGGAGCGATCCCTCAGCAGGAGCTGCTGCACAGGGCCTCGGTGCTGCTGACCCATGGCGGCATGAATTCGGTTCTGGAGGCGGCCGCGGCCGGCGTTCCGATGCTCCTCGCACCGCGCAATGAGGAGCAGCGCCGGACCGCGCGCAGAATAGCGGAGCTGGAGGCCGGGCTGCCGCTGGATCCGCGGGCGCCGTTGGCTCAGCAGGCCGAGCGAGTGCGGACGAGCGGACGGTTCGCCGGCGGAGCGCGACGGTTGCGGGAACTCATGGAGATCGCGCCTTCGGTCGCCGCCGCGGCCGACGAACTTCTCGAATTGACGGATTTCACGCGGGTGTGCTGATTCGGTCACACACGGTGGGCCGGACCCGATAAGGTCGAAGGCAGTGTTTTCAGGGGAGGACAAGCGTGGCCGTTGAGTCAGCCGCACCGTGGTCGCTGCCGCCGCGACCGCTGCCATTCGTCAACCGGGACGGCGAGCTCGCCAGGATCTCGGAGGCGCGAACCCGTAAAACCGCTGGCGGCGAGGCGACGCTGCTCCAGCTCGCCGGCGCCCGGGGGATGGGGAAGACGCTCTTGGCCGTCCACGTCGCCTACCTGCTCAGGGACCACTATCCCGACGGCGGCGTCTTCCTGGACGCGCGCGGCTCGGAGCCGCGCGGCATGGTCTCCGCGGCCGATCTGGCCCGGCAGCTCCTCGTCCAATTGGGGTTTCCTTACCCGGAAATCCCGGGCGCGGCCGAGGACCGGCTCGCCGTCGCGCGGGCGGCGCTGGCGGGCAAGCGGTTGCTGATCGTGATCGACGACGTGAAGACCGCCGAGCAACTCGACGGTCTCCTCGGCGACGTATCGCAAGCGGCTGTGGTCGTCACCAGCCGCGGCAAGCTGGACGCCTTGAGCGCCCGCCGTTTCACCCGAGTCGACCTGGAAGCCTTCGACCGCAACGCCACCGCGCAACTGGTAGGAGCTTTCGCCGACGGCTCCGGTGCCGTCGCGGACCGCGTCATCGATTCCCTGTGGCGCAAGTGCGCAGGGCTGCCTCTCGCGCTTGCCGTGGGGGCGAGCCGGGTGCTCTGGGGCGAGGACGATCCGCAGGAGTTCGTGGACGGGCTGGTTCTCGCTGATCTCGAGCAGGACGGCGAACTTTCCGTTCCGGCCGTTTTCGACGCGATCTACCAGGATCTCCCCTCGGACCAGCAGCGGGCATACCGCGGGCTCAGCCTGATCCCCGGACCGGATTTCGGCGTGGCGGCAGCCGGGGAGGCCCTGCATTGCGCGCCGAAGGCCGCGCGAAACCTCTTGGCCGGCTTGGCACGGGTCTACCTCCTCGAACATTGCGGTGCAGGCCGGTACCGGTTCCACCAGCTGATCCGGGAGCACGCCCGGGAACTCGCCCGCACCGAAGCACCGGACGAAGCGCGAGACGCGCGGGAACGTGCTGCTTTCTGGCTCGCTGCTCGGGCGATTTCCCTGGACCGTGCTTACGCGGCTCGCCCGGAACCGGAGGCCGTTCGTGCGCTTTCCTCGGGAGCGGAACCGTTCCTCGGCAGTCCTCAGGCGGCGGCTCGGGAGCTCGACGCCGAGTGGGACAGCCTCGTCGCCGCGGCCCGGGAATGCGCGGACCTCGGCAGGACGGATCTGGCGCTCGCCGTGCCGATGGCGCTCTACTCGTTCGGGTACCAGACCCGCCGCGCGGCCGAGCTGGTCGACCTCTACCTCCGCGCCCTCGATTTCGACACCACGCCCGCCGTGCGGTGGCAGCTCCACCGCGACCTGGCCGGGTTGTACGAGCAGCTCGGCGAGGGCGAGGAAGCGCTGGCTCACGCCCGGGCGTCCGCCGAAGCGGGGCACGCGCCCGGCACCGCCAGCGCGATCGAATGGCTCGGGCTGGCCTGCGAACGTCTTGGCCGGCTTGCCGAAGCACGCGAATACTTCAAGCAGGCGCGCGCAGCCATTCCGCTGATGGCCGATCCCCATCACGAGCTGCGGGCGACGGCGCTCCTCTCGATGCACGACGGCCGGGTCGCGTTCAAACAAGGGCTGTTCGACGAAGCCCGCTCTGCCACGGCTGCCGCCAAGGACTACTTCGCCGCGCAAGAAAAGGACGTCCCCAACCTCGCCCGATGCGAGAAGCTCCTCGGTGACGTCGCCGAGCGCATGGCGGACGTCCGAGCCGCCGAAGCTCACTGGTCACGCGCAGCGGATCTGTTCGAACGGTCCCTGATGCCCGAATCGGCCGCCGAGGCGGTCACGGCACTGGCCGAGCTGGCCGCGGCTGAA
The DNA here is from genome assembly GCF_055633755.1 of Amycolatopsis sp. NPDC114484. Lineage (NCBI taxonomy): Bacteria > Bacillati > Actinomycetota > Actinomycetes > Pseudonocardiales > Pseudonocardiaceae > Amycolatopsis > Amycolatopsis sp. NPDC114484. Next base: position 13,254 of record NZ_JBVKDQ010000003.1, on the reverse strand, counting down.
GGCCGGGACAACGAGGCTGCCGATTTCCGCGTGCGGGCTGCTGCGCTGCGAGGAGAACCTCGCCCGGACTCAGCCTGACCGTTCGACCTCCACGAGGTGGACGTGGCCGTCGAGAGCCACCGTGACCGTCGACGGCAACGAATCTTCGCTCAGGCCGGCAGAGATCCACGCGTAAGGGATCGAGGCCAGCACCTCGCCGGCGAGGCCCGGCGCACGGAGTATCAGGCTGTCGCCCGCGCGGAGCCGCAGTTCGGCGTGACCGGCGACGGAGATCGCGCTGACTGTGGAGCGAGGGTGTCTGGCGAAGACCGTCTCGTGCCACTGTTCGCGGTCGTCGCCCGCGTCCTCCGGGAGGGCGGTGATGACCGCCGCGGCTGTACGCAGCGACCGGATCGGGTAGTCCACCGAACAGCTCACGTGAACGTCCGCCGCACCGCCGAATTCGGTCCGTTGCACCTCCGCGGGGCGCCGGACGATCCGGACCGTGCCGGACCCGGCGTCGACTTCGCACGACACGAAGTGCGCTTGGCCGCGCGGGCCTCGGGTCGCCAACGATCCCGAAGGGACGGGTGCCACGGCGATCTCGAAGCCGGGCTCGGAGAGTTCGAGCAGGGAGTAGAAGTGCTGGCGCAGCAACGAAAGCGACTGGCCCGGGGCGGAGGAAGCCAGCTGTGCCACCGGCTGGAACCGATCGGCCGCCTGATGATCGAACTCGGCTTCGATGGTGTCCCGATAGGGCCCGGTGCGCGGGAGCCGCGGCGCGAGTTCGCCGAGCTTCGAGATGGGCGTGCCCGGAGGAACGTCGGCGAAGGAGCCGAGGATCGTCGGCTTGCCCAGCGCTGCCGCGTAACCGGTCACCGACCCGTGGTCGCCGATCACGACGTCGCTCGCGATCAGCCCGGCGCGCCACCCTTCGATCTCGTCGAGGACGAGCATTCCGGAACGGAGGCAGTCCGCGTACCACTGGCGGACGGCGCCGAACCCGTGCCCGTGGCGCGTGTTCGGGTGCAGCACGAGCGCGACGGCGTACGAATCAGGCGGCAGCTCCGCGAGGAGTTCGCGCGGGAGATCGGGCCGTTCGCCGAGCAGCGACCTGCTCGACCAAGTGGAGGTCAACACCACTAACCGGCGGCCGCCGATTCCGAGTTCCGCCCGGTACCGGCCTCGCAGGGGGAGGCTCTCGACGATCCGGTCCAGGCACGGATCTCCCGCGACGACCGCGGAGTTCAGCGCTGCCGGAGCGTGGGCCCGGACCGTGCGGAGCTGGTCGGTGTGCGAGAGAACGAACGCATCGGCGACCGGACGGCCGTTGCTGAGCAGCCACTCCGCGGAGAGACCGAACGGTCCCTGGTCCCTGGTCCCTGGTCCCCGGTCCCCGGTCCCCGGTCCCCGGTCCCCGGTCCCCGGTCCCCGGTCCCCGGTCCCCGGTCCCCGGTCCCCGGTCCCCGGTCCCCGGTCGGAGGATATTTAGTATATCCAATTCCGTGCGACAAGATCACCAGGCGCGCCGGGATATCGGTCAATTCACCGTGATGGCTGGCGGCGATCGCGAGATCGAATCGGGTCTTTCTCGCTTGTTCCAGCGGAATGGCAATGATACCGGCACGCTCGAACGCGTCCGCCAGTCCGTGCTGGAAGGGGTCTGCTTCGATGTCGGTGGCGACGAGTTGGACGCGGGTGTCGTTTTCGAAGGCCGGGATGATGTCCAGCAGCCGGTTCACTGTGGTGACGTTGTGCGCGATCAGCAGTACGGTGCGTTCAGGCGGCACCGTGGTCCAGCGCCATGCCCGGTCCCCGATCGGTACCGAGACGTGTCGTCTTCCAGTCACTCAGCTCGTCCATGGCGTCAGTCGTCAGCGTGTCGGCGAGATGATATCCGACGGAGCCGGCCGCTCGGCGAGCGAAACGGAGCACTGCGTCGGCGGGACCGGGCGCCGGTCGCCCAGGCAGGTCTGCGCAATGCCGAAACGCCGCCGCGCCGCCCCCGTGGGCCGTGGTGGATGTACCCGGTGCTTCTTGGGCGCGAACGCGATCGGCGAACTGGGCAGAACGAAGGCACGACTCAGCAACAGCGGAAGAATCGGCTGCCACTGCGACCGCCGCCAGGGGGGCGAGCTGATCCCGCACGACATCAGCTGCGCCTTCCGCGCGCTCGCTCGAGGTGTCCGCAGGACAGGCGTGCTCAGGTCGGAGTGTCGTGCTGGGCGTTGAGGCGCTGGGCTTCGGCGAGCTGGTCTTCGAGGATGATGATGCGGCACGCGGCGTGCAGCGGGGTGCCCTGGTCGACGAGTTCGCGGGCGCGGGCGGCGATGCGCAGCTGGTAGCGGGAGTAGCGGCGGTGCCCGCCGGAGGAGCGTTGCGGGGTGAGCAGTTTCGCCTCGTCGAGGCTGCGTAGGAAGCCGGGGGTGGTGCCGAGCATTTCGGCGGCCCGGCCCATGGTGTGGGCGGGATAGTCCTCGTCGTCGAACTTGTCGTCCGCGCTCGAGTGCGCCGCGGGGTGCTCTGGGTTCACTGCACCTCCACATCGCAAGGGACCCCAGCGCCGCGCGGCGCTGGGGTCCCGAGGGTTGGGGTTTCATCACTGTTGTCAACCGATCGCGAGATCGGCTTTCCGTACCCGCGTCCGCCCGCGAGGCGGATACCGCGGGGATCGCTTATGCGTAACCGAGAACCACCTGCCAATCCGATGGGACTGCGGTACCCGCCCGGCGATCATCGTGCTCGCCGTCGTCGTCGACGTGATGCAGCTGGAAAGCCATGTCCTGCAACCGTTCCTGCTCGGCCGTGCCGTGCGCCTGCACCCGCCGGCCGTCGTGCTTGCCCTGGCCGCCGGACTCGTCACCGCGGGCATCGTCGGAGCACTGCTCGCCGGGCCGCTTCTGGCGGTGCTCAGCTCAGGTCTGCGCAGCCTCGCCGCGCCCCCGCCGCACACCGACACCACAGCCGTCGGCCCGACATGAAAACCCGGCCGCACAAGCCGTACCGCGACCCCGGCCACCGCCATGGCCACACGACTTTAAGCTGGCGCCTCGAACTCGGCCGGCCCCACGCGCCGTGATGGGTCGGCGTCCCGCTCCGCCTCTCCTCGCCTGCAGGACCGTGTCGGCCGGGCTTTCCCGGCTCCAGGCACGTAGGCTCACAAGACAAACGCCCGGTCAAGTGGCGTCGCCGCACGGCCTTGTCGACCGAAACCCGGTCCAGCCCCCTGGTCGGCGTAGTCACGCCGCCGGACCGGTTTCCGCCTCGGCGCGAACCAGTTCGGTCTCCGAAGGGAACAACGAGTGCAGATCCAGATCAGCACGGACAAGAACATCCACGGCAGCGACGAGTTGATCCAGCGACTCGAGGCGGACCTCCAGTCGGCGCTGTCGCGCTTCAGCGACCACATCACCCGTCTGGAAGTCCACCTGAGCAACGACGTCGCTACCGGCGCGGGCAGCGCCGACCGGCGGTGCGTGATCGAGGCCCGCCCGGCCGGCAAACCCGCGGTCGCGGTCACCCATCACGCGGGCTCGGTGGACGAGGCCTGCCACGGTGCGGTCCAGAAGCTCGAGAGCGTGCTCGAGAGCAAGTACGGACGGGCGGACCACCGCAAGGGAGGGGAATCCATCCGGCACATGACGGAGGACGGGCCGCAGTGAGACAGGTGCCGTCCAGCGGTGGGCGGTCGGCGGGCACACAGTCCTCGTCCAGCGGGTCGGTATTGCAGCACCGTCTCCGCAGCGCGGTGAGGAACCGGTGACGCCTCCGGCAAGCCAGCCGCTACCTTCGTGAGGTGCCGGTGGCCGAGTCCGTGCCGGTCGTCGAGCACTCGGGCGTTCGATGGCCGCTGCGGAGATGGCGAAAGGGGCGCCCGCCGGTCGCGAGCGCCCTTCGTCGAGGATCGGCGGACGTCAGAGGACGGATACGCCGGTGGCTTGCGGGCCGCGGTTTCCCTGGCCGGCTTCGAACTCGACGCGCACATTCTCGTCGAGGCTGCGGAAACCGTCGCCGGTGATCTCGGAGAAGTGGACGAAAGCGTCGCTGCCGCTGTCGTCGGGGCTGAGGAAACCGAAGCCCGGTGCCGTGAGTCGAGCTCGCGGCTCAAGAATAACGAAGACACCAGACGCGCTCGCTCAAAATTTTTGCGAGCGAAATGACGAATACAAAACATTCAACCGTCTTCAGCGGAGCACGCAAGCCGAGAACCTGTCAACTCGCCCCCAGCGCGACCATCCCCCTGCCGGGCGCGGCGCGGCGGGATCGCGTACCGTCAAGAGCAAGGACTGAGCCCCAGGACGCCGCGGCAGGGCCGGTTGCGAGGAGCACCGAACGGCGGACACCAGGTCAGCCACGCCGCCGGGGATTTGGTGCCCCTTCACGCCCGGGACTGGGCGCGTCATTCACATCGAGCCGCAGGCCGCACCACCGGTGCCGGCTCTTCCGCTGCGGCCGCGTTGAGCGCCTTTCGCGGCGCGACCGCGGTTCACCCGCCCCAACTTTTCGAGGAGACCTCATGAACAACACGATTCACCTGCCCCGGCCGGGTGCCGCACCGCCGGTTCTGTTCAGCCATCCCGTCGCGGACCAGCCGCCCACCCGCGTCGCGGCCGGAATCCACCCGGCGTCCCGGGTCGCCTTTTCGGCGCAGGCTCCCGCGCCGCGGTCGCGATGACGGCGGTGCCGGGACAGCCCGGCAGCGAGTACGCGTCCCTGTCCGCGCAGATCCGGGCGGCCGGGCTGCTCCGCCGCCGCCACGGCTACTACGCGATGAAAATCGCCGGCAACCTCGCCGTGCTCGCCGGGGCGTGGGTCGGGTTCGCGTTCCTGGGCGACACCTGGTGGCAGCTGTTCATCGCCGTCGCGCTGGCGATCGTCTTCGCGCAACTCGCGTTCATCGGCCACGATGCCGGACACAAGCAGATCTTCCGCACCCGCCGCCCCAACGACGTGCTGGGCACGATGCACGGCGGGCTCGTGGGCATGAGCTATCAGTGGTGGATCCACGGACACAACCGGCACCACGCCAACCCCAATCACGAACACCACGACCCGGACCTCGACATCCCCGTCCTCGCGTTCACCAGCACCCAGGCCCGGTTGAAAACCGGGTTCCTCCGGTGGACGGCGAAACACCAGGCCGCGCTGTTCTTCCCGCTGCTGACCCTGGAAGGGCTGAACCTGCACGTATCCGGGATCAAGGCGGTCATCCGGGGCGAGACCCCGGCTCGGCGGCTCGAAGGCGCGCTGCTGTGCCTGCACATCGCGGCCTACTTCGCCACGGTGTTCCTCGTGCTCTCGCCCGGTCTCGCGGTCGTGTTCGTCGTCGTGCACCAAGCACTGTGGGGCGTCTACATGGGCTGCTCGTTCGCTCCCAACCACAAGGGCATGCCGACGATCACCGAGTCCAAAGTGGACTTCCTCCGCAAGCAAGTCCTGACCTCCCGCAACGTCCGCGGGGGACGCGTAACCGACTTCGTCCTCGGCGGGCTCAACTACCAGATCGAGCACCACCTGTTCCCGAACATGCCCCGGCCCCACCTCCGCCATGCGCAGCCCATCGTCCAACGGTTCTGCGCCGATCACGGCATCCCTTACGCCCAAACCGGTCTCGTCGACTCCTACCGTCAAGTCCTGGCGCATCTGCACGCCATCGGCGCCCCGCTGCGCATCGCCCATCCGCGCGGAACCGGGCTGTAACGTCCCGCTTTTCCGTGCGTGGGCGAACGGGAATCGTCCCGGCTTCGGTGCCTCCCTCCTTAACGGGGAGGTGCGTTCCACGCCGGGGAAGTACGACGCCGACAGCCGCGCGAAGGCGGTCCGTCTAGTGGCCGATCATCTGACGGCTGTTCGAGCGACGGTGGTCGGTCAGCGCTTCGATGATCCGCAGATCGGCCTGGTGGGCGAGGTTCGTGGGTGGTGATGCCCGCGCCAGGTGTACTTCCGCGGCGGCGGGCGGCCCAGCGGAACACGGACTGGCCTTGCCGACGTGGGCGCTGTGGTCGGTTCAGCCGTAACGCCCGGCATTCTTCGCCGCGCCGACGACCAGCGAGTGCCGGACGACTCCAGTTCGGATTGCGTGACTGGCGGCGGCCAGCGCGGAGGAGAAACCGGCGCAGCCGTTTGTTGACCTCGAACAGGCCGGGCAGGGATGGGCAAGCGGCTCGCGACCTGGGCGGCGATCAACGGGCGGCGGTGGCTCGCGCCGCAGGCGGTGACGGTGACCATGCCGATCTCGCCCGGTTCGGGACCGGCTGCGGCCAGCGCCCACGCCGCCGGTTCGGTGGCCAGGCAGGCTATCGAAACCATCCGGGATATGCCGGTGTGGCGGTACCGTGCGCGTGCGCTCGATCGCGAGGCCCGCCGGGCGGACGTGGTGGTTCCCCGTCCGTTCCTGCCTCCACAAGCTGCCTGCTGCTTCGGACTTCCCGGTGCAAGCGGTCTTGTTCTGCTTCGGCCGCCGAGTGCCGAGTCAGCACACAGCTTCCGACGCGCCGATCAGAACAGCCCCACAGTGTTCGCGGATCTGGCCCATCCGAGCTGGTTCGTTCGGACAACGCGGCGAGCACCCAGGTCGGCTTCGCTGAGGCCTAGGTTGCGGCCAGGGCTTCCTCGACGGTGTGATACAAGGCCAGGATCTCGTCGAGACCGGTGACCTCGATGGGCCTGATGACCGGGCGATTGGCGTCGACCACGATCCGCAGCTGCCCCCGCCGCCTTTCCGCGCGACGGGCGGCGTCCAGCAAGACCGCGAGGCCGGCCGAATCGAGGAAGGCGACCGCGGTCAGGTCCAGCACGTACGGACCGGCACCGGCGTCGTCGATGCAGTCCAGGACGACCGCGCCCAGGTCCGGCGCGGTGTCCGAATCCACCTCGGTGTTCCGGACGTGCAATTGCCGGGACGAGAACAGGAAACTGCTCGGGAGCGCGTGTCCGAAGCTGACGAACTACAAGCATGGCCAGTGGGGATTCCGGGTTGAGCTTCCTCCGGACGCGGCGGGGCAGCGGCGTCCGCGGCGACGCCGCGGGTTCGACTCGGCCACCGCCGCGGAGAACCAACTGGAGCATGTGCGCGGGTTGCTGGCGATCGCGGACGAGGACGACGAGGAGTTGCGGCGCGACATCGGCGACGTGATCGCCCTGGCGTTCGCCCAGCGGGAGAAGTTCCCGGACATCGACGAGATGCGACGCCTGGTGCGGGCGGGCGCGGATGTGACCGACGATCCGTTGACGGCCGAGGAGTTCGCCGCATTCCTGGCGGCAAAGAAGCGGAAGGTGTCACGCAACACGTACCGGTCGTACGAGTCGCATGTGCGGTTATATCTGGGGCCGCATCTGGGCCAGGTGCGGCGTCGGAAGCTGCGGGTGCGGCATCTTGACGCGATGTACGACGCGATCGCCGAGCACAACGAGCTGATCGGGGTGTACCGCGAGAGCGGGGATCCGCGGAAGGTGGCGGCGGTGAAGTGGCAGCGGCCGGTCGGCCCGTCCTCGATCCACCGGATCAACGGGACCTTGAAGACGTGCCTGAACCGCCCGGTCAAGGAAGGCTTGCTGGTGGTGAACGTGGCGTCGCTGGTGGAGCTGCCCGCGGCGGTGCGGTGGACGCCGTTGGTCTGGACATCGGAGCGGGTGCTGCAGTGGCAGCGGACCGGGGTAATTCCGTGCCCGGTGATGGTGTGGACCCCGGAACAGACCGGCCGTTTCCTCGACGTCGCGGTCAATCATCCCCTGTATCCGTTGTTTCATCTGATCGCGCATATCGGGTTGGGGCGGGGCGAGGCGTGCGGGTTGCGGCGGTCTGAGATCCGTCTTGCGGCCGGGGAGGTGCGGGTCTCGAATCAGATCGTGCAGTGGGGCTGGGAAACAGGCGAGTCGAAGCCGAAGACGGACGAGTCGGTGAACGCGGTCGCGATCGACCAGGACACCGGCCTGGTGCTCGCCCAGCACCTGGCGGTGCAGGACGCGGATCGGACACGTCTCGGGTCTCAGTGGAAGGACCACGACCTTGCCTTCACGCAGTGGGACGGGAACCCGCTGCATCCCGCGCATGTCACGGACGTGTTTTACGACCTGTCCCGCCAAGCCGGGCTGCCGCCGATCCGGTTGCACGATCTCCGCCATGGCGCGGCGACTCTGGCGTTGGCGGCGGGGGGCGGAGATGAAGGTGGTGCAGCGGATGCTGCGGCTCTCCTCGATCACCATCGCCTCCGACACCTACACGTCGGTTCTGCCCCAGGTGTCCTTCGCGGCGGCGGAAGCGACGGCGGCGATCATCCCGCGGCAGTCGGCGCGAAGTCTCGGGCTCGCCTCGGGCTCGCCAATGACCACAATGGACAGTCCGGTACCGGAAGAAAAGCTTCCAGAAAACCAAAATCCCCAGGTCGAAAACTTCTCGAACCTGGGGAGTGAGGGTGCGCCATCAGGGACTCGAACCCCGAACCCGCTGGTTAAGAGCCAGCTGCTCTGCCAATTGAGCTAATGGCGCTTGGTGCTTCCCGCCGCTGTGGTTTCCCTCGGCGACGTGGAAAAGATTAGCAGGGCGTTCAGCCCCCGTTCCAGGGGGGTCCCCTTTTCGGTCCGCCGGGACAACAGCCCTGGTCAGCGGCGGTAGCCCACCGTAAATCCGGCCGGCGGCGGCCAGTGTGGCGGCAGCCGGGCCAGGGGAGGTGTCGCAGTGACCTGTGCGACACCCGCATAGCCACCGTACCCCGGAAATGACAAAACCCCGGCTTCTCCGAAAAAGATCTCGGTGAAGCCGGGGTGCAAGGGTGGCTAACGGGGCTCGAACCCGCGACCTCCTGGACCACAACCAGGTGCTCTACCAGCTGAGCTATAGCCACCATCTGGCAAAAAGATCTCGCGATCGCCTTGCTGGAAGCAATCCTAGCGGGTGCCCGCGAGCGCTTTTCAGGGGGTCACCGTCGGTGGCGTTCCAGCACTTCGGCGGCGGCGGCTTTGGCCTCGTCGCTCGTCGGGCCGGGCTGCGGGACGAAGGCGATCGCGCGGTAGTACTCGAGTTCGCCGACGGACTCCTTGATGTCCGCGAGCGCGCGGTGGGCCAGGCCTTTCTCCGGCTTGGCGTAGTAGATCCGCGGGTACCAGCGGCGCACGAGCTCCTTGACCGACGACACGTCGACCATCCGGTAGTGCAGGTGGCTGTCGAGCGCCGGCATGTCGCGGGCGATGAAGCCGCGGTCGGTGGCGATCGAGTTGCCGGCGAGCGGCGCGCTGGCCGGGTCCGGCACCCATTCCCGGATGTACTCCAGCACGCGCTGCTCGGCCTCGGCCAGCGTGGTCGTCGAGGCGCGGACTTCTTCGGTGAGGCCGGACTTGGCGTGCATGTCGTGGACGACCTGCGGCATGCCGTCGAGCTTGGCGTCGTCGGCGTGGATGACGATGTCGACGCCCTCGCCCAGCACGTTCAGGTCGGCGTCGGTCACCAGCGCGGCTATTTCGATCAACGCGTCCTTGCCGAGGTCCAGCCCCGTCATCTCGCAGTCGATCCAGACAAGATGGTCGTTCACCCGCACCACCCTAACCCGACACGGGGATATCAGCGGCGTCACCTGGGCTTCCGGCGCGTTACGCTCAGTCAGCCAGTGCAGCGAGGTGTGATTTCGGACTCGGAACGAGGTGCGGCCAGTGGCCGAGCAAGCGTCGGGACCAGCGGCGGAGATCGCGCGGGGATACGCCAGCGAGGGGGCGGCGGTCGAGCTGGGCGCGGTGGTGATCGACGGGAAGACGGAAGCGTCGGCCGCGGTCCGGCTGCCGCTGGCGACGTTGAACCGGCACGGCCTGGTCGCGGGCGCGACCGGCACCGGCAAGACCAAGACGCTCCAGCTGATCTCCGAACAGCTGTCCGCGGCCGGGGTTCCGGTAGTGCTCGCCGACGTCAAGGGTGACCTGTCCGGGCTGTCCGCGCCCGGCGAGGCGAGCGACCGCACCGCGAAACGGTCCGCGGAACTGGGCGACGACTGGGCGCCGTCGGCGGGTCCGGTGCAGTTCCTGTCGCTCGGCACCAGCGGCACCGGGATCCCGGTGCGCGCGACGATCACCAGCTTCGGGCCGGTGCTGCTGTCGAAGGTGCTGGGGCTGAACGAGACGCAGGAATCGACGCTCGGCCTGATTTTCCACTGGGCCGACCAGCGCGGGCTCGCCTTGCTGGACACCAAGGACCTGCGGTCGGTCATCACGCATCTGACCAGCGACGAGGGCAAGGCAGACCTCAAGGGCATCGGCGGGGTGTCCGCGGCGACGGCGGGCGTCATCCTGCGCGCACTGTCCAATCTGGAGGCTCAGGGCGGCGAGGAGTTCTTCGGCGAGCCCGAGCTGGACGTCCACGACCTGATGCGCCAGCAGGACGGCAAGGGCGTCATCACCCTGCTGGAACTGGACAACCTGCAGTCCAAACCGGCGCTGTTCTCGACGTTCCTGATGTGGCTGCTGGCCGAGCTGTTCGAGGAGCTGCCCGAGGAGGGCGACCTCGACCAGCCGAAGCTGGTGTTCTTCTTCGACGAGGCGCACCTGCTGTTCTCCGACGCGTCGAAGGCGTTCCTGGAGCGGATCGAGCAGACGGTGAAGCTCATCCGGTCGAAGGGCGTCGGCGTGTTCTTCTGCACGCAGCTGCCGACCGACATCCCGAACAACGTGCTGTCCCAGCTTGGCGCGCGGGTGCAGCACGCGTTGCGCGCGTTCACGCCGGACGATCAGAAAGCGTTGGCGCGCACGGTGAAGACGTATCCGAAGTCGCCGCACTACGACCTCGAGACGGCGTTGACGTCGCTGGGGATCGGCGAGGCGGTCGTCACCGTGCTGTCCGAACGCGGGGCGCCGACGCCGGTCGCGTGGACGCGATTGCGCGCGCCGCGGTCGAAGATGGGGTCGATCGGGGCGGACGCGATCCGCGCTGCGGTCGCGTCGTCGGAGCTGAACGCCAAGTACGGGGAGACGATCGACCGGGAGTCGGCGTACGAGAAGTTGACGGCCAAAGCCACGCCGGCCGAGCCTTCCGCGCCGGCTGCCGAACCGGAGGCGCCGGCCGCTCCCAAGCCGGAGAAGGAGGAGCCGGGGATGATCTCGCAGGTGTTGAGCAACCCGGCGGTGAAGTCGTTCATGCGTTCGGCGGCGAGTTCGCTCGGGCGGGAGTTCTCGCGCGGGCTGTTCGGCAACCGGCGGCGTTGAGATACCTGACAGGAGATGGCAGGTATTGGCGATTGACTGTCCGGGACCGAGTTTCCGGCAGAGGAGCAGCAGCATGACCAGTACCGCCGTCGCCGCGTTCGAGCTGGACAAATGGGAGCCGCAGGCGCAGGACGAGGCTGGTGGCACGGCGTTCGCGCAGGTGCTGATCGAGAAGACGTTCACCGGGGCGGTCGAGGGGACCAGCCGGGTCGAGATGCTGACGGCGTCGAACGAGACTTCGCGCGCGTACGTCGCTTTCGAGCGCTTTACCGGTTCTGTCGACGGCCGGAAGGGCAGCTTCGTTCTCCGGCACACGGCTGGGGACGAAGGGTTGTCTCTGGTACTGCTTCCCGGCTCGGGCATGGACGAGCTGGCGGGCATCTCCGGGTCGGCGGACATCGCCGTGGACGAGGCAGGCAAGCACACGTTCACGCTGGTCTACGAGCTGCCGGGCGCATGAAAGAGCCGCTCTCCCCGGGCCCCGAATTCCCGGAGAGAGCGGCCAGGTTTCCTCACTGTCCCGAGTGAGGAGCGAAGGCGGGCCGCCCCGACCGCGGTCCGCCTCCGGGGTTCCGGTCAGCCGTTGACGATCTGGTCGACGATCTTCTTGGCGTCGTTGATCGGGATGGCGAACCCGATCCCGACGCTGCCCGCCGACGAGTTCGGGCTGTAGAGCGCGGAGTTGATGCCGATCACCTGGCCCTGGCTGTCGACGAGCGCGCCGCCGGAGTTGCCCTGGTTGATAGAGGCGTCGGTCTGGATCGCGGTGTAGCTGGGGCCGGAGGTGACGTTCGAGGTCTGCCTGCCGAAGGGCGAGTTCTGCTGATCGCCGCCGTCGCCGCCTCCGACGTCGGAAAGCGGCCGGTTGAGCGCGCTGACGATGCCGGTGGTGACGGTGTTCTGCAGCCCGCCCGGCGACCCGATCGCGATGACCTGCTGCCCGACGGCGAGCTTGCCCGAATCGCCGAGCGTCGCGGCGGCGAGCCCGCTCGCGCCCTGCGCCTGCAGCACGGCGATGTCGCTCTTGGTGTCCGAGCCGACGACCTTGGCCTGGTACTTCTTGCCGTCCGACGTGGCGACCGTGACGGTCTGGGCTCCTTGCACGACGTGCGCGTTGGTGAGGATCCGGCCGTCGGCGGTGAGGATGACGCCCGACCCGATCGCCGTGCCCCGACCAGTCGTGACGTTCACCTGAACGACACTGGGCACGACCTTCGCGGCGACGGTGCTGACGTCCCCGGAAGCTGTGGTGTTGCTGATGGTCTGCCCGGTGGCGGAGGACGACGCGGTGGTCGAGGACCCGCTGGAACCGCCGCTCAGCCCGACGATCGCCGCGCCGGCACCGCCGCCGAGGAGCGCTGCGGCGAGCGCGGTGGCTCCGACGAGGACGGCCATACGGCCGGGTCGCTTCCGCGGACCGGCCAGGGCCGCGGGCGGTTGCGCGGGCTGCGGCATCGGTCCGTACTGCGGGGTGCCGGGTTGATGCTGTGCGGCGTGCTGGTTAGGCAAGGGCGCGACAGTTGGCTCGGACTGTGGGGCAGCGTTCGGCTGGGATTGGCGTGCGGCGTGCGGACTTTGCACGGGCGCAGTGTTCGGCCCAGTCTGTGGAGCGGCACCTGGCTGGACAGCGTTCGGTCCGGAAGCGTGAGCACCGCTGGGTAGCTGCGCGTTGCTCTGCCCCGCCTGCCGAGTGCTCGCGGCCGTCTGCGGCGCGCCGTACGCTCCGGCTTGCCCGGCAGGGCCGCCTTCGGCACCACGCGGATGGCCCTGGTTGGCGACGAACGGACTCGACCCGGCCCGGTACTGGCCATACTGCTCACTGCTCTGGTGCGGCTGGCGCCCACCGGGGATAGCGGGGCCGGGCCGGCTCTCGTTCTCGGTCATGAACCCAGACTCGCGCCTGCGCTTATGAGCAGCCTGTGGAAAACCCTCAGGCTTTCCTGAGAAGAATCGGCTGAGAATTCTCAGCCGTTCTCAGCCAGCAGCGCATCCTCGTCCGTGCCGTGCCGTGCCGTGCCGTGCCGTGCCGTGCCGTGCCGTGCCGTGCCGTGCCGTGCCGTGCCGTGCCGTGCCGTGCCGTGCCGTGCCGTG